>DATEKI010000210.1:0-2748 GCA_035277545.1 Rhodanobacteraceae bacterium | reverse complement strand
CCGCCGATGCCGACGCCACCGGAGAGGTGCACGCGCGCGCCAATCTGTGCGCAGGAGCCTACCGTCGCCCAGGTATCGATCATCGCGCCGGGCCCGACATGCGCGCCGATGTTGACGTAGCTCGGCATCAGCACTGCGTCTTTTCCGATGAACGCGCCGCGGCGCACCAGCGCACCCGGCACCACGCGCGCGCCCGCCTTGCGGAACGCCGCTTCATCGGCGCCTGCGAAACGCAGCGGCACCTTGTCGAATGCGGCCATCGGGCCGCCATCCATCGCCCGCGTGTCGTGCGCGCGGAAATACAAAAGGATCGCGCGCTTCACCCATTGGTTGACCCGCCAGCCGCCCTGCCCGTCGGGCTCAGCCACGCGCAATTCGCCCGCTTCGAGTGCATCCATGACCTGATCGAGCGGCGCGCGCAATGCGCCGGCTTCGTTGACATCAAGCGAAGCGCGCTTCTCCCACACAGCGTCGATCAGTGCTTCCCATTCATGCATGTCGGATTTCCAAACGGCCGGCGGCCCCCGATGAACCGTCGCGAGCGGACAACGCCATCCATGGCGACAGGGCTCCGTGACTGCGTGACGCCGGAGGGTGGAAGCGGAGTGTACACGCCAGTACACGAGCATTGACTCGCCGCGTCCGCGGCTCGCCCTTCGTGTCATCGGCTCCGTCGATGTACGCTCCCGAAACAGCTTGACCGGGAGCACAGTTGCTCCGCAGTCGAGCACCGCCGGCGTGCAAGCTGCCTGGCACAACAGGTCATTCAGGGGCCGCAGCCATGCGGCCGGGCGCCAGCCGCCTCTGCAGCGCTTCGCGCAACGATTGCTGCTGCGCCTCGTCCAGCGGCGCGTCGTGACTGTCGCTCAGTACGAAAAAGTCTTCCACCTGATCGCCGAAGGTGGCGACCCGCGCATCATGCACGCGCACCCGCGCATCGAGGAAGGCCTGCGCGATGGCGACCAGCAGCCCGGGGCGGTCGCTGCAGACCAGGGCCAGGCGGGTCAGTGGCTGCCCGTCACCGCCGTGGAAGTCGATGCGCGGTGGCCGTTGGAAATGGCGCAACCGGCGCGTCAGCCCGCGATGCGCCGGTTGCGGGCGCAGTACCGGTGCGCCGAGAACGCGCTCGAGCGCGTTCTGCAACTCGATGGCGCGCTCCGCGGGCACCGGCGCCTGCGAGCCCGATTCCAGCACCGTGAACGTATCCAGTGCACGTCCATCGCGGGAAGACATCGCGCGTGCCGCGACGACATCCAGCCGCAGGCGGTCGAGCGTCGCGGCCACGGCGGCGAACACACCATCGCGATCAGGCGTGCACACGAACAGTTCCGTGCCACCACGCACGTCGGGCGGACGCACCGCGGCCACCGTCGCAGCGCCACCCGAATCGAGCAACGCGGTCACCTGCCAGGCCAGCGATTCCGGCCGCTGGCGCAACAGCGCGGCATCGGGGAATACATCGAGGATCTTCCCCGCCAAGGCGCGATCCGCACCTTTTTCCGCGACCAGCGCCAACGTGCGTTCGCGCGCTTCGCGTACGCGCACCTCGGCGCGCGCCGGACGCTCGAGGTCACGCCGCAACACGTAGCGCGCGGACACGTACAAATCCGCGAGCAGCCGGTCCTTCCATGAATTCCACAGCTTCGGGCTGGTGCCGGTGATGTCGGCGATCGTGAGCAGGTACAGCATGTCCAGCCGGTCCCAGTCGCCGACCTGCACCGCGAAACGATGCACGACTTCCGGATCCGCGATGTCCTGGCGCTGCGCGGTCACGCTCATCAACAGGTGCCAGCGCACCAGCCACGCGACTTCATCGGTGTCGTCTTCGCCGAGACCCAGGCTGCGGCAGAAAGCGCGTGCCTCGGTTTCGCCGAGCACCGAATGGTCGCCACCGCGGCCCTTGGCGATGTCGTGGAACAACCCCGCGAGAAGCAGGATTTCGGGTTTCGCGAGCCGCGTGAACGCGTCACAAGCCAACGGCAGCGCGGCACGCGCTTCCGGGGAGGCGTAGCGCGCGATGTTGCGCAGCACGCGCAGCGTGTGTTCGTCGACGGTATAAACATGGAACAGGTCGTACTGCATGCGCCCGACGACGCGTGCGAACGAAGGCAGGATCGCGGCCAGCACGCCGTGCCGGTTCAGCGCTTCGAGCACGCGCACGGACGCCGCACCACGCCGCAGCAACGCCAGGAACGCCGCGAGCACGGCGGGATCGCGCGACAGCGTGGTGCCGTGGGCGACCAGCGCGTGTTCCACCGCGCGCATGGCCGCCGCGGTGATCCCCACACACACTTCGACATCGAAGCGCCTGACGAACAGTTCGACCAACCCTTCCGGGGCAGTCAGCAACCACGCGGGATCGCGCAGTTCGAGACGGGTGCCGCGCATCACGAAGTGCGCATCCAGGTCGCGCGGCAGCGGCAGCGGATGCAGGTGTTCCTGCAAGCGTTCCAGCAGTTGGGTCAACAGGCGTTCGGCGACCCCGGCGGCACGGAAATAATCCTGCATGAAACGTTCGATGGCGTCATTGCCTGCGGTATTGACGTCCTCGTAGCCCAGCCTCGCCGACAGCGCGCGCTGCCAATCGAACAGCAGGCGTTCTTCGGCGCGGCCGGCTTCCAGGTGCAGGCCGTAGCGGATGCGGCGCAAGACCGCGCGGGCATCGCGCAGCGCGTCGCGTTCGCTGGTTTCCAGCAGGTGGGCCGCCACCAGGCCATCGAGATTGTCAGCGCCGATCAGGCGCTTGCC
>DATEKI010000209.1:0-6302 GCA_035277545.1 Rhodanobacteraceae bacterium | reverse complement strand
GCGGCGCGTTCGGGAGCACGGGCGTTGGACATGGCGCGAAGCGTTCGCTAAGGAACGCCAAGGATAGTGCGGGATTCGTCGAATCAATCAGCGCCGGGAGTCCGCCATGCAACGATCCGCGGTAGTTGTATTCGCCATGTTGATGCCCGTCTGCGCGCTCGCGGCGGCCGGCGGCTGGAAGGTCGAACAGCGTTACGCGTTGGGCGGTGGCGGGGGCTGGGACTACCTCGCGCTGGATCAGTCCGCGCAGCATCTTTATGTCAGCCGTTCGGACCGCGTCCTCGTGCTGGATGTAGCGAGAATGCCATCCATGGCCAAGAGCTCCGTCATCGGTGAAATCGACGGTTTGTCGGGCGTGCATGGCATCGCGCTCGCCGATGACCTGCACAAGGGCTTCATCAGCAACGGGCACGCAAACACCGTCACGGTGTTCGATCCGGCCACGCTGAAGGTCGAGCAGACCATCGCGGTGGATGCGAAGGATCCGGACGGCATCGTGTACGACCCGTATTCGCATCGCGTGTTCACATTCAACGGCGACAGCAACGACGCCAGCGTGATCGATGCGAAAAGCGGCAAGCTGCTGGGCCACGTCGCGCTGCCGGGCCGCCCGGAGTTTCCCGTCAGCGACGGACACGGGCACGTGTTCGACAACATCGAAAGCAGGAACGAACTGGTCGAGATCGATCCCGCCGCGATGAAAGTGACGGCCACGTGGCCGCTCAAGGATTGCGATTCCCCGTCCGGCCTCGCGATCGACGTCACACACCATCGCCTGTTCTCGGTATGCCAGAACAAGATCATGGCGGTGACCGATTCGACCAGCGGCAAACAGGTCGCCAGCGTGCCGATCGGTGAAGGCCCGGATGCCGCGCGTTACGACGCGAAGCGCGGACTCGTGTTGAGTTCCAATGGACACAGCGGGACCTTGACCGTGGTGCGCGAAGCCACGCCGGATCATTACGCGGTGCTGGCGAACGTGCCGACGCAAAAGAGCGCGCGCACCATGGCGCTTGATGAAGCCAATGGCCACGTGTATCTCTCCGCCGCGAAGTTCGGCCCTCGGCCAGCGCCAACCGCTGCCGATCCGCATCCACGCCCGACGGTGCAGCCGGGCAGTTTCACGATCCTCGTGGTGGCGAACACCGCGGCGCGTTGAGCCGCGCTGCCGCCGCGGATCATTGGTTGCGCGGTGGGGGTTCGCGCCGGCTGATGACTTCGAAACGGGTGTCGCGGCCGCCGTACAGCGGCATTGCGCCGGCCGGAAATCCCCACGCGTGCAGGGTGACGATTTCCCAGGTCGCCGGGATGCGGTCATCCCGTCGGTGTGTTTCGTAGGCCTCGATCATCGTCTTGAAACGCGCCTTGCCGGTGAGTCCGCGCGTGCGGTCGAAGTCGGCATTGGTGGCGCCGAGTCCTTTAAGGTCGGCCAGCAGCGTGCGCACGTCGGGGTAATGCATGGTGATGCGGTCGGAATCCAGCACCGGATCCTTGAGGCCCGCAGCCAGTGCCGCGTCCCCGATGTCGCGCAGATCCAGGAACACGCCGACGTGCGGTTGTTCGATATCGGCCGCGGCCCACGCCGCGCGAAGTTCGACCAGGGTATCGGGGCCAAGACTGGACGCGACCATGAAACCGCCGGGCTTCAATACCCGTGCGCACTCGGCCAGCAACGGCCGTGGCGAATCGCACCATTGCAGGCAGAGGTTCGAATACACCACGTCCATGCTGCGGTCGGGAAACGGCAAGGCTTGCCCATCCGCGCACACGCGCGGAAAGGGCCGGAACCAGCCGCTATGCCGCCGCGCCTCGCGCAACATGGGCAGCGACACATCGAGTGCGATCACTTCCGTATCACGCCAGCGCTTTTTCAGCAGCGCGGTGCCGCGCCCGGTGCCGCAACCGACGTCCAGCACATGCCCGGGCTTGCCGTCGTAATAGTCGAGGCTTTCGAACAGGCGTGATTCGACTTCGCGCTGCAAGGCGTCGTGCTGCTCGTAGGTCGAGGCGGCGCGCCCGAACGCACGGCGGACCTGGAGCGTGTCGAGGTGCTTGCCGGTCATGTCGCACCGCCCTCAAGCAGGGGCGCGAGTGCGGCGACCACTTCTTTCGTGTGGCCGATGAACGGCGCGTGGCCGCCACCCGCGATGCAGGTGAACGTGCCGCCACATTGCGCGGCGCTCCATTGCATCGCCTGCCATGGGATCAGCCGGTCACGGCGGCCGGCGATCCACGCGCTGGCTTGCGTCAGTTGCGGAAGGCGCGCGCGAAGGTCGCCATGTTCCAGCACGTCCAGCCCTTCCGTGAGCGCGCGCACCTGCGGACGGAATTCGTTGAAGGTGTCTGCGCGCAATTTGCGGAGGTCGGCCTGCGCGCAATCGCTGCCCAGTGCCTCCAGTGCGAGGAAACGTTCCAGCGTGCCTTCGTAATCGGTCTCGAGATCGCGCCCGAAGCCCTGCAGGATTTCAGGTGATACCGCGTACGGCCAATCCGCGCCGCGCACGAAACGCGGCGACGCGCACAGCAGCGCCAACCCTTGTACCTGCTTCGGAAAATCCAGCGCGGCCTGCAGGGCATACAGGCCGCCCAGCGACCAGCCCAGCCAGATCGCGGGCGGCACCTGCGCCGCGATGGCTTTCGCGCACGCGGCGGGTTGCAGTGAAACGCCGCAGTCGCGTGAACGGCCATGCCCCGGCAGGTCGACGACGTGCAGCACGCAGCGATCATGCAGCGCTTCGACCAGCGGTGCGAACACACCGCCGTGCATGGCCCAGCCATGCAGCAACACGAGGTGCGCGCCGCCGCGGCCTTCGGTATGGATGAAAAGTTCGGACATGAACCCGCAATTTTAGGCGATCGCGTGGCGCGGAAGTTGCGCCAGCGCATCCAGCAGCCGGTCCACGTCGACATGGTCATGTGCCGCCGAAAGCGTGACGCGCAGCCGTGCCTTGCCGGCCGGCACGGTGGGCGGGCGGATCGCCGTGACAAGGAACCCCTTGTCCTCGAGGATGCGCGATGCGGCCATGGCATGCGCGGCGTCACCGAGCACGATCGGCTGGATCGCGGTCGCCGAGTCCATCAATGCCAAACCGATTTGCGAGGCGCCGGCGCGGAATTCCGCCACCAACGCGCGCAGTTTTTCCCGTCGCCACTCTTCCGCGCCCGCGATGCGCGTTGCTTCGCACGCAGCCGCCGCGAGGGCAGGTGGCATCGCGGTGGTGTAGATGAACGTGCGCGCAAACTGCGTCAATCCTTCGATCAATGCGCGGCTGCCCGCGACGAACGCGCCCATGCAACCCAGTGCCTTGCCCAGCGTCGCCATCAGCATCGGAACATCTTCCGGCGACAGGCCGGCCGCGCTTGTGCTGCCGCTGCCGCGTGGTCCCAGCACGCCCAGGCCGTGCGCGTCGTCCACCATCAGCGTCGCGCCTTCGCGTTTGCACAGGGCCGCGAGTCCGGCCAGCGGTGCCAGGTCGCCATCCATGCTGAACACGCCATCGGTGGCGAGCAGTGCGGGTTTTCCCGCGGCGCTTGCGAGTTGCCGCGCGGCACCGTCGATGTCGTTGTGCGGATATCGTTTCAGTGCGGCACCCGCGAGCTGCGCGGCATCCAGCAAGCTCGCGTGGTTCAACTTGTCCTGCACGCACACGCCATCGCGGTCCAGCAGCGCCTGCATCGCGCCCAGATTGGCGAGCCAGCCGGACGAAAACAGCAATGCGGCATCACGGCCGGTCCATTCGCACAGCGCCTCTTCGAGCCGCGCGTGTTCGCGATGGTGGCCGCACACCAGGTGCGCGGCGGTGCTGCCTACGCCGCACGCGTTCGCGGCGTTCCGCAGTGCTGCGACGATGCGCCGGTCCTGCGCCAAACCCAGGTAATCATTGCTGCAGAAATTCAGCAGCTCGCGGCCATCGACCCTGATGCGGACGCCGCACGCGGCATCCAGCGTGCGCGCACAACGCAACAAACCCGCGCGTTCGCGTTCCGCCACGCGCCTGGCCAGCGATTGCAGCAGGTCGGGGCGCATCAACGTGAACCCCTCTCCCCTCGGGGGAGGGGCAGGGGTGGGGGTACGGGTATGCGAGAGATGGTCGAACGCATTACAAGCATGGTGGACACGCGGACCCGAACCCTCATCCCAACCCTTCTCCCGGAGGGAGAAGGGAGAGAAGTCAGGCTACGTGCGCGCACGATTCCAGAATGACCGCGTGCACCGTGCCCGACTGATCCATTCCAGCATCGGCTTGCATCGCGTGCAGGTCGAGGCGACGGAACAATGCGTGGTCGTGCTCGACATCCGGGTTGCCGGTGGTCAGCAGTTTCTCGCCCATGAAGATCGAACCCGCGCCGGCGAAGAAACACAGCGCCTGCATCTCGTCGCTCATCTGCTGGCGGCCGGCCGACAGGCGCACGATCGACTTCGGCATCACGACCCGCGCCACCGCGATCGTGCGCACGAATTCGAACGGGTCGATGTTTCCGGCATCGGCGAGCGGCGTGCCCGGCACCGGCACCAGCTGGTTGATCGGCACCGATTGCGGATGCTCGGGCAGGTTGGCCAGCGCCTGCAGCAGTCCGGCACGCTGCGCACGCGTTTCGCCCATGCCGACGATGCCGCCGCAGCAGGTTTTCAGGCCCGCCGCGCGGATGTCTGCGAGCGTGTCGAGGCGATCCTCGAATTCGCGGGTGTGGATGATCTCGCCGTAGTAGTCGGGCGAGGTGTCGATGTTGTGGTTGTAGTAGTCGAGCCCGGCGTCCTTCAGTTGTTGCGCGTGGCCTTCGCCCAGCAGGCCGAGCGTGGCGCAGGTTTCCATGCCCAGCGCCTTCACCCCGCGGATCATTTCGGCGACCTTCGGAATGTCGCGATCCTTCGGCCCGCGCCACGCCGCGCCCATGCAGAAGCGCGAAGCACCGGCGGCCTTGGCCGCGCGCGCGCGTTCCAGCACCGCGTCGACATCCATCAGTTTCTGCGCTTGGACACCGGTGTGGTAGCGCTGCGCCTGCGGGCAATACGCGCAATCCTCGGGGCAGCCGCCGGTCTTGATCGACAGCAACGTGGAAACCTGCACCGCGTTCGGGTCGTGATTGGCAGCGTGCACCGCGTGCGCGCGCGACAACAAATCCATGAAGGGCAGGTCGAAAAGCGCTTCGATTTCCGCGGGGCTCCAGTCGTGCCTGACCGGTGTGTCAAGGTTCATTCCGTCCATCACGGGCTCCACGTTACAGTGGACGCAAAGTTTCACTGGCCGGGGAGATGTGTGTCAACTTTAGAATGACTAACGTGGTTGACCATGCACTGGATGCGCTGTTGCCTTCGCACTGCCTGTTGTGCGGCGCGCCGGGTCAGGGAGCGCTCAGCCTTTGCCCCGCCTGCGAAGCCGACATGCCGCGCAACGATGTTTGCTGTGCGCGCTGTGCCTTGCCGCTGGAAGCGCCGGCACCCTTGTGCGGACGTTGCACCAGGCACGTGCCGCCATGGGACGCTGCATGGGTGCCGTTCCGTTACGAATGGCCATTGGCGCAACTGGAAGCGCGCTTCAAGTTCGGTGGAGATCTCGCGGCCGGGCGCACGCTGGCGAAGATCTGGAGCGCGTCGCCAGTTCCCCATGACCTGCCCGGCGCGATCGTGCCGGTGCCTCTGCATCGTTCGCGCCTGCGCCGACGCGGTTACAACCAGGCGTTGGAACTCGCCACACCGCTGGCCAGACATTTCGGCATTCCGTTGTTGCGCGACGGCCTGCGCCGCAGCCGTGCCACCCACGCGCAAACCGAATTGACCGCCATCCAACGCCGCCGCAACGTGCGCGGCGCGTTCGAGGCGAATGTCGGCGGAGCCGTCCCGACACACGTCGCGGTGCTGGACGACGTGTTCACCACCGGTGCGACCCTGGCCGAATGCGTGCGCGTGCTGAACCATGCCGGCGTCGCGCGCGTGGATGTGTGGGCACTGGCGCGCGCGCCGGCGCGCAGATGAATCACTTCATCGCAAGCGCGACCACCATCCCCAGCCAGACCACGCCGCCGACCCAGTTGTTGTTGCGGAATGCCGCGAAGCAGGCGTCGCGCTGGCGCCAGCGCATGTTCCATAGTTGCCACGCGAACAGCAGCAGGGCCACGCCGAGCCCGGCGAGGAATGGCCATTCGAGTTGTGCGCGCTGCCCGACCAGCAGCAGCGTGAACAGCAGCGTCGCCATCAATATCCCGAGGATCGGCAGGTCGGCTTCGCCGAACAGGATCGCGGTGGACTTGGCGCCGGCACGCAGGTCGTCGTCGCGATCCACCATCGCGTATTCGGTGTCGTA
>DATEKI010000208.1:0-17235 GCA_035277545.1 Rhodanobacteraceae bacterium | reverse complement strand
AGGCCATCATCACCGGCGGCGCGTCCGGGCTCGGCCACGCGGTCGCGCAACATGTCGTCGCGCACGGCGGCAAGGTCGTGCTGTTCGACGTCAACGAAGAAAAAGGCAACGCCGCCGCGAAAGAGCTGGGCGATTCGGCATCGTTCCACAAGACCGACGTGACCAGCGAGGACGGCGTCACCGCCAACGTCACCGCTGCACGCGACGCCATGGGCGGCCTGAACGTGGTGATGAACTGCGCGGGCATCCTCGGCGCCGGCCGCGTGCTGGGCAAGGAAGGCCCGATGCCGCTGAAGAATTTTGCCGGCACCGTGATGGTGAACCTGGTCGGCAGCTTCAACGTCGCCAAGGCCGGCGCAGCGCTGATGCAGTCCAACGAACCCGGCGAAGACGGCGAGCGCGGCGTGATCGTCAACACGGCCTCGGTCGCAGCCTACGAAGGCCAGATCGGCCAGGCGGCGTACTCCGCATCGAAAGGCGGCGTGGTCGGCATGACCCTGCCGATGGCGCGCGAACTGTCGCGCTTCGGCATCCGCGTGATGACGATCGCCCCCGGCATCTTCTGGACGCCGATGGTGGACGGCATGCCGGAAGCCGTGCAGCAATCGCTGTCGGCGTCGATCCCCTTCCCTTCGCGGCTCGGCAAACCGGAAGAATTCGCGGCGACCGTGGCGTTCATCCTGACCAACCGCTACCTGAACGGCGAAACGATCCGGCTGGACGGCGCGGTGCGGCTGCAACCCAAATAACACCGTCGTCATTCCGGGGCCGCCGCGGTTTGCCGCGGTGGAACCCGACTACGTTTGCAGGATTGCAAACGCGAACGCCAAAGGCGGCCGAAAGGCGAGCCACATGGATGTGGCGAGTCGATCCATTTTGATCCTGTTGTTCCTCGTCAAGCAAAATGGATAGACTCGCGCCCTCCATGGCGCTCGCCCTGCGGGCCATCGACTTCGCCGATGTTCGCTCCGGCATCCTGCCTCCGCAGTCGGATCGCGGCTTCGCCGCATCCGGAGTGACGCGGGCTTTCAGTTGTCCCCTGTTCCCGATCCCCCATTCCCGGTTCCCCACCAAACATGAAAGCTTCCGACATCAAGAAGGGCAACGTGGTCGAACACGATGGCACCGTGTACCAGGTGCGCGACCTCGAACGCAGCGCGCCGACGGCACGCGGCGGCAACGTCACCTTCCGCTTCACGCTGTATTCGATTCCGGGCGGCCGCAAGTTCGACTTGAGCCTGCGCGCCGACGACGACCTCAAGGAAATGGAATTGACGCGCCGCGCGGCGAATTTTTCCTACAAGGACGGCGACGCGTTCGTGTTCCTCGACGCCGAGGACTACACGCCCTACATGCTCGATCCCGATGTGGTCGGCGACAGCGCGGCGTACATCGTCGAAGGCGTGGAGGCTCACGTGCAACTGATCGACGACGCTCCGGTGGCGCTGCAGGTACCGACCAGCGTCGCGATGACCGTCGTCGATACCGCGCCGGAGCTGAAGGGCGCATCCGCCACCAAGCGCACCAAGCCCGCCAAACTCGATACCGGCATCGAAATCCAGGTGCCGGAATACATCACGACCGGCGAGAAGGTGTGGGTGAACACGCTGACGGGGGAGTTCGCGGGTAGAGCTTGACGCGTTTGCAGGAGTCCAGTGGACTCCCGCGCGTCAAGCTCTGGCGAGGCAGGAAGCCGAGCGGGCAGCGCCGCAAGGATGCATGCTTGCCGCTGTTTCCAAGGCGCCAGCGACAGTCCGGTGGACTGTCGTGCCAAGCGCGCGGGTGAGGCAGGAGGCCGAACGGCTGCGCGCCACGGACGGCTGCTTGCCCCATCCATGAAGCCTTTGGCGTGAACCGCAAAACATGCCATTCGGCGCTTGTCGCCGGAGAAAAGGGCCGCTAAGGTACGGCACACTTGCGCCTTCGCGCGAGCCCGCATCGCTTCGAGGGGAAGCACAAGCGGACATCCGGGCGCAGGGTGTGCCCAGCCACGGTTCCCCGCCGCGGATCCGATCGATTGGGAGCACAAATGATCTTCTGGCGTGTAAAGCCGCTTGACCAGATTCTCGCCACTGCCGAAAAGAAATCGCTGAAGCGCCAGTTGGGTCCGATCCAGTTGACCTTGCTCGGCATCGGTGCGGTGATCGGCACCGGCATCTTCGTGTTGACCGCCGAAGCGGCCCAGAAGGCCGGTCCCGGCATGATGGTTTCCTTCGTGATCGCGGCGATCGTGTGCGGACTCGCCGCCCTCGCCTACGCCGAACTCGCGGCGATGGTGCCGGTTTCGGGTTCGGCCTACACCTACACTTACGGCGTGATGGGCGAGTTGATCGCCTGGATCGTCGGCTGGGCGCTGGTGCTGGAATACGCGATCGGTGCCACGGCGGTATGCGTCGGTTGGGCGGGCTACGTCAACGGCCTGCTCAACAGCGGCATCTTCGGATTGGTCGCGCCCGGTGCACTCTCGCTGCCGCATTGGCTGCAGGTCGGCCCCACGCTCGGCGGCGGATTCAATCTGCTGGCCTTCCTGATCGGCGTCGCGGTGACCGGCCTGCTGGTGATCGGCACGTCCAAGAGCGCGCGCGTGAACGCGGTGCTGGTGGCGATCAAGATCATCGCGCTGACGGTGTTCATCATCATCGCCGTGCCCGCGGTCAAGACCGCCAACCTGCACCCGTTCCTGCCGACCGGCTGGGGCAATCCGGTGGGCAGCAACGGCATCGGCGTGCTGGGGGCGGCGGCCTCCATCTTCTTCGCCTACGTGGGATTCGACGCGGTGTCCACCGCCGCCGAGGAGACCCGCAATCCCAACCGCAACATTCCGATCGGGCTGATCGCCGCACTGGCGATCTGCACGATCTTCTACCTGCTGGTGGGTTATGGCGCGGCCGGTTCGGTCGGCGCACAGCCGCTCACGAGCGCGACCGGTGCGTTCCTGGACCCGGGCACGCCCAGCTTCGCGGCGGCGTGCGGCAACTCGCAGGCGCTGGTGTGCAGCCGCGAACCACTGGCGCAGGTGATGACCACGCTCGGACACCCGAGGGTGGCCGTCATGATCGAACTCGCGGCGATCGTGGCGCTTCCGTCCGTCATCCTGATGATGATGTTCGGCCAGACCCGCATTTTCTTCACGATGGCGCGTGATGGCCTGCTGCCCAACGTGTTCTCGAAGGTGCACCAGCGCTTCTTCACGCCGCACGTCATCACGTACGTCACCGGCATCGTGGTTTCACTCTGCGCCGCGCTGTTCCCGGTTGGCAAACTGGCCGACACGTCCAACGCGGGCACCCTGCTCGCCTTCGCGATGGTGTCGGTGGGCGTGATGATCCTGCGTCGCACCCAGCCCGGCCGCAAGCGCCCGTTCCGCACCCCGCTGGTGTGGATCGTGTGTCCACTTGCCGTCGCCGGATGCCTGTTGCTGTTCGTCAACCTCAGCGTCGTGGCCAAGGTGGTGTTCGTGGTGTGGGCCGTGATCGGGCTGATCTTCTATCGCCTGTACGGCTACAAGCGCAGCCAGATGTCGCCGGAACAAATCACGCACGCGCTGGACGACGTGGTGTGATGATGGTTACGGGCGATTGCGTGGCGGGCCTGCCGGCCCGCTCGTGCTGGGCGGGCACTCCATGACCGTGTTGCAACGGCTGCTCGCGCGGAAAACGGTCGGCGACGCCGCCACCGCGGACGATGTCCACGGTGGCGTCCAGTTGCGCCGCACGCTGGGCCCATGGGGGTTGACCGCGCTCGGCATCGGCGCGGTGATCGGCGGAGGCATCTTCGTGATCACCGGACAAGCCGCGGCCGAACACGCGGGACCCGCCGTGTTGCTGTCATTCGTGATCGCCGCCGTGGTCTGCAGCTTCACCGCGCTGTGCTATGCCGAGTTCGCGACGCTGATCCCGATGTCGGGCAGTTCGTATTCCTATGCCTATGCCACGCTGGGCGAATTCGCCGCGTGGTTCATCGGCTGGAACATGGTGCTGGAATACGGCGTCTCGGCATCCGCGGTCGCGGTGAGCTGGACCGGTTATTTCAAAAGCCTGGTCCGGCACATGGGCTTCAACCTGCCCGAGGCGCTGACCAACGCACCCATCGCGTTCGTCGACAAGCATCTCGTGGTCACCGGTGCGTTGTTCAACCTGCCCGCCGTGATATTGGTGTTGTTGCTGACGTGGCTCTGCTACGTCGGCATCCGCGAATCCAGCGGCACCAACACGGCGATCGTGATCCTGAAAGTCACGTTGATCGTGATCGTGATCATCGCGGGCTGGCACTACGTGAACCCGGAGCTGTGGCACCCGTTCATCCCACCCGCGCAGGGCCCGGAAAAATACGGCTGGGGCGGCATCATGCGCGCGGCCACGCTGGTGTTCTTCGCCTACATCGGCTTCGAGGCCACTTCCACCGCGGCGCAGGAAGCCAAGAACCCGCAACGCGACCTGCCGATCGGGACCCTGGCGTCACTGGCGATCTGCACCGTGCTGTATGTGGCCATGGCTGCCGTGCTGACGGGCCTGATTTCCTTCACCAAGCTGGGCACCGCCGAGCCCGTCGTCACCGCCGTGGCCGCGCACCCGCAGCTCAACTGGCTGCGCTGGCTGGTGGAGATCGGCGCGCTGCTCGGATTGTCGTCGGTGGTGCTGGTGATGATCATCGCGCAGCCACGCATCTTCATGATCATGGGCCGCGACGGCATGTTGCCGCCGGTGTTCTCGAAGCTGCACCCGCGCTATCGCACCCCGCACATCAACACTCTGATCACCGGCGCGGGCATCGCGCTGCTGGCCGCCGTATTCCCGCTGGACGTGCTGGGCGACCTGGTCTCGATGGGCACGCTGCTGGCGTTCGTCGCGGTCTGCGCGGGCGTGCTGATCCTCCGCCGCACGCGGCCGGAACTGCCGCGCACCTTCCGCGTGCCGTGGGCGGGTGTCACCTGCACGCTGGGCGTCCTGAGTTGCCTGATGCTGTTGTACTGGGAGAACTGGTACAACTGGACGCTGATGGGCCTGTGGACGCTGCTGGGATTCGTCATCTACTTCGGCTACGGCTATCGCCACAGCCTGCTGCGCGCATCCCGATAAGAGCAAAAGAGCTAGGTGTCGCCAGCTGTCACGGCACGCTTCACCGTACGGTCGCGTACTGTGGATAACTCTCGAAACAATGAAACATTAACTTTATAAGTCAATGTTTCCAGAGAAGAAAAAATTTAGTTTCGAAATCCGGCTTGTCAACCTTGGCCCCTGCAAATCCCCGCGCTATGATGCGTTCTCCGAGGGATTTCCCATTGGCAGTGGACCCCGGACCGTTGCCCGGTGCGGCAAGCGTAGTCAGCTCCTCCGCTTGCCGTATCCGGGCAGCAACTTGTCTACGCCACCCTTCCCCGATCCGACCGACCTTGCTCGCGAACAACCGACCGTTGCGCCGCGCACATCGGCGGCGCAACGGCATGCAAGCCGATCATCCCTTGGCCTGGAATCCCGTGCACCAACCCTTCGCGTTGACATCGAAGCCCGGGAAGATCGCGCACGGACCATAGGCTTCGCCAGGCTTGCCCGAAAAGTGGACGCACTTCGAGCAGTCCTGCCCCGGTTTGTGCGGCGGACCCGCCTTGGTATCATCCTCGACGTACTTGAGCGCTTTCGCCGTGGCATTGGTTGCGGCGCTCAGATGCGGCAGCGCCGCCCACACGCGGCGTGGCAGCGAACCCAACAAGACCATTGCCGCGGCGGCACCGCCGGCGAGCTTGAGGAAGCGACGGCGCGGTGATGCGTTTTCTTCGGTCATCTCCATACTCCTTGTCGAGGAATGAAACAGGGGCACTGGGCGCATGGTACGCCCGATGCGCGCCGATGGCATCGTTTTTCCGCGCAGGGCGCGTGTTACATTCAGCCGCCTGAATGATCGCCGTGACGACATGCCACTCACGCCCGCACAACTCGCCGACCGCCTGCATGCATGCGGCACGGAAATCGCGAAGGCCGGCGCGGAGCTTGCCGCACGCGGCTGGACGCCCGCCACCAGCAGCAACTTCTCGATGCGCATCGACGGCGACACCGCCGCCGTCACGATTTCCGGGCGCGACAAGGGCGCGCTGGCACCGTCCGACGTGATGGCCGTAGGGCTTGACGGACGGCCGTTGGACCCGGCGCAGCGGCCGTCCGCCGAAACCGCCCTGCACCTCCAGATCTACCGTCGCCAGCCCGACACCGGCGCGGTGCTGCACACGCACTCGCACAACCAGACCGTTGCCTCCCGCCTGTTCGCGCCGCAAGGCATGCTGGCACTGCGCGGCTGGGAGCTGCAAAAGGCGGTGACCGGCTACACCACGCACGAAAGTGAGCTCGACGTGCCGGTATTCCCGAACTCGCAGGACATGCGCGACATCGAAGCCGGGGTCGGCGCATGGCTCGATGCGGGCCGGCCGCTGCACGCTTATCTCATCGAAGGCCACGGCCTTTACACTTGGGGTCGCGACATGCCGGAGGCGAAGCGCCACCTCGAGGCGCTGGAATTCCTGCTTGCCTGTGAACTCGATCTGATCCGTCTCGGAGGCATCCCATGAGCCGTCTGCGCGTGTACGACCAGCGCGATCCCGCGCGCCCGCTGGCCACCGAATCGGATCACGCAGCGATCGCCCGCACGCTGGGCGGCGTCGGCGTGCGTTTCGAGCGCTGGCAGGCCAACAAGCCGGTGGCCCCCGGCGCGTCGCAGGAAGAAGTGATCGCGGCATACGGCGACGACATCGAGCGCCTGAAACTGGAAAAGGGGTACCAGGCTGTCGACGTGATTTCGCTGACGGCGGACCATCCGCAAAAGGACGCGCTGCGGCAGAAGTTCCTTTCCGAACACACGCATTCCGAAGACGAGGTGCGCTTCTTCGTGGCAGGCCAGGGCCAGTTCACGCTGCACATCGGTGAGCGCGTCTATGACGTGCTGTGCGAACAGGGCGACCTGATCGGCGTGCCGGACGGCACCCGCCACTGGTTCGACATGGGGCCGAACCCGCACTTCGTCGCGATCCGCCTGTTCACCAATCCGGAAGGCTGGGTCGCGAACTTCACTGGCGAAAACATCGCCGAACAGTTCCCGCGCCTCGAAAACTGAAGCCGCGGGGAACGCCATGTCCTATCTGCAGCAATCGCTGGCACCGGGCGAAACCATCGTGGCGATGTTCAAACTCCACTGGTTCATGTGGATCCGCTTCTGGGTGGTGATCGCACTGGGCATCATCGCCGTCGTTGCCCTGTCGATCGCGCAAATCCCGTGGGCCGCGCTGGCGGTGGGCGTGCTCGCCATCCTCGTCGCCGGGTACCAATGGTTGTGGCTCCGCGCGATCGAGCAAGGCGTCACCAACCGCCGCGTGGTTCGCAAGACCGGCATCGTGTCACGCACGACCACCGAGCTGCGCCTGGCTTCCATCGAAACCGTGGATCTGCACCAGAGCTTCTGGGGCCGCATCTTCGGCTACGGCAACGTCGAGATCACAGGGCGCGGCGAAACCGCCATGGTGCTCGACCGCATCGCGCGCCCGGTGGAAGTGAAGCGCGATATCGAGAGCGCCTATTCCGCCCACATCGAAACGCAACAGCCCGGCACCGCGGCATGAGCGAAGCGCAGGCAACCGGAGCACGTGCCGTCCTCACGGACATCGAAGGCACCACCAGTTCCATCGCGTTCGTCAAGGACGTGCTGTTTCCCTATGCACGCGAGCACCTGCCCCGCTTCATCGAAACGCACCGCGATGATCCGGTGGTGGCGCGCTGGCTCGACGCCACCGCACGCGAGGCGGGCATCGACGACCCCCATTCGCCACGCATCACCGACACCTTGTTGCGCTGGATCGACGAGGACCGCAAGGCCACGCCGCTCAAGGCCCTGCAGGGCATGATCTGGAAAGCCGGCTACGAGGCAGGCGACTACAAGGCGCATGTTTACCCCGAGGTGCCCGCGAAGTTGCGCGAGTGGAAAGCGCGCGGCCTGAAGCTGTATGTGTACTCGTCCGGCTCGGTGCCCGCCCAGAAACTGTTCTTCGGCCACACCGAGGCAGGTGATCTCGCCCCGCTGTTCGATGGCTGGTTCGACACCGAGGTCGGCGGCAAGCGCGAGCGCGGCTCGTACCTGCGCATCGCTGAAGCGACCGGATTGGCGCCACCCGCCCTCCTGTTCCTGTCCGACATCTCCACGGAGCTCGATGCGGCGCGCGGCGCCGGCGTGCAAGTGGTCCAGCTGTGCCGGCCACCGGAGCGTTGCCCCGAATCGCGCGCACATCCGTGCGTCGCGGATTTCG
Source organism: Rhodanobacteraceae bacterium (assembly GCA_035277545.1). GTDB lineage: Bacteria > Pseudomonadota > Gammaproteobacteria > Xanthomonadales > Rhodanobacteraceae > 66-474. Next base: position 8,951 of record DATEKI010000208.1, on the reverse strand, counting down.
ACGCCATCACGATCGCATGAAACGATTCGGGTTGATCCTGCTGCCGTTGTTCGCGTTCGCCGCCGGCGCGGCCGCGATGGCGGGCTGGCATGACCTGCAGGCGCGTCGCGCCCTCGCCGGCCAGGACGTCGCGTTCGACGGCACGCCAGGGTTCGCTCCATCGCCCGAATCGCCCGCGGAAGCCTCGAGCGCCGCGGACGAGGGCACCGCTTCCCCCGGCCTGTTGTCCAGTGCCGGCTGGCCCGGCAACGGACCCACGCCCGAGCAGGTGATCTATGCGCAACCCGGATTGCTGGAGCGCGAGACCGCGCGCCTGAAGCCGCGCACGCCCGGCAAGGTGAACCTGTACGCCATCGTGTTTGCCGGGGACGGCAGCCAGAAGGTGTTCCGCAACGAAGCCGAGTATTTCGACAAACTTTTCTCGAAACGCCTTGGCGCCGACGGGCACGTGCTCGTACTCGAAAACAATCCAGCCTCGCTGTCCACGCGGCCGCTCGCCACGTGGAGCAACCTCGAGGACGCGCTCGATGCGGTCGCGTCGAAGATGGATTTGCAGCAGGATGTCCTGCTCCTGTATTTCACGACCCACGGCAGCGAGGACCACACACTGCTGGTGGACATGGATCCGCTGCCACTCGACCAGATCGGCGCGAGCGACCTGCCCGGCATCCTTGCCGAGCATCCGTTCAAGTACAAGGTCGTGATCGTGAACGCCTGTTATTCCGGGGGCTTCGTTGCGCCCCTGAAGAACCCCGGCACCATGGTCATCACCGCCGCGCGTGCCGACCGATCCTCGTTCGGTTGTGGCGAGCAATCCGAGCTCACCTGGTTCGGGCATGCTTTCCTGGTCGATTCGTTGAACAAGACCGACGATTTCCGGGCAGCGTTCCAGCTTGCACGCGCGCAAGTCGCGGCCTGGGAAAAACGCGACAACTTCGAGCCGTCCGACCCGCAGATTTCCGTGGGCAGTGGCATCGCCGCGCAACTCGCGAAATGGCGCAAGGGCATCACGCCCGGACCAGCCGTACCGTTCGCACCGGCAACGGCCGCCACGTCGAATACGGTGCAATGAGCGAACCCGCGCTGGTCATCCTGGCCGCCGGACTCGGCAGCCGCTACGGTGACGCCAAGCAAATCGCGGGTATCGGTCCGAACGGCGAATGGCTGCTGGAATACGCCATCCATGACGCACTCGCGGCAGGATTCAAGCGCGTCGTGATGGTCATCCGCGAATCCCTGCGCGAACCGTTGCAGGCGCGCCTGGCGCCACGGCTGCAAGGGTGCGCCACCCTGCACTTCGCGGTGCAGGCACTCGACAACGTGCCTGCCGGTTGCAGCGTGCCGGCCGGGCGCGGCAAGCCGCTGGGCACGGGGCACGCGCTGTGGTGTTGCGCACCGCTGCTCGAGGGGCCGTTCGCGGTCATCAACGCAGATGATTATTACGGCCACGACGCGTTCGGCCTGCTCGCGGCGCACTTTCGGGAAGGCGCGCGGCCCGCCATGGTCGGCTACCAACTCGCCGCCACGCTGTCCAGCCATGGCGGCGTCAACCGCGGCGTCTGCCGCGTCAACGCCGACCACCAGCTCGAGGACGTCACGGAGTTCATCGATATCGCGGTGCGCGACGGCACGCTCACCGGCACGGGCCCCGAAGGGAGACGCAAGGCACTGCCGCCCGATACCGTGGTCTCGCTGAATTGCTGGGGCCTGTTGCCCGACCTGTTCCCGGACCTGGAAGACGGGTTGCGCGCATTCCTTCCGCATGCCGGCGCCAGGGACGAATACTTCCTGCCGCACGCCATCACGGCGCACCTCGCGAAGCATCGTCAATCGCTTGCCGTGCTGCCCTCCGGCGAAACATGGTTGGGCCTTACCCATCCCGACGATCGTCCCCGCGTGATCGCCGCAATCGCGGCACTGCACGCCGAAGGCATTTATCCGGTACCGCTTTGGTCACCCGCATGAACGAAACCATCGCACTCGACCCCGCGACCCGCAACGGCCTCGCCGAAGCCTGGGGCCTGTCGCCCCGCGCGCGCTTCGCGCCGCTCGGCAACGGCCTGATCAACCGCACGCTGCTGGTGACGGACGACGGCCGCCGCCGCGTGTTGCAATGCCTCAACGTGCACGTGTTCCGCGACCCCGCCCTGGTGATGCGCAACTGCCACGCGGTGACCGCGCATCTCGGCCGCGAACGCGCCGCGGGCCACTACGCCTATTCGGTGCTCGAAATGGTGCCGACGCTCGCGGGCGAGGCCGCTGCGGTGCTGGACGACGGCACATGGTGGCGGATGTACGACCACGTGCCCGATACGCACACCCACGACACGGCCGACACGCCGGCGCTGACGTTCGAAGCGGGACGCGGTTTCGGCGCATTCGCCGCGGCGCTGGCGGGCCTCGGACCCGATGCCGTGGGCGAAGTGATCCCGCATTTCCACGATCCGGTCAGGCGCTTCGACGCCTTTCGCGCCGCGCACGCGGCCGATCGCATGGGGCGCGCCGCACAGGCTTCGCGCGAATGCGACGCGGCGCAGGCGTTCACCGGCGTCCTTGCACACTGGCAATCGCTCCTCGATGCCGGCCTGCCGTGGCGCATCACCCACAACGACTGTAAGTTGAACAACCTGCTGTTCGATGCAGCCGGCCGCGCCATCTGCGTGGTCGACCTCGATACCGTGATGCCGGGAACCCTGTTGTTCGACTTCGGCGACATGGGGCGCACGATGTTGAGCCCGGTGCCCGAGGACTCCACCGACCTCGACCGCGTCGGCGTGCGCCGCGACCATTTCGCCGCATTGGCCGACGGCTACATCGAAGGCTGTGGCGACCTGCTGACGCCACTGGAACGCGACAACCTGGTCTTCGCCGCGCGCATGGTCACCGGCGTGATCGGCCTGCGTTTCCTCACCGATTATCTGGACGGCGACAGGTATTTCCGCGTCGCGCACCCGCTGCACAACCTGGAACGCGCACGCAACCAGTTCGCCCTGTACGCGGCATTGACCGCGGAAGCCGACACATTGGAGGCGCTCGTGCCCGGGCCACGTTGACCCGCCGCGTGCGGGCGTCCTTGCGCGTTTTCGCTCCTGCGCACCGGGCGGATCAATATTGCAATGCTTCCTTCAGCGTGAATCTGTTCCCAAGCACTGCATGGCCCAGGATCACGCTGCGCACGCCGGTCGCGCGCACCTTGCGCACGTCGTCCAGCGAACACGCACCGCCCGCTGCCTGGATTTCGAAGTCCGGCGCAAAACCGGAAAGGTCACGGTAGAGGCCGGGGTTGAATCCACCCGGCGTGCCATCCCGGGTGATGTCGGTGCACAGCACATGGCGCGCACCGGCACGGGAATAATGCGCGGCCAGCGTTTCCAGTTGCACGCAGGACTCTTCGGCCCAGCCACGCACGGGCAGGCGCCAGGCGCCGGCCTGGTGGCGCGCCTCCAGGGCCAGCACCACCCGGTCCGGCTCGAACTGGCTGATCCAGATCGCCGTCGCGTAGGGGTTCTGCGTGGCAACGCTGCCCACCACCACGCGCGTGGCGCCTGCCGAATACAGGCGGCGCAAATCATCGGTGGTGCGCACCCCGCCGCCCGCCTGCACCTTCAGCGTGCGGGCCCGGGCGATGGCCTCGATGGCCGCGAGATTGGCAAAGCGCCCCGAGCGCGCACCATCCAGATCGACGACGTGCAACCATTGCACACCCGCGTCGGCATATCCCCGGGCGAGTTCGACGGGATCGTCCGGCAACACCGTTTCGCGCGCACAGTCGCAGCGCCGCCGCACGACGCGGCCGCCACGCAGGTCGATGGCAGGGACCACCTGGAAGCGCATGCAACACCCCGGAATGACCACCCCGGTTCGCCGCCCCCGCGGCAAACCCTCCGCGATGGTACCGCAGGCCCGCGGCATTGCGTCGGCCGACGGCACGAACCTGAACACACGCCCCGAGTGGTTCTGCGCGCCGCCGCGCGGTGCACGGCGGGATGTCAGGCGGCGAACGCGCGCGCGCGCACCAGCCGGCACGCTTCGGCGATGTCGTGCTGCATCGCGCGGTCGCGGTGCATGAACGCGATGGCTTCGCGCAGGCGCGCGTGCGCCGCGCGCACCGCGCCGCCGGGCCGGAATGCTTCGGCCCCGGTCAGCGCCAATGCCAGCGCCTGCACTTCACCCGTGAACGCGTCGTAGTCCGGGCTGTCCTCGCGCGGCGCGTGTTCGACCTTGGCCGCCAGCGCCTGCCAGCCGCCGCGACGGGCCAGGCCGCGCGCCGCGTTCAACATCTCGTTGCGGTAATCCAGCGCCTGCGCCGCGGTATAGAGTTCCAGCGCGAGCACGTCGGAGAGGTCGCGGATCATGTCCAACACCTGGCGCGCCTCGTTGGCACCCATCGAGACATGGTCTTCGGCATTGGCGCTGGTCGGGATCGAATACACGCTGGCGGGATGCGCGCGCGTCGCCAGATCGTTCACCAGCGCCGCCGCGGTGTACTGCACGATCATGAAACCGGAATCGGTGCCGTCCTCGTTGCCGGTCAGGAACGCCGGAAGTCCGTCATTGGTGGCCGGGTCGACCAGCTTGTTGAGCCGGCGTTCGGAAACCGACGCGAGCACCGGGATCGCGGCCTTCACGTAGCTCATCGCCAGCGCCAGCGGCATGCCGTGGAAGTGGCCGGCGGAAATCACTTGCTCCTCGATGTGCCGGGCGTCTTCCGCATCCGGGAAGATCAACGGATTGTCGGTGACCGCGTTCAACTCGACATCGATCACGCGGCACGCCTGCGCCCAGGCGTCGCGCACCGCGCCATGCACCTGCGGCATGCAGCGCAGGCAGTACGCATCCTGCGGCTGGTGTTTCTTGCCGCCCTTGAACGGCAGGAAACGCCGGTAGAACGCTTCGCGGCCGTGGCGCTGGTCGACCGGCACCCATTCCCAGCGAATGTCGAACGACAGCGCCTTTTCTTCCGGCGTCGCCCACGCCTGTGCGGTCCAGGTGCGGAAACGCGGAACGAGGTGATACGGGATATCGATCAGGGTGGAATCCGCGAGCAGTTTGCGGACGTGCCGGGCCGCCGCGACCTGGCCGGGATGCGGGCGCAGCGCGTGCACTTCCTCGCGCAGCGCGCCGCTGCGGCCCGCGAAGGCATCCAGCGTCATCGCGGCGGCGAGGTCGGCAACGTCCAGCAGGTATTCCAGTTCGTCCAGCGCCAGCACCGCCGTCGCCAGCATCTGCGCCGTACCATTGTTGAGCGCCAGTCCTTCCTTGAACGACAACTTCACCGGCTGCAAGCCGGCGCGACGCAAGGCTTCGTTGCCGGCCATCCGTTCGCCTTCGTAAAACGCCTCACCCCCGCCCAACAACACGATCGCAAGATGGGACAGCGGTGCAAGGTCGCCGCTCGCGCCCACCGAACCCTTCGCCGGCACCACCGGCACGACGCCCCCGTTCAGCATCGCGACCAGCGCCTTCAACGTTTCCACGCGGATGCCGGAATGCCCGCGCATCAGGGTGTTGATGCGGATCGCGAGCATCGCGCGCACGACCTCGGCGGAAAACGGCTCGCCCACGCACACCGCGTGGGTGATGATGAGGTTGTGCTGCAATTCCTCGGGCAGCGTCTCGCCGCGCGGATCCGGGTTGCCGCCCGGCAATTCGTCGCGCGCCCGATGCGCGCCCAGCAGTTTGTCGGCGTTGCTGCCGAAGCCGGTGGTGACGCCGTAGATCGGTTCACCACAGCGGACCTTGTCCGCGATGAAGTCGGCGGCGCGTTGCACTTTCCCGAGCTGCACCGGATCCAGCTCGACCTTCGCACCGCCGCGCGCGATCGCGGCCACGTCGGCACGCGTGAGATGACTGCCGTCCAATCGAATCGTGGTCATGCCTGTTGCACCTTGTCCCGCGACAGTTCCACCCGCAGCGATTTCACCAGCTCCGCGCGCGGCACCTCGAACTGGTCGCCGCGGCGCAGGTCCTTCACCGCCACCGCGCCGCGAGCGAGTTCATCTTCGCCCATGACCAGCGCGAAGCGGATGCCGGCGCGGTCGGCGTACTTCAACTGCTTGCCCAGCTTGCCGCCTTCCAGCGCGACTTCGGTGGCGATGCCGGCGTCGCGCAATTCCCTGGCGATGGCGAGGCATACCGGCAATTGCGCGGCATCCATCTGCGTGACCAGCACCTGCACGCTGCTGTCGGCGGCCTTCAGCAAACCGGCTTCACGCAACTGCCAGAACAACCGCGTCAGCCCGATCGAGATGCCGACGCCAGGCAGCGTGGACTTGGTGTAATTCGCCGCAAGGTTGTCGTAACGCCCACCGGAACAGATCGAGCCGATATCCGGATGATCGTCCAGGGTCGTTTCGTAAACGGTGCCGGTGTAGTAATCGAGCCCGCGCGCGATCGAGAGATTCAGCGCGTACGCCGATTCCGGCACGCCGAACGCGGCGACGGTATCAAGCACCTCGCGCAACTCCGCCCGGCCCTGCTCGAAGGTTTCCGTGCCGTGGCCCAGTGCATCGAGTTTCGCGTGCGCGTCGGCCAGCGACGTCGAGCGCACTTCGACGAACTGCATGATCCTGTCCGCCGCTTCGGCGGAAAGCCCGAACTGCTGGCCGGTCAAAACGCCACGCACATGATCGGCGCCACGCTTGTCCAGCTTGTCCACCTCGCGCAGCACCAGCATCTGCTTTTCGCCGTCGCCGATGCCGAGCCCCTCGAAGAAACCCCGCATCAGCTTGCGGTTGTTGAGCTGGATCGTGAACGCGCCGATGTCGAGCGCGCGGAACACTGCATGGATCACCGCGGGAATCTCGGCGTCGTAGCGGATCGATAACGTATCCTTGCCGATCACGTCGATGTCGCACTGGTAGAACTCGCGGAAACGCCCGCGCTGCGCGCGCTCGCCGCGATAAACGCGCTGCATCTGGTAACGCCGGAACGGGAACGCCAGTTCGCGTTCGTGCTCGGCCACGTACCGCGCCAGCGGCACCGTCAGGTCGAAGCGCAGCGCGTGCTCGGGCCGGCCCGCTTGTTCCAGCGCGCCAGTCGATTGCACGAAATACACCTGCCGCTCGGTTTCGCCACCGCTCTTGGTCAGCAGGATGTCCGCAAACTCGATCGCGGGCGTCTCGATCGGCAGGAATCCGTACACCTCGAAACCGCGGCGGATCGTGTCCAGCATCGACTGGAACGCAATCTGCTCGCGCGGCAGCAGTTCCAGCGTGCCGGGCATCGTACGGGGCGTGGTCAGCGCCATTGGCCAAGCTCTCTTGCCAAAACCGCAAGATTACCAGCGCCGCCATCCATCTTGCGCCCCTGCAGCCCCGCCAAGTATCATTTGCGGCTCGCTGCGGGGCACCTGCCCCGCGCGGACCGTCGGGGTGTAGCTCAGCCTGGTAGAGCGCTACGTTCGGGACGTAGAAGTCGCAGGTTCAAATCCTGTCTCCCCGACCAAATCGTTGCGGAAGAGCTGCCTACCTCAGCTCCCGGATGCCGACTTGCTGTTGCTTGTGGAGCATTTCATCGGCAGACCAATCCGGCTGCGAGCGGTATTCTTAGATCCTCTCCGAAGTGGGCTTTGCTGTCGGCTTTCGCAAGCCTCGACATACCATCTCACATCGTGTGCGTCGGCTTCTCGCCGCCCTGCAGGCCAGCCAGCAGGGTTTCGATCTTGGTGCGCGCGTTGTCGCCGTCGGCGCTTTCGGTGAACTGCACGCCGATGCCGGCGGGCCGGTTGCCTTGCGCCGCGATCGGGGTGATCCAGACCACGCGGCCGGTGGTCGCCACGCGTTCGGTTTCCTCGGGCAGCGTCATCAGCAGGAACACTTCGTCGCCGAGGTTGTAGCGCTTGTTGGTGGGCACGAACAGGCCGCCGCCCTTCACGAACGACATGTAGGACTGGTAGAGGGTGTGTTTGTCCTTGATGACGACCGGCAGGATGCCCTGACTGCCCATGCCGCCTGCACCACCCGCCATCGCCATCGCGGTCGCTCCTCGGAACCCGGGCACCAGCTTGCCGCCGGCGCCCATCGCGGTCAAGCGGGCGGCACGCCGAACCGGCACCAGCCCCAGCCGTCGAAGACCCACGGCGACGGCAACGGACAATAAAGCTTCACGTAATACGGGGGACGCAGCACGCGCGTCGTGCGCGCCGCGGGGATGCCATCACGCCAGAACAGGTTGGCCTCGCCGCGCGAACGTAGCGGCACGCGCTCGCCGCCGCCGGCATCCGCCACGAGCAATGCAAGCCAGGGACGCAACGCGCGTAGCGGCTGCCACGGCAGGTTGGGACCGGCGCGGTCGTGCGAATCGAGTCCGGCGACGAAGGTTTCGGTGGCGGTTGCGAAGCGCAGCATGCGCCCGCGGCTGAGCGCGGTCTGGCTGACGTGGGCCTCGATGGCTTCGCGCTTGCGTTGCTGTTCCGCGGCATCGAGCGCGAACACCGCGCGACGCGGCACGCCTCGTTGCGATCGGCCGTGCAGCAGATAGCCAAGGCAGGCAGGCTTGACCACGCCCGGCATCGACTGGAAAACCATTTCCACCAGTACGTGGATCGCGCTGTGGTCGGGGTGGCGATCGACCAGGTCCGGCAGCACCAGCACCGTCGGACGTTCGCGCTCCAGCAGCGCACGCAGCGCCGACAGCATCGCGTCGGTGTCGTCCAGCAGTTTCCAGGTCACGCCGCCGTCGGGCCAACCCAGGCGATGCACGCGCACATCCTCCGCGCCGAGCGCGCGCAGTGCGGCATCCGCTTCACCACGGCGACGCGCGGACCAGGCAAGCCGATGGCGCGGACCGATCCACACACGCCGCTCCAGCACGCGCTGCGGCCAGGGGTTGTTCTCTCCATCGGTGGCAAACACGACGCTCACGGCCGCGCCGCATGCCAGCGCGCGCTGGATCAATCCGCCCGCCGCCAGCGATTCATCATCCGGGTGCGGCGCCAGCACCATCAGGCG
>DATEKI010000207.1:0-10560 GCA_035277545.1 Rhodanobacteraceae bacterium | reverse complement strand
ACTCGACCCGAAGGCGCTGGCCGCGAAGTTCGGCGTGAGCGTCGATGACGACACGATCGTCGCGGTGCCGATCTGGACCACCACGCCCTGGACGCTGCCCGCCAGCATGGCGGTGACGCTGGGGCCTGAATTCGAATACGTTCTGGTGGAAGGCCCGGCGCGCGGCGGCAAGCGCGTGTTGCTGGTGCTGGCTGAAGGCCTCGCGGACAAGGCGCTGGCGCGCTACGGCGTCGAACACGCCAACGTGCTGGGGCACGCGAAGGGCGCGGCGCTCGAAAACCTGCGCCTCGAACATCCGTTCTATGACCGCGAAATCCCGCTGCTCCTGGGCGACCATGTTTCCGCCGAGGACGGCACCGGCGCGGTGCATACTGCGCCCGGCCACGGCGCCGACGACTTCACGGTCGGCCAGAAATACGGCATCGTCGCCGCGACCCCGGCCAACGTGCTGAATCCGGTCGGTTCCAACGGCGTGTACCTGCCGGGCACGCCGATTTTCGAAGGCCAGCACATCTGGAAGGCCAGCGACGCGATCATCGAGTTGCTGCGCGAGCGAGGTGTATTGCTCGCCGCGCACAAGATCACCCACAGTTATCCGCATTGCTGGCGGCACCACACGCCGATCGCGTTCCGCACCACGCCGCAGTGGTTCATCGCGATGGATTCCGCGGGCCTCCGCGCGAGCGCGCTGCACGCAATCCACCACGACGTGAAGTTCTTCCCCGCGTGGGGTGAGGAGCGCATCAACAACATGGTGGAAGGCCGCCCCGACTGGTGCATCAGCCGCCAGCGCACCTGGGGCGTCCCGATCGCGCTGGCGGTGCACAAGGTCACGGGCGAGCCGCACCCGCGCAGCGCCGAATTGCTGGAACAGGTCGCGCAGCGCGTCGAGAAAGCTGGCGTGGACGGCTGGTACGCGCTCGACCTCGCGGAAATCCTCGGCGACGAAGCCAGGGATTATGAAAAGGTCCACGACATCCTGGACGTGTGGTTCGATTCCGGTGTCACGCACTACTGCGTGCTGGACCAGCGCCCGGAGTTGCATCGCAACCCGGGCGACCAGGTGATGTACCTGGAAGGCTCGGACCAGCATCGCGGCTGGTTCCAGTCGTCGCTGTTGACGAGTTGCGCGATGCACGGCCGCGCGCCGTTCGACGAGGTGCTGACGCACGGCTTCACCGTCGATGCGCAGGGCCGCAAGATGTCGAAGTCGCTGGGCAACGGCATCGAGCCGCAGGACGTGATGAACAAGTACGGCGCCGACATCCTGCGCCTGTGGATCGCGTCGGCGGATTACCGCAACGAAATGGCGCTGTCCGAGGAAATCCTCAAGCGCGTCGCCGACAGTTACCGCCGCATCCGCAACACCTGCCGGTTCCTGCTCGGCAACCTCGATGGATTCGACCCTGCGCGCGACCTGCTGACGGTCGATCGCTCCCTGTTGCTGGACCAATGGGCGATCCGCAGCGCGCGCGACGTGCAGGATGCCGTAGTCGCCGCCTACGTGCGCTATGACTTTCCGGAGGTGGTGCAGCGCGTGCAGAACTTCTGTACCAACGAGATGGGTGCGCTCTACCTCGACATCACCAAGGACCGCCTGTATACGATGCCGACGGCCAGCCATGGCCGGCGCAGCGCGCAATCGGCGATGTATCGCATCCTCGAGGCGATGGTGCGCTGGCTGGCGCCGTTGTTCGCGTTCACCGCCGAGGAAATCTGGCAGGCCATGCCGCGGCAGATGCACATGCCCGCCGGCACTGCCGCCGAAACCGGTGGCGGCCTTGCCGCGCGCGACGCGTCGGTGTTGTTCGAGACCTGGTACCAGGGGCTGCGCGAAACCCGGGACAGCCCCGACCAGCGGCGTTGGTGGAGCGACCTGCTCGCGATCCGCGAAACCGCGGGACGGGTGCTGGAAGGCATGCGCAAGGATGGCAGGATCGGTTCGTCGCTCGATGCGATGCTCACGCTGCACGCCGATCCTGCGATCGTCGAGCGCTACAGGCAGGTGGCGGACGAACTGCGCTTCTTCTTCATCGTGTCCGACCTGCGGCTCGACATCGGCGAAGCACCGGCCGACGCGGTACTGACCGAACTCGAAGGCGCCAACGTGTGGGTGTCGGCCGCCGTGAGCGGCGCGCCGAAGTGCGTGCGGTGCTGGCACCATCGCGAGGATGTCGGCCGCCACGCCGATCACCCGGAATTGTGCGGGCGCTGTGTCGGCAACGTCGAGGCATTCGAAGGGCACGGTGCCGGGGAAAATCGCCGCTGGTTTTGAGGAGTAAGCTGTAACGGGGATTCAACATCAGGGGGAGCGACATGAAGCTTGCATTGCGTTTCGTGCTGGGGGTTTCGCTGTGCGTGTTCGCCGCCGTCGCAATGGCGGATCCGGTGTCGTTCGCGGATCTTGCGCGGCATGCACGCTACAAGATGGTGAAGATTTCTCCCGACGGCACGCACATCGCGGCGACGTCGGTGCTCGACAGTGGCCAGACCGTCCTGACGCTGATCAATCTCGTCACCCAGAAGGGCGCCAACATCGCGCCGCGCGAAGGCGATGACGTGCTCGATTTCTGGTGGGTTTCGCCCAAATACGTCGTCTATGCTGTTGCTCAGCACCTTGGTGGATGGGATCTGCCGCTCGCGACCGGTGAGCTGTACAGTGTCGAGGCTGATGGCGGCAGCCCGACCATGCTGTATGGCTATCGCATGGGCACGATGGAGGCCGGCACGCACATCCAGCATGCGACGGCCGAGAACGGCACCGCGCAGTTCCTGTCGCGGATCGACGGCGATCCGGACCACATTCTCGTCACCGTCGAGAACTGGGATGCCTCCGGTTCGGCAGGCGCTCTGACAGCGGTCTATCGCATGGACGTGCGCGATGGCAACAAGGTCCGTGTCACCGGGGCACCCATGCGCGAGGCGTCGTTCCTGGCCGACCACCACGGCAACGTGCGCTTCGCGATGGGCGATGATCTGCAGGGCAACCGCGTGATCTACATGCGGCCGGCCGAGGGCGGCGACTGGGAACCTCTGACGCAGGCCGGGAATGATCGCGACTGGCCACTCGCGTTCAGTGCCGACGACAAGGCGGTCTGGTTCCAGTGTCCGGGTGCGCCGGGATTCGGCATCTGCAAGTTCAATCCGGCCACGAAGGAGATGACGCACGCATGGAGCAATCCGCACGTTCAGGCCACGGGTCTTGCGCAAGGGCTGGCCGAGGGCTCCGTGATCGGCGTCGAGTTCACCGACGGACGCCCGGCCGTTTCGGTGTTCGACAACCAGGCGCCGGGGGTGAAGGCGCTGATCGAACTGATGCAGCAGTATCCCGGCGAAGACGTGCATTTCGTGTCCGGCACGGACGACGGCAGCAAGGCCATCGCGCTGGTGCAGGCCGACGTCGATCCCGGCACGTTCTTCCTGTACGACAAGGCGTCGAATTCATTCTCGCCGTTGTTGCAACGGGCCAAGTGGATCGACCCGAACCAGTTGGGCCGCGCGGAACCCTTCACGTTCAGGACGCGCGATGGCCTGAGCGAACAGGGCTACGTCACTTACCCGCCTGGAAAGGACAACGCGAAGAACCTGCCAATGGTGGTTTACGTGCACGGCGGCCCCTATGGTGAACGGGACTGGTGGGGATACGACGAATACGTGCAGGCGATGGCAACACGGGGCTACGCGGTATTGCAGGTGAACTACCGCGGTTCTGGCGGCTATGGGTTCGGTTTCGAAAAGGCTGGTTGGCGCCAGTGGGGTGGCACGATGCAGGACGACGTCACCGACGCGACCCGCTGGGCCATCGCGCAGGGTATCGCGGACAAGAACCGAATCTGCATCTACGGTGGCAGCTACGGGGGCTACGCTGCTCTGGAAGGTGCGGTCAAGGTGCCGGATCTGTACAAATGCGCGATCGGTTATGTCGGCGTCTATGACTTGACATTGATGTATCGCGGCGGCAGTGACGCAATGCAGAACCTCTACGGCAAGGATTCAGTCAAGCGTGTGCTCGGCACGGACATGACTTCACTCGCGCAGCGTTCACCGGTTTATCAACTCGATAATCTCAAGGCCAAGGTGATGCTCATCGTGGGCGGACGCGATACCCGCGTGCCACCGGTTCAGGGCATGAACATGCACATCGCGATGTTGAAGCGGAAGATTCCACACGAATGGCTGTACAAGCCCGACGAATGGCACGGCTTCTACGACGAGAAGAACATCGCCGAACTTTTCGGGAAAGTGGACGCATTCCTGGATGCGAACATCGGTTCGGGCGCCGGCCCATCGGCGAGTCCCACAACGGCTGTGCCGGCGCAAGCAGCGGCCCATTGAGCTCATGTCCAGAAGCCGCCTTCACGGGCAAGTGTCAACAATCGTGCGGCTCGCCGCACTGGCCCTGCTGCTGCTGCCCGCCTGTGGTGTTGCTGCGCCGGTTTCGTTCGCCGATCTCGCGCAACACGCGCGTTACCAGGCGGTCAAGATCTCGCCCGATGGCCGGTATGTCGCGGCGATGGCCGTGGTCAGGGATCGCACGATGTTGTCGGTGGTCAGGTTGGCCGATCTGAAGGGATATAACCTCGAGCCGCATGACAATGCGGATGTAGTCGATTTCTGGTGGGTGTCGCCGACCCGCATCGTCTACACACAGGGCGTGAGGGACAGCAATTTCGACGTGCCGCTCGCGGACGGCCAGCTGTTCGGGGTCAATGCGGATGGGGGCGGACGGGATCTGTTGTACGGCTACGGTTCCCACAATCCGTATTACGGGGCGGCCGATCTCATTTCCACCATACCGGGCGATCCTGGACACGTCCTGGTCGCGGTTTCGGACATGGATGCGGCCACGCCGGACGGCGTGTTGCCGCTGGTGGAGAAGATGAGTGTCACCAGCGGGCAGATGACGAAGGTCATGACTGCGCCTGCCCGCAATGTCAGCTTCATCGCGGATCATGCGGGCCACGTCCGCTTTGCTTACGGCGAGGACAACGAAGGCAACATCAGGGTTTATGCCCATCCCACCGGAGAAGGCGATTGGCAGTTGCTGCCTGAACTCGGTGCCCGTCGCGATTTCCCGCTCGCGTTCGACGCCGGTGACGGGTTCGCCTACTTCGCCTGCAACGTCCCGGCCGGATTCGGTATTTGTACGTGGGATCCGGCGACGCGCAAGCTGACAACCGTCTGGAGCAACCTGCGGGTGACGGCGACGGGCCTTGCATCGGGCCCGGCGGAAGACCATTTCATCGGCGTGAATTTCGAGGACGGTCGCCCGGGCGTGGCCTTGTTCGATCCGCGTGTTCCCGGCGCCGAAGTGCTGATCAGCCTGATGCAACAATTTCCCGGCGAGAGCGTCCAGTTCGTCTCGTCCACGCGCGACGGTTCCAGGGCGATCGTGGTTGTCGGGTCGGATACCAATCCGGGTGCTTTTTATTTGTACGATCGGGCCTCGCGCACGCTCAGGCCGCTGTTTCGGGTCGCGCCATGGATCGATCCCGGGAAGATGGCAGCGAAGCAGCCGTTCGAGTTTTCCGCGCGCGACGGCATGAAACTGCAGGGCTATGTGACATATCCACCGGGGCGGGAAAATGCAAGAGGCCTGCCGCTGGTGGTCTACGTGCATGGCGGCCCCTATGGCGTTCGCGACTGGTGGGACTACGACCCGGATGTACAGGCCGTCGCCACGCGCGGTTACGCGGTGTTGCAGGTGAATTACCGCGGTTCGGGAGGATATGGCTATGCCTTCCAAAAGGCCGGTTGGCGCCAGTGGGGAGGCAAGATGCAGGATGACGTCGCCGACGCCACCCGTTGGGCCATCGCGCAAGGCGTCGCCGACCCGAACCGGATTTGCATCTACGGCGCAAGCTACGGCGGCTATGCAGCGCTGGAAGGAGCGGCCAAGGATCCGGAGCTGTACAAATGCGCGATCGGTTACGTCGGAATCTATGACCTCGGCCTGATGTACAAGCGGGGCGACATTCCGGACACGACCTACGGCAAGGACTACCTTGAGCGGGTACTGGGTACGGATCGAAAGACGCTTGCGGCGCTTTCACCCGTCAATCAGGTTGATCGCCTGAAGGCCAAGGTGATGCTGATAGTCGGCGGTGAGGACGGGCGCGTGCCGCCGTTGCAGGGCCAGGAGATGCGCAAGGCCCTGCGTGCCGGAGGCGTTCCCTGCGAGTGGCTGTATCGTGACAAGGAAGCCCATGGTTTCTACAAGGAAGCGAATGTCGCCGACCTGTATGCCAAGGTGGATGCATTTCTGGACGCGAACATCGGACCGGGCGCCACGCGCTAGGCTTGGTCCCAATCCCCGATCCGCCCCATGCGTATCCGGTTGGCGAACAGCGAGAACGCGAGTTTGGCCGCGAGTCCTTGCGAGCGCTGGATCCACGGCGGCAGGTACTTCGGCGGCGCCACGGAGCCGTCCGCGAAGCCGGGACGCAACGCGATCGCGTCGTCCAGTGCCAGCTTGCCCGCGAACAGGTGCTGCATCAGGTCCAGGCGGCGCCGCTTGAAGGCCCAGCGGAAGAAAGTGTGCACCGTGAGCAGGCCCGCGAGATACACGTTGTCCTTGGTGAACGCCGCGCCGCCGCTGACGGGCACGCCGCGATACACGCGTTGCGTCGAATAGAAGCTGTCGGCGACGTTCTGGCCGTGCGCGCGGAACCAGCGGTACACCTCCACGAAATCGGCGCCAGACAGCGCCATGTCGATCGCGAGGATGCGCAGGCTGATGCGCTGCAGGCGCGCGAGGTCGATCGAGCCCGACATCAGTTCGGCGAACACCGCGAGGCCTTCCTGCGTGGCGGTCGCGCGGGGCGCGGTCCGCGCGAGGGATTTCAGCACCGGCTGGGCGCGCCCGTTGCGTGCGGTGAGTGTATGCACGAAGGCCTCGTGCGCCAGCAGCTGCGAACGGTCGTATTCGGAAAAACAAGTTGCACCGCGCAGGCGGATGCGGGTGGCGCCGGCCGCGGCCTTCGCGGTCAGCTCGGGGTCGATTTCCACGCGCACCGTGCCATTGCCGAAGCAGGCGTCGACCTCGGCCTGCACTTCGTCGCGCAACACCTCGGCGGGAATGCAATATTCGGCTTGCGGCAACGCTTCGCCGTTGCCGAGTTCCTCGGCGATTTCGAGGAACCAGCGCGCGGCATCGAGGTTGGTCTGCGTGCCGCCCGGCAGCGCGTCGCCGGGCCTGCCGTAGAGTTCGATGGACGGTGCGGTGACGCCGCCGGTACCGACCGCTTCCAGCATGCGCGCCGCGGTTTGCCACGACGCCGCGCTGTGCCGCAGATACGCACCGAGCGGGTGCGACGCATCGGCCGCGGACGCGATCGCGTCCAGCTCCGCGCGTTGCGCGGTAAAGTCGGGGGCGCGGTATTCGAAGCGCGGAAGCGTCTCGCGGCCATGGTGCAGGTCGTCCAGGAAACGCCGTTCGACCGTGACCGGCCACGCCACGGTGTCGAGCACGCGGATGCCACGAACCGCTTCCACCAACCGTTTGTCGAGTGCGGCGCAGCGACGCAGGGCGGCGGTTGGCGCTGCAGTGCCCATCGCGTCGTTATTCGCGTTCCTGCCAGCCGCGGTGCCGCTGCGAGCGGATCGGTTCGTGGCCGCTGCGCAGCCGGTCTTCGAAGCGGGTGGCCTGTTCCGTGCGCTGGTCGCGCAACTTCAGGTAATGGCGCCAGCGGTCGTGATCGAGTTCGCCCGCATCGAGCGCTTCGCGCACGGCGCAGCCGGGTTCGTTGCCGTGGCCGCAGTCGGCGAAGCGGCATTGCTCGGTCAGGGCGTCGATGTCGTCGAACAGTTCGAGTTCTTCGTCGCCGGTCAGCTTCAATTCGCGCATCCCGGGGGTGTCGATCAGGCAGGCGCCGCCGGGCAGCGGCAGCAGCGCGCGATGGGTGGTGGTGTGGCGGCCGCGGTCGTCGCCGCTGCGGGTCGCGGCGGTCGCCATGCGATCCTCGCCCAGCAAGGTGTTGGTGAGGGTAGATTTGCCGGCGCCCGATGAGCCCACCAGCACGACGGTGGTCGCCGGCGCCAGGTGCGTGCGCAGTGCGGCGGCACTCGAGGCGTCCTTGCCGTTGATCGCGACGACGGGTGTATCCGCGCGCAGGCGCTTGCGCAGTGCATCGACCGCGGCTTCGGCGTCCGCAGCGCCAGCCACGTCCCGCTTGGTCAGCACGACGACCGCACGCGCACCCGAGCCTTCGACCAGCGCGAGGTAGCGTTCGATCCGGGCCGGGTTGAAATCGCCGTCGAGGCCGGTCAGCACGCACACCACGTCGATGTTGGTGGCGATGATCTGGCGCTCGTATCTTTCACCCGCGGCCGCGCGCTCGAACACACCGCGACGCGGCAGGACCTCCACGATGTGCGGTGGCGTGCCGGTCTCGATGACGACGAAGTCGCCGACCGCGGGCCGCTCGGCGGGATCGAGATTGCGCTTCAGGAATTTCGGGGCCGGTTGCGCGTTGAAGGCGTGTTCGCCGTCGTGGACCTCGTAACCCGCGCGGTGTTGCGCCGACACGCGGGCCAGCATGTGTCCGGGTGGAAGTGGCGGAAGGGCGCCGCGCCAGCCGATGCGCTGCGTGGCCGGGGAGGGCTGCTTGGGAGCGGTTGCCATGGCGGGGTGTGCCCGTCCGATGAGTCGGTTTGGGTGTTTGCGGACGCCTGAATCGGCGCTAGCATGCCCGATCCCTCGATCGTTTGCAGCCATGCACGCACCCGCCGTTCATCCCAGCTTACATCTTGCCCAGGTTCGCTACGAAATCCGCGGCGCGCTCGCCCGCCACGCGCGATCGCTCGAAGCCGCCGGGCATGCGGTGCTGAAACTCAACATCGGCAATCCGGGCCGGTTTGGGTTCCGCGCGCCGGCGCACCTGACGGCCGCGATCACCGCGCACCTTTCCGACAGCGACGGGTATTGCCATGAACAAGGGTTGGAGACCGCGCGCGAAGCGATCCTGGCGCAACAGCACCGGCGCGGCGTGGAAGCGGGGACCATCGAGCGTATTTTCGTCGGCAACGGCGTCAGCGAGCTGATCGACCTCGCCCTGCGTGCGCTGTTGAACCCCGGCGATGAAGTGTTGTTGCCCGCCCCCGACTATCCGTTGTGGAGCGCCGCGACGATCCTCAACGCGGGCACGCCGCGTTACTACGCGTGTCCGGCATCGCGTGCACACCTTCCCGATCCAGGCGAGATCGAGGCGCTGTGCGGCCCGCGCACCCGCGCGATCGTATTGATCAATCCCAACAACCCGACCGGTGCGTGTTGCCCGCGCGAACTGCTTGAAAGGATTGTTGCCGTGGCCGAACGCCATGGCTTGCTGCTGCTCTCCGACGAGATCTACGACGACATCCGCTACGACGGCGCGCCCTTCACGCCACTGGCATCGCTTTCCGGCGGCCTGCCGTGCATGACGTTCGCTGGCCTGTCGAAAGTGCATCGTGCGTGCGGCTTCCGGATCGGCTGGGCGACATTGTCCGGGGAAGGTGCGCGCGTCGAGGCATATCGCGATGCCCTGCAGCTGCTGGCTGCCCTGCGGCTGTGCGCGAACGTGCCCGCGCAATGGGCGATCGAGCCGGCGCTGACCGGACCGGACACCATTTCCGCGTTCACCGCGTCCGGTGGGCGGTTGTACGAATCGCGCCGTGCGATGCTGGAAAGTGTTGCGCGCAGCCGGTTCCTGGAGTGCGTGGCGCCGGAAGGCGCGCTCTACGCCTTCCCGTCGGTGCGTGCCGGCGCATTGCCGGAT
This sequence comes from Rhodanobacteraceae bacterium, assembly GCA_035277545.1. Lineage (GTDB taxonomy): Bacteria > Pseudomonadota > Gammaproteobacteria > Xanthomonadales > Rhodanobacteraceae > 66-474. The sequence continues at coordinate 805 of DATEKI010000207.1, read as the reverse complement.
TTCGATGACAATGCGTTCGCGATGCGGTTGCTGGACGAGGAGCACGCGCTGGTGGTGCCGGGTTCCAGTTTCAACCTGCCATCGAGCCGGCATTTCCGGATCACCCTGCTGCCGGAAGCGCGCGAGATCAGGGACGTGTTCGCGCGCATCGAACGGGTGCTGGAGCGCATGGCGGACGCGCAACCGGAAGCAAAGGTCGCCTGAATGGCGCCGGCCTTTCTTGCCCTGGGCGATTCCTACACCATCGGCGAAGGGGTTGCGCCCGCGGAGCGCTGGCCCGCGCAACTGGCGGCACGGCTGCGCGAGGAAGGCATCGAGATCGCAGATCCGCATGTCATCGCGACGACCGGCTGGACGACCGATGAGTTGTCCGAAGCGATGGACGCGGTGGCGTTCGCACCGCCGTACGACCTGGTGACGTTGCTGGTAGGCGTCAACAATCAGTACCGCGGACGGGCGATCGAGGAATATCGCGCGCAGTTCCACGCGCTGCTGGAACGCGCGATCAAACTCGCCGGCGGCAATGCCGGACACGTCGTGGTTGTCTCGATTCCCGACTGGGGCGTCACGCCGTTCGCGGCACGCGAAGGCCGTGATGCCGCGCGTAGCGCCCGCGAGATCGACGCCTTCAACGCCGCCGCGTGTGCGGAAGCCAAGGGTGCCCGCGCGCACTGGGTCGACGTCACCACGATTTCGCGCGCGCCGGAAGTGCGCGGCGAACTGGTCGGCGACGGCCTGCATCCCTCCGGCGAACAGTACGCGCGTTGGGTAGAGGCGATCCTGCCGGTGGCGCGCACAGCCCTAC
>DATEKI010000206.1:0-9255 GCA_035277545.1 Rhodanobacteraceae bacterium | reverse complement strand
ACGGCGCCTCGACTTCCTGATGCAGGAATTCAACCGCGAAGCCAACACGCTGGCATCCAAGTCCGTCGACCCGCGCGCCACCCGCGCGGCCGTGGACCTGAAGGTGCTGATCGAGCAGATGCGCGAACAGGTGCAGAACCTCGAATGAGCGGTGCGCCTGCTGCCGGGACGCTGTTCATCGTCGCTGCGCCATCCGGCGCGGGGAAGTCGACGCTGGTGAACGCGCTGCTGGCACGCGAACCCGGGATCGCGCTTTCGATATCGCACACCACGCGCGCGCCACGACCGGGCGACGTGCATGGCGTGCAATACCACTTCGTCGATCGCGGCAGGTTCGAGGCGATGGTGGCGCGCGGCGATTTCCTGGAACACGCGGACGTGTTCGGTAATTACTACGGCACTTCGCGCGCCGCGGTCGAGCCGATCCTGGAATCCGGTCGCGACGTGCTGCTGGAAATCGATTGGCAAGGCGCCGGACAGGTGCGGCGTGCGATGCCGGGATGCGTGTCGATCTTCATCCTGCCGCCTTCGCGCGCGGAACTCGAGCGCCGCCTGCGCGCCCGCGCCACCGACAGCGAGGCCACCATCGAGAAACGGCTGGCGGCGTCGCGCGAGGAAATCGCGCATGCACGTGAATTCGACTGCATCGTGGTGAATGACAGCTTCAGCGACGCGGTCGCGGCGTTGCAGGCGGTCGTGCACGCTGCACGTGCGGGCGGCCCGCTTCCGAAAGACCGCCACGAAACGCTGATCCGCGAGTTGCTGGCCTGATCGTGCCGCTAGGCGCCGCGGTGCGCCTCCATTACCCTAACGCGTTTGTGGCTTCGGGCTTTGCCGCTTCACGATGAATGCCGCGCTTGCCAATCAGAAGGCGTCGTCCGGGGCACTGGTGCAGGTGCGCGGCCTGCGCACGCGCATCGGCGCCAAGACGATTTTCGACGGGCTCGACCTCGACGTGCCGCGCGGCAGCATCACCGCGATCATGGGGCCGTCCGGTACCGGCAAGACCACCTTGTTGCGCCACATCACGGGCCAGCTCCGGCCGGATGCGGGCAGCCTGGTGGTGGACGGCGAGGAAGTCACGAAGCTCTCGCGGCGCGCGCTGTTCGACTTGCGCGAGCGCATCGGCTTCCTGTTCCAGAACTCGGCATTGCTGACCGACTTCAGCGTGTTCGAGAACGTGGCGTTTCCGCTGCGCCAGCACGCGAAGCTGCCCGAAGAATTGCTGCGCAACATCGTGCTGACCAAATTGCAGGCGGTGGGGTTGCGCGGCGCCGCGCAGTTGATGCCCAGCGAACTCTCGGGCGGCATGGCGCGGCGCGTGGCGCTGGCACGCGCGATCGTGTTCGACCCCATGCTGATCCTGTACGACGAGCCGTTCGTGGGCCTCGACCCGATCGCGCTGAACCAGGTGCTGCGCCTGATCCGCACGCTCAACAAGACGCTCGGCATCACTTCCGTCCTGGTTGCGCACGAACTTGCGGCGATCCGGCAGGTGGCCGACCGGGTGTACCTGATCGCCAACGGCAAGCTGGTCGCGCAAGGCGCGCCGGACGAACTGGCGCACCAGGACTCGCCGTGGACGCGGCAGTTCTTCGGCGGCGAGGCGGACGGGCCCGTGCCGTTCCAGTATCCGGCGCCGGATTACGCGACGGAGCTCGGATTTGCGGAGCGCGCGCGATGAACGCCAACCTTCGCCGCAACTGGTTCCTGCAAGGCATCGCTTCGGTCGGCGATTGCGGCCTGTTCTTCGTCGCGGTGCTGGGCGCGCTACCGAAGAGCCTGCGCCACTGGCGCGAAACCTGCCGCCAGGTCTGGTTCGTCGGTGCGATGAGCCTCGTGATCGTGATGACCTGCGGCCTGTTCGTCGGCATGGTGCTGGCGTTGCAGCTTTATTACACATTGTCGATCTTCGGCGGCACCGCGGCGCTCGGCACCGTTGTCGCATTGAGCCTGTTCCGCGAACTCGGCCCGGTGGTGACGGCCTTGCTGGTGGCGGGGCGCGCGGGCACGGCGGTCACGGCCGAAATCGGCTTGATGCGCGCGACCGACCAGCTGGATGCGATGAGCATGATGGCGGTCGATCCGCTGGCCTACGTCGCCTCGCCGCGCTTCCTCGCCGGCGTGATCGCGATGCCGCTGCTCGCGTGCGTGTTCAACGCGATGGGCATCTTCGGCGGGCACCTCGTGGGCGTAACCTGGCTCGGCCTCGACAACGGCACCTTCTGGGGCAACATGACGTCCACGGTGTCGCTGCACAAGGACATCCTGGACGGCCTGTACAAGAGCATCGTGTTCGGTGGCGTGGTCAGCCTGATCGCGGTGTTCCAGGGCTACACCGCGCCGCCGACCAGCGAGGGCGTCGCGTATTCGACCACGCGCACGGTGGTGTTCTCGTCGATCGTGATCCTCGCGTTCGACTTCGTGATGACGGCGTTCATGACATGACTGAAGTCATTTCCGTGCGCGATAACGCAGGCCATGGATGGCCGGGTGTCGAAGCGAGATCCGCGCCGTTGCATGACGCCGAGCATCGCAGTCGATCGCGCGAGCAAGGCGCGCATGTCCGAGCACAGGGACGTGCGAGTTCGCGCCGGCGCGCGATCGGCGAGACGCGCGGGGAAGTTTCGGCAACACGACGTTGCCGAAACCGTCATGCCCGGCGCAATGGTTTTGGCTACTTTTGCCGAAACAAAAGTAGCCCGCTCGCGCGGCGAGCGGAACTGCTTTTTGACGGCCATCCATGGCCTGCCTTTTGGGTGATTTGACATGAATCCCAGACCTTCCTATGCCATCGGTACCGGCCTGTTCATCCTGCTCGGCTTCGCCGCGCTCGCGTACCTCGCGACGCAGACGACGTCGGTTGCCAACATCCACCGCGGCGACAGCTACACGCTGAAGGCGCGCTTCCAGAACATCGGACAGTTGAAGGCGCGCGCGCCGGTGAAGATCGCGGGCGTGCGCATCGGCGACGTGCAATCGATCCAGCTTGAGCCGCAGCGGATGGACGCGCTGGTGACGCTGTCGATCGACAAGCAGTACAACGACATCCCCGACGATTCCTCGGCCGCCATATTCACCAGCGGTTTACTGGGTGACCAATATGTTGGCATCGAGCCGGGCGGCTCGCCCACGTTCCTGAAGAACGGCGACGAGCTGGTGCTTACCCAATCGGCGATGAGCATCGAGAACCTGATCGGCAAGTTCCTGGTCAACGGTGGCCCGAAATCGAGCAGTCCCGATTCGGCGCCTGCGTCCAGCGCGCCGCCGCCGTCCGGCAAACCCTGAAACGTTTTGCTCCACGCAGTGCGCGGAGCGTGAGGAGAACCCCATGTTGAAGCGATCCCTGTTGTTGCTGGTGGTGATGCTCTTCGGCGCCGCGTGCGTCGTGCCGGCATTGGCCGCCGAACAAACGCCGCAGCAGATCGTGCAATCGATCGCAGACCAGCTCGGTACGGCCATCCAGGGCCACCAGGCAGAACTGCGCGAGCACCCCGACGAGGTCATCAAGATCATCGACGGGATCGTGTTGCCGCACTTCGACACGGATTACGCATCGCTGCTGGTGCTTGGCCGACACGCACGCGAAGCCACGCCGGCGCAGCGGGTCGCGTTCGCGCGCGCGTTCTACAACGCGTTGACGCACCGCTACGCCGAGGGCCTGGTCGCCTACACGCGCGGCTCGGTGAAGGTGCTGCCCGCGCAGGGTCCGCTGGACCAGCGCCGTACCATCGTGCGCACCCAGGTGCTGCTCACCAGCGGCAAGAACCTGTCGGTCGACTACGCATTCCGCAAGACCGCAGCCGGTGACTGGAAGGCCTACGACGTGATCATCGAGGGCATTTCCTACATCACCAATTACCGCAACCAGGTCGACGCCGAGATCCAGAAGGAAGGCATCGACGGCCTGATCAAGCGCCTGCAAAGCGAAGGCGCGGGTGCGATCGACCAGATGCAGCAGCAGGACGGCGGGCACTGACGCGATGGCGCGCGGCGACACCAATCCCGAAGCGGTGACGTTCCGCACGCCCGACCGCGACACGCTGGCGTTGTCGGGCGCCCTGACGTTTGCCACCGCGGCACGCGCGTTCGCGGAAGGCTCGCGCGCACTCGGGGCGGGCACGCAGACGCGGCTCGACCTGGGTGGGCTTGCCCGCGCCGACAGCGCGGGACTGGCGTGCGTGCTGGGACTCGCCGCGGTCGCCAGCCGCGCGGGCCGGCGGCTCGGCGTGGCACATTGGCCGGAGGGGCTGCGGGCGCTCGCCGAAGTGTGCGACGTCGAAGGCTTGCTCGATCCACCTGCGGCAAGTTGACCCGTTTCAATCGCCGGAACTTGCGGGCGGCGGGGCGCTGCTGCCCGCGGCCGCAGGCCTCCCCGCACTCGACGCCGGGGCAGGCGCCGGAATCGCGGCACTGCTGGCTGGCGCGGGAGCGCTCGCGGCGGGTGCCGGCGCAGCGTTCTGGTTGATCCCGTGCGTTTGTTCGTATTGCTGCTGTTGTTGCAGCAACTGGTCGATATCCTGGTCGCCGTTGTCGCTCGGGGTGGTGCCTTGCAGTTCCTCGATCGCCGACATCGGCGGATTGCCGTAATAGATTTCATACAGGCGATGCTGCCGGTAGGCGTCGCGCATGAAGGCATACGGGTCGTAGGCCGAATCGATCATCGGATCGATCGGCAGGGCGCTGGCACGCAAGGTCACGAGGTACGCCAGCGACGGCACGTACTGGGCATGCCACTTGAAGTCGTGGTCACGCGCATACCAGCCGAGCGGATCGAAATAACTGTCCACGGGCAGCCGCCAGACGTCGCGCAGCGTCGTCGGACCGATGAAGGGCAGGACCAGGTACGGTCCCTCCGGCAGGCCCCAGTGCGCCAGCGTCACCCCGAAATCGGTGGGATGCGCGGACAGCTTCATGTCGCTGGCGGGATCGAAGAAGCCGAGGAACCCGACCGTGCTGTTGATCACGAAGCGGCCGGTCGATTGCAGCGCCGGCTCCGGGCGGCCCTGCAGCACTTCGTTGACGATCGTCACCGGTGTGCGCAGGTTGGCGAAAAAGTTGCTGATCAGCACGCGCCCCTTGGGTCCGGTGACCTTGGTGTAAGCCTTGGCCACCGGACGGATCGCCACCTTGTCCGCGACCTGGTTGAACGCGAACATCTTGCGGTTGAAGTTCTGCAGTGGATCATCGGTGCGCGGTGGCGCGACGGCGCAGGCGGTCAGGGCCGCGGCCAGGGCGGTCGCGATCAGGCTTTGCACAATTCGTGAACGGCAGGTGCGGGGCATGTGTCGTTGAATGCGGCCGAAGGGTGGGCGTTGCAACCGAGCAATTCTAAACGCGTTGGTCCAAAAAATAACCTCGCGCGACAGCCGGGGCAGGCGGCGTTCAGGGGCGATGCAGTGGACGGGCCGGTGCCGAGGGGCCGCGGGATCGACAAATGCCGCGCCGCTGCTACAATCTGGAAGTTTGCGATACAACCGGAAGTTCACATGGCACGCATCACCGTGGAAGACTGCCTGAAGGTGGTCGACAACCGCTTCGAACTGGTCCTGATGGCCACCCGCCGCGCACGCCAGCTGGAAAACGGCGTCGAGCCCACCATCAACCCCGAAAACGACAAGCCGACCGTGCTGGCGTTGCGCGAAATCGCCGACCGCAGCATCGACATGCCGACCATCGACGAGATCGACCGCGTGGAGCGCGAGCGCCGCGACCGCGAAGCCATGGAATGGGCCGCGGCCGAAGTGGACGAAGACATGTCCAAGGGCCTCGACGAGGTCTGAGCGTCCAGCGTCGGGCCTGCGTCACGCGCTGGCGGCATCGACTGCGTCGAGTGCGGCGTCGAGCATGAAGTCGATGTCCGCCTCGTCGATGCAGTAGGGCGGCAGGAAATACACGGTGTCGCCGAGCGGCCGCAGCAGTACGCCGCGTTCCAGCGCATGCGTGTAAAAGCGCCGGCCGCGACGCTCGCTGCCTGGCCAGGCCTGTCGGGAAGCCTTGTCCTTCACCAGGTCGAACGCCGCGATCCAGCCCGTCTGGCGCAGGTTTGCGGCGTGCGGATGCTCGGCCACCGACTCCAGCCGCGTCGCCAGGTGCGCCGCCAGCGCATGGTTGCGTTCCAGCACCGGCTCGTCGCGGAAGATCGACAACGACGCCAGCGCCGCCGCGCAGGCGATCGGATTGCCGCTGAACGTGTGCGAATGCAGGAACGCGTTGTTGGCGGCGTAATCGCCGAGGAAGGCCGCATAGACCTTGTCCGTCGCCAGTACGGCGGACAGTGGCAACGCGCCGCCGGTGAGCCCCTTCGACAGGCACAGGAAATCCGGCGTGATCGCGCCCTGTTCGCACGCGAACAGCGTGCCCGTGCGACCGAAGCCGACCGCGATTTCATCGGCGATCAGGTGCACGTCGAATTCGTCGCACAGCGCGCGCAGCCCGGTGAGGTAAGAAGGCGCGTGCATGCGCATGCCGCCCGAGCATTGCACCAGCGGTTCGATGATCACCGCGCAGGTTTCGTGCGCGTGGCGTTCCAGCAGCGCGCGCATGTCGCTGAGGCGCCGTCGCGCCACGTCGTCGTGGCTTTCGCCCGGCTCGGCATCCAGCCAATCGGGCGAAGGCGCGACGACGGGATCGAACAGCAGCGGGCCATACACGGCGCGGTACAGCGGCAAGTCGCTGACCGCCAATGCCCCCAGCGTTTCGCCGTGATAGGCATTGGCCAGCGCGATGAAGCGCTGGCGCCGCGGTTGTCCGGCATTGCGCCAGTAGTGGAAGCTCATCTTCAACGCGATTTCGACCGCGCTGGCGCCGTCGCTGGCGTAGGACACGCGTGTCAGGCCGGGCGGCGCGATGCGGACCAGTTCCTCGGCCAGTTGCAATGCGGGCTCGTGGGTGAACCCGGCCAGCATCACGTGGTTGAGCCGCGCGGCCTGTTCCGCGATGGCCGCCGCGATGCGCGGGTTGGCGTGTCCGAACAGGTTGCTCCACCATGAGCTGATGCCGTCGAGGTAACGCTTGCCGTTGGCGTCCACCAGCCAGGCTCCATCACCGCGGGCGATGGGGATCAGCGGCAACTGCGCTTCGTGTTCGAGCATCTGCGTGCAGGGGTGCCACACGTGCGCGAGATCGCGCGCGGCGAGCGGGGCGTTGCGGGAAAGGGTTCCGGTCATCCCGCCATGATCGCGGGCACCGCGAACCGCCTCAAGCACGGCTAAGCTGTGCGCCATGCTGGATGCAGGCTTTCTCGACCACGCCCTGGAAATCGCGCTGACCGCGGCACGTGCCGCCGGCAAACGCATCGTGCATCATTTCGGGCGCGGCGTGAGCGTAGAAATCAAGCCGGACGCCACGCCCGTGACGATCGCCGACCGCGAAGCCGAAGACGGCATCCGCTCGATGTTGAAAGCGGCGTTCCCCGGCCACGCCATCCTTGGCGAGGAACGTGGACGCGAAGGCGAGGGCGCGTTCCTTTGGCTGGTCGATCCGCTGGATGGCACCAAGAGCTTCGTGCGCGGCACGCCATTCTTTTCCACCCAGATTGCGTTGATGCACGAAGGGGAACTGGTGCTGGGTGTTTCGCACGCGCCCGCGTACGGCGAAACGATGTGGGCGCGGCGCGGCGGCGGCGCGTGGCTCGATGGCCGGCGCGTGCACGTCTCCGGCGTCATGGCCGTGCGTGAAACCGCGCTGTCGCTGGGCAACGTCAAGTCGCTGGCGCAGGACCCGGAGGGTTGGAAGGCGCTCGGGGGCCTGGTCGAGGCGGTGAACCGGACGCGTGGCTACGGCGACTTCTGCCACTACCACCTGCTGGCGCGGGGCGGCCTGGACGCGGTGGTCGAGTCCGATGTCAATATCCTCGACATCGCCGCGCTCGCCGTGATCGTGCGGGAGGCCGGGGGCGTGTTCACCGACCTGGCCGGAGCGCCGTTGTCACTCGCAACGCGCAGCGTGCTGGCCGCGGTCCCGGGGCTGCACGGGCAGTTGCGGGAGCGGTTTGACCGCGGGCCTTGGCGCTTGACAAAAGCGTGAAACGTGTCACGGTTGCCGACATGTGTAAACTCATGTCATCCCGGTTCCGCCACCAGCAAGGAGAACCAGCATGTCCGTCACCAAAGTCATCGAACTGAGCGCATCTTCCTCCAAGGGCATCGAGGATGCGGTACGGCACGGGTTGGAAAAGGCCGGCAAGACGGTCAAGAACATCAGGGGCGCCTGGATCAATGACATCAAGGTCGCCACGGACAAGGACGGCGGTGTGAAGGAATGGCGGGTGAACATGCGCATCAACTTCGAGGTCGATTGACCGCCGGCACGGCCGGTTAGGCATGAATGGTGCATCAGGAGTTGCGGCAGCAGCGTGAGGGGGTCATGCGGTTGAGGGCGCGAAGAAGACAATGAGTGCCGTGACGTGGACGATCGGTTGCGTCGAGGATGATCCCGACCAGGCCGCGCTTTTGCGATTGTGGTTGGAACAGGCGGGATACGGATGCGCGGTGTTCCGCTCCGCCAGCGACTTCCGGCGCCGCCTCGGCAACGAGGCGGTCGATCTGGTGTTGCTGGACCGCAGCCTGCCGGACGCCAAGGGGCTGGATGTGCTGGCCTGGATCAGGCAGTCGCCAAACTCGCGGCTGCCGGTGATCTTCCTCACCGCCAGCGGCGAGGAATCCGACATCATCGAAGGCCTCGCCGCGGGTGCGGACGATTACGTGGTCAAGCCGCCCAAGCAGGGCGAACTGCTGGCGCGTGTCGCGGCGGTCCTGCGTCGCCGTGGTGGTGACGCGGAAGCGGGCGAAGTGCTGGAGTTGCCGCCGTACCGCATCGATGCCCAACGCCGCGTCATCAGCGTCAACGGCGAACCCGTGGAACTGACCCAGCGTGAATTCGAACTGGCCTGTTACCTGTTCCGCCGGCAAGGCCGCATCGTCAGCCGCGACGCGTTGCTGGAGAACGTGTGGAACCTCGCCAGCGACGTCAGCACCCGCACCGTCGATACCCACATCAGCCGCCTGCGCAAGAAGCTCGGCCTGTCGGGTGAAAACGGCTGGCGACTGACGGCGGTTTACCAGCACGGGTATCGCATCGAACAGGGTTAAAATCGCCGGATGTTGAATCCGACGATTCTCGAAACCCTGCAGCGCCTGCGCGCCTCGGCGCTGGCCAGTGGCGATCCCGAACCGAACGCGATGAACATTGCGACCGCCGATCCCGACGGCCGCGTGCATTCGCGCATGGTGTTGCTGAAGACGCTCGACGCGC
>DATEKI010000205.1:0-7382 GCA_035277545.1 Rhodanobacteraceae bacterium | reverse complement strand
TCCTCGAAATCGGCCATGAACACATTGGCGCCGGAATTCAAGGCGTTGATCACCATCTTGCGATCCACGGGGCCGGTGATCTCGACACGGCGGTCCTGCAATGCGGCCGGGATCGGCGCGACGGTCCATCCCGTGTCACGGATCGTGCGTGTGTCGCTGTGGAAGTCCGGCAGCTCGCCCGCGTCCCAACGCGCCTGCAGCTTCGCGCGTTCGACCAGCAGCGCCTGCCGGCGCGATTCGAAGCGGCGGTGCAGATCGACCAGCAGCGTCTGCGCGGACCCGGTCAGGACCGCCTGATGACCGGGCGGCAGGCCATCTGGAACTTCGATCCCTGTTTCCTCGTTGAGCCTCTCCATGGGTACGGCCATCGCAGGTTCCTCTCGGCTGTGGGCGGAACCAGAAGCTAGCGCCGTAAATCAAAATTTGACAAAGCAGAACTTTCAATTATCAACATTGAATATGATAAAGTAAGATACAAATAATTGATGCATAAGGCCATTCATCAGATGACTCAGGGCAAAACGGACAGGAAACAGGCCCGGCCGCGCCACAAACCCGGCACGACGCGCCGCAGCGATCCGGCGCGCTTCTACTACAAAGGCAACCGTTACAAGCAACTGCGTGCATTCATCGCCATCGCGAAGCTGGGCACGCTCGCCCGTGCGGCGGAATCGCTGTTCCTGTCGGCGCCGTCGATCAGCCTGCAATTGCAGGCCCTCGAGCGCGAACTGGGCGCGCAGTTGGTGGAGCGCGGGCGCCGCCGGGTCACGCTCACGCGAGCCGGCCAGACACTGTTCGAGCAGGCACGGCCGCTGGTGGAAGGGCTGGACGCGCTCGATGCCCATTTCCACAGCGCCATCGAGGGGCTGGGCGCCGGCGAACTCACCATCGCGGCGGGCTCATCGACGATCCAGTACCTGCTGCCGCCGCTGGTGGCGGGCTACCGCGAACGTTTTCCCGGCGTGCGCCTGCAGCTCGCCAACGTCACCGGCAAGGACGGCCTCGCGATGCTGCGCTCCAACCAGGCCGACTTCGCCGTGGGTTCGATGCTGGACGTGCCGCACGACATTACCTACCAGCCGTTCCGCAACTACGACCCGATGCTGATCCTGCCGCTCGGGCACCCACTCGCGGACAAGCCGGACCTGCGCCTGGCCGACCTTTCGCCGTTCGGCCTGATCCTGCCGCCGCATCGCCTCACGACGTACCGGTTGGTGGACCTCGTGTTCCAGCAGCGCAAGGTGCCCTACACCGTGGCGATGGAAGTCGGCGGCTGGGAGGTGATCAAGCAATACGTCGCGATGGGGCTCGGCATTTCCATCGTCACCGGGATCTGCCTCACGGAGGCCGACAACGAGCGCCTGGTCACACGCAACATGCGCGCCTGGTTCCCGCAACGCAGCTACGGCGTGGTGATGCGCAAGGGGAAATACCTGTCGGTCGAGGCGCGCGGCTTCATCAACCAGATCAAGCCGGGGCTGCTGGCCCATCGCGAACACGACGAACCCGGACACTCGGAACGCTGAAACCTGCCGGAAGAGGGAATCGAACCCCCGACCCACGCATTACGAATGCGTTGCTCTACCAGCTGAGCTATTCCGGCACAGGCGAACCGCCTAGTTTACGGGCGCGCTTGCGGGCGCGCAATGCGATCGCCCCGTGGCGGAACACGGGGCGAAAGTCGACAGCAGACGCGAAGGCTTGTGCGGGCGCATGGCATACAGGATCATTCCGCGTGTGGCGACCGAGTCCCTGACAACCCCGAACGCGCTCGCAGGCCGCGGCACGGATCACATCCGGCGCGAATTGCGCGTGCTCGACATCTACCGGGTGTTTCAGGCGCTGGTCTACAGCATCCTGTCGCTGAGCAGCATCGTCTTCACCTGGATGCCGCTGCGCGGGCCGCTGCTTGCGCGCATCACCGCACTGGTCTATCTGCTCTTTGCATTGGTGGTGCTGGCGCGCGACCTGCGCAGCCCGCGTGCCCTGCCGGTCAATGCCAGCGGGTTCCTGGGCGTGGACGTGCTGGCGGCCTTCCTGGCTTCGATCACGATCCCCGCGGCGCATACCGGCATCGCTGCAATGCTGGTGATCAACGTCGGCGCAGCGGCGCTTCTGTTGACTCCACGCCTGGGCATCCTGTTTGCGGCCCTCGCCACGATTGCGGTGATCGCGCAGGCGCTGCTCGCAATTCCGACGAGCGACGCGAGCCCGATGCTCCTGGAAGCCGGGTTGTTCGGCGTTTTCTATTTCGCGACCGCGGCGCTTTGTTACGCGCTCGGCAGCCAGATGCGCGCCAGCGAGGCTCTGGCCGAACAACGTGGCAGCGATCTGGCCAACCTCGCCCAGGTCAACGACCTGATCATCCGCCGCATGCGCACCGGCGTGCTGCTCGTGGACGACGCCAACCACATCCACCAGATCAACGAATCCGCGTGGATGCTGATGGGCAACCCGGGCGTGGAACAGCGCGACCTCGGCACGGTGGCGCCCGAGCTTTCGCGCCGGCTGTACCACTGGCGCAGCACGCACGAGCACGACTCCAGCGCGGTGGCACTGGCCGACGGCACGCCGGAGATCATCCCGCGCTTCACGCGCTTGTCCGCGCATGACGATTCGTTCGTGCTGATTTTCCTGGACGACACCTCGCTGGTGTCGCAGCGCGCCGAGCAACTCACGCTGACGACCCTGGGGCGGTTGTCGGCATCGATCGCACACGAAATCCGGAATCCGCTGGCGGCGATCCGCTATTCGGCGCAATTGCTGGCCGAATCCGAGCTCATCAGCGAAGCCGACCAGCGGATGGTGGAAATCATCAACAACCACTGCGGGCGCGTGAACGAGATCATCGAGAACATCCTGCAGTTGTCGCGGCGCGAGCGTTCACGGCCTGAGTCGCTGGACCTCAACCATTGGGCGGTGCGTTTCGTCGACGAATACAAGGAAGCCAATGACGTCGGCCAGGACAGCCTGCGCCCGTTGCTGTATCCGCGACCGGTGGAGGCGCTGGCCGACTCGCAACACCTGCAACAAGTGGTGTGGAACCTGGTGCAGAACGCGCTGCGTTACGGACGGCTGCCCGACGAGCCGGCGCGCGTGATGGTGGTGGCGCGGCTGGCCAGCGACAACGGTCCGCCGCTGCTGGAAGTGATCGATCGCGGCCCCGGAATTCCGCCCAAGGTCGCCGCCCAGATCTTCGAGCCGTTTTTCACCACCCACGAGTACGGCACGGGCCTGGGCCTGTATCTCGCCAAGCAGATGTGCGAAGCGAACCAGGCCAACCTGGAATACGTGCCGGTCGCCGGCGGCGGCAGCTGTTTCCGCATTACCCTGACGGCGCCGGTGCGCATGCCCGTGGGCTCGGAAGCATGACGCGCGGCGCATCCGGCATGGCAACAAGGCGGGCATCGCGCTAACCTCGGACTCGAGGGGACACCACGCAAGGCGGGGAAGCATGGCCAAACAGACGGTACTGGTCGTCGACGACGAACGCGACATCCGCGAGCTGCTCACCATCACGCTGGGCCGCATGGATCTCGATGTCGACACCGCCGCGAACGTCGGCGACGCAAAACGCATGCTGGGCGAAGCGCACTACGACCTGTGCTTCACCGACATGCGGTTGCCGGACGGTACCGGGCAGGAACTGATCGAACTGATCGCGCACGATCATCCGGAAACACCGGTCGCGATGATCACGGCCTACGGCAATGTCGAGGCCGCCGTCGATGCATTGAAGGCCGGCGCGTTCGATTTCGTCAGCAAGCCGGTGGACATCCACATGCTGCGGCGGCTGGTGCAGAGTGCATTGCGCGCCGGGCAAGCCGCCGACCAGCCCAGCGGCGAGCAAGTCACTGCCAGCCGGCTCGTTGGCGAATCGCAAATCATGAAGGAGGTGCGTGCGCGCATCGCCAAGCTCGCGCGCAGCCAGGCGCCGATCTACATCAGTGGCGAGTCGGGCGTCGGCAAGGAACTGGTCGCGCGTTCCATCCACGAACTGGGGCCGCGCGCAGCGGGCCCGTTCGTGCCGGTGAACTGCGGCGCGATTCCTTCCGAGTTGATGGAAAGCGAATTCTTCGGCCACAAGAAGGGCTCGTTCACTGGCGCGCACGCCGACAAGGAAGGCCTGTTCCAGACGGCACACGGCGGCACGCTGTTCCTCGATGAAGTCGCGGAACTTCCGCTGCACATGCAGGTGAAATTGCTGCGCGTGATCCAGGAAAAAGCGGTACGTCCGATCGGCGGTCGCGGCGAGGTCCCGGTGGACGTGCGGATCCTGTCCGCCACCCACAAGGATCTCGGGCGGCTGACCCAGAACGGCCAGTTCCGGCAAGACCTCTACTACCGCATCAACGTGATCGAACTGCGCGTGCCGCCCTTGCGCGAACGCGGCGGCGACATCGCGGTGCTGGCCAGGCACATCCTCAAACGCATGGCAGAGCAGGCCGGCACGCCCGCGCCCACCCTGCAGCCCGCGGCGCTGAAGGCGCTCAACGAATACGACTTCCCCGGCAACGTGCGCGAACTCGAGAACGTGCTTGAGCGCGCGATCGCGCTGTGCGAGAACGGCCTGATCGAGCCCCCCGATCTGATGCTGGAACCATCGGGATACGAATCCGACGAGGACGACCTCGACGAGGAAGAAGGCGCCGACGACGAAGCGGTATCCAGTTCGAAAAGCGGCGTTGCGCTTGACGATTACATCTCCAACATCGAGCGCGAAACCATCGTCAAGGTGCTGAAGGAAACCCGCTACAACAAGACCGCGGCCGCGCGGAAACTGGGTATCACCTTCCGCGCGCTGCGCTACAAGCTCAAGAAGCTCGGGATCGACTGATTTTCATCCCCTTCCTTCGGAAGGGGATCGCGCCGCTGGCGCGGGGGGATGTTGCTTACGGATACGCCATCATCGAATACGGCTGATCCTGGGGCTGCGTCGCCCATACATTGTTCGGCTGCGCCTGCATCGTGAAATGCAGCGTACCGCCGCTGGCGATTTCCGCGTAGGTCAGGTAATCGCGCGCCAGCGGCTTGCCGTTCAACGCGGCCGAACCGACGTAGGGATGGTTCTTGCCCAAGCCATCGGTGGTGATCGTGAAGGTCTTGCCATTGGGCAGGTGCATCACCGCGCGGCGCACGAACGGACGCCCGATCACGTACTGGTTGCTCGCGGGCGCCACCGGATAGAAACCCAACGCGGTGAAGATGTACCACGCCGACATCTGGCCGAGGTCGTCGTTGCCAGCCAGCCCGGTCGGCGTCGGCGCGTATTGCGTGTGCATGATTTCGGCGAGGCGCTCCTGCGTCTTCCAGGGCTGGCCCGCGTAGTCGTACAAGTATGCGATGTGGTGGCTGGGTTCGTTGCCGTGCGCGTACCAGCCGATCAGGCCGGTGACGTCCTCCAGTCCCGCAAATGCCTTGGGATCGATCTTCGCGTCGAACACCTGATCGAGTTTCTTCACCAGACCCGCATCACCGCCGAGTTCGTGGATCAAGCCGCCGATGTCCTGGGGTTCGTACCACGAGTATTGCCATGAGTTGCCTTCGGTGAAGCCGCTGCCCACGCCCGCCTTCGCCGGACTGAACGGCTCCTCGAACTTGCCATCGGCCATCCGCGGCTGCGCGAAACCGGTTTCCGGATTGAACACGTTGCGCCAGTTCTGCGCACGCTTGTAGAACTTCGTCGCGACGTCTTTCTTGCCCATTGCCTCGGCCATCCGTGCGAGCGACCAGTCGTCGAACGCATATTCCAGCGTCTTCGAAACCGATTCGGGTTCGCGGTCGGCGGGCACGTAACCGAGCTTCATGTAATCGCCGAGATCGCCGTAAGGCGCGTAGGTCGCGCTCGCGACCATCGCCTTAAGCGCGGCGTCGGCATCGAAGCCGCGAAAGCCCTGCATGTAGGCGTTGGCGATCACCGGCACCGCGTGGTAACCGATCATGCACCAGGTTTCGAGACCCTGGTACGCCCAGACCGGCAGGATGCCGAACGGGCTCGCCTGCTGCGCGGCGATCAGCGAACTCACGAAATCATTCACGCGACGCGATGGCTGGATGAAAGCCATCAGCGGCATCTCGGCGCGATACACATCCCACAGCGACCAGCTCGAATAGAAGGTGAAATCCTTCGCCGTATGCACCGCGTGATCGGGCCCGCGGTATTCGCCGTTCACGTCCATCGCGAGATTCGGCGCGATCAGCGCGTGGTACAGCGACGTGTAGAAACTCTTTTCGATGTCGGGCGGCGCGTCCACGTCGATCGTGGACAGCGCTTTGATCCACTCCTGCTTCGCGTCCGCACGGCGCGCATCGAAATCCCAACCCTTGCCGTCGGTGTCCAGGTTCGCAACCGCGTTGTCTGCGCTGACCGTGGAGATCGCCACCTTCACCAGCAGCGGCTTCGTGAGTTTGCCGAACTCGAACGCACCTTCCAGTTGCTTGCCCGCGATCGCATCGTTGCCGGTCGGGTTCGCGGCCGGACCCTTGAAGCCCTTGTAGGGAATGTCGGTTTCGCGATCGACGAGTTCGTGCGCGGTCATCGGTTGCGAAAACCGGATCGCGAACCACAGTTGCCGCCCTGGTGCCCAACCGCGCGTTTCGCGATAACCCGTCACCGTGCCGTCCGCACGCACGCGCAGGCGCGCCCACAACACCTTGCCGGGATAGTCGTAAATGCTGGGGCGCAGGTCCAGCAGGACGTGCGCGTCTTCGCCCTTCGGGAATGTGTAGCGGTGCCAGCCAACGCGCTGGCTCGCGGTGAGCTCGACGCGTACGCCGGGCGTCGCGAGCGTCACGGCGTAGTAGCCCGGCTGCGCGATTTCGGTCTTGTGGCTGAAGTCGGAACGGTAACCACTGCCGGGTTTGTCGGGATCGCCCGCGTCCCATCGCAGTTTGCCAACACCCGGCATCAGCAACACGTCGCCCAGATCGGAATGGCCGCTGCCCGAGAAATGTGTTTCGGAAAATCCGAGGATGCTGTGGTCGCCGTACTGGTAGCCGGCCGCCCACGGATACGCGTGCTTGAAATCCGGCATCGCGGTGTCGGGACTCAACTGGATCATTCCGAACGGCACCGTCGCGCCGGGAAAGGTGTGTCCATCGCCGCCGGTGCCGATCATCGGGTCGGCTTGTTGCCATGCCGCCTCGCCGGCGTTGGTGGCGCATGCGGAACCCGCGAAACCCAGCGCGAGTGCAAGCACCAAGACCGCGCACGCAATGCCCCACAACGATCGAATCCTGCTGGCAGCCATGGCAGTTCCTTGGATCGTTCCAAAAGTGTGGCGAAAGTAGCATGCGACCAACCAGGAAGCATGCTGCACTGCAGAATGCGGTCCACAGATGCCGCGGGCATCATGCGCCGAATTGGATCGTTCCAAATTCCT
>DATEKI010000204.1:0-3027 GCA_035277545.1 Rhodanobacteraceae bacterium | reverse complement strand
CGTTTTCCGGTTTCCTCCTGTGCGTAGTCGTAAAAGACGCGATTGGTCCAAAGCTGCGGGTCGAGCCCCGGCATGTTCGCGGCGCCGCTGCCACCGTCCACCCACCAGAAAGCCACGCCTTGTTGCAACAATGGCCCATGCAGCTGGCGCATGGAGACTTCCGCCTGGCGCTGGTTGGAAAGATCGAAATGAATCCGCGGTGGCGGCTTGACGTCACGGATCGCGGTCAGGCCGCCAAGAAAACCGTTGCCATACTCGTTGGGTTCGATGCGCAGGGCGATCTCGATCGTCTGCCCCGCATGCGCGTCAGGCGTGATGTCGGCGAAGGTCAACCGCTGCGGCCAGCGCACGTGGCTGTGCCCGACTTCTTGTCCGTCGACGTAAAGTCGGTAACCCCTGGCTTGCCGGCTGAGATAGAGGTAGAGGTGCGCCGGCAGATGCGCTGGCAGGCGTACCTGTGCGCGATACCACGCGACGCCATGGTAATTCGCGTACCCCTGTTGCGCCGGTGGCACGTCGGTACGGATGGGTTTCCACTCGGGCTTGCCCGCACCGGGCGCGTACCAGCGTTCGCGGAGGCCGACGTCCTGCGGATCGGTCGCAAACCTCCAGTGTCCGGACAAATCCAGATCGAACGAAGGCTTCGGTGGCAACGGCTCCCCCAATGCCTTCAACACGGCCGGTGCGTGGCTGTCGTCATGCGACAGGATGTTTTCCTCGGTGTTTGCGTAGCCGGGATGATCGTTCAGCGAGATCTTGATGCCGCGGGCATGCATCCACTCCAGAAAGCGGCCCGGATGCGGGATCAGCGGGCTCCAGTCGTACCCGCCCTGCCAGCCGTAGTTGTGCCACGCGAAATCCAGCACCAGCGCATCCAGCGGGACGTGGTTCTGCCGAAAACGCGCCACTTCGTCCTCAAGGTGTCGTTCGCCATAGTGTTGGAACGCCAGCGTGCGGACTTCCGGATTGGCGGGGAAGTATTCGAAATTCAGGTCCGTGATCATCGGCCCCAGTACGTAGCGCGGGATCATCGGGATCGGTCCGCACAGTTGGGCGTACTCCTCCAGGACCTTCGCGTAGTCGCGGCGGGCGTAGGTGAACAGGTACCAGTCCTGGCCACCCCTGGACTTGCGCGGTTCGATCCATTGCGCTTGCGCATTCCACACAGGCGTTTTGCTGTCGTCGATGAACGCGAAGCCGTTGCGGCTCAACAAACCCGGTTCGGCTTTCGGCAGCAGCACATCGATACCGGGGATGGTGTCGTTGACAGGGCTTTCCAGATCCTTGCCGTCTGCGGGGAGGTTCTTTGCGCTGATGTTGTCCAGCGAATAGGTAAGCCCACCAAGATTGGCGTCATCGACCTGGCCCGGATGCCAGGCCCGCGTCCTGCCGTCGACATTCCAGTTCACTTCGAGATTGTCCGAGGTAAAGGCGCCAGAACCCATCCGGTAGCGCAGCACCATGGCGCCGGTATCCAACACCAGCCAACCGCTTTCCGTCTTCCGGATGACATGGACCTGCGGCCACTCGCGTTTGACGACGACGGCGGTTGGCGCATCGACGAAATGTTCTGACGGCGAATATTCCATCCTCACCAGCGACGGCGTCAGGAACCCGAAACGCGCATGGCCGGCGACGACCTCTGTGGTGGCCTGCGTCGCGGCGAGCGCGACGAGCGGCAGGCCGATCCATGCAACCAGCAGCCACCGGCATGTCAAACGAACACGGGCATGAAGAGTGGTCATGCGATCCCTCCGGCGCTTCGGAAACGCCGTGCATGGGCTCCGCTTCGAGCCGTCGATGCGGACGTGTTGCATCCCGTTCCCGGCTGCCTACGATTTCGACAGGGCGTTGAAAGCAATCACGATGCGCGGCTCGTCACTGTCGTGCGGCTCCACATAGTGTTCCATCCAGCACGGGAACAGCACCATCAACCCGGCTTCGGGGGTGAGCTGGATGTCGCTGTAGCCGTTCGGCACCGCACCCTTGACGTAACCGTGCACGACACCGGGACGCGGATCGCGGAACACGAAACGCCCGGAACCCGGCGGCACCTTCAGGTAGAACGAGCCCGACAGCAGGCAACCTTCGTGCACGTGCAGGAAGTTGAAGCCGCCGCGATCGTGCAGATTGACCCAGGATTGCAGGTCGAACGGAATCCCCGCGACGCCCATTTCGCGCAAGGCGCTGGTGCAGGCCGCCTGCACCGCGTCGCGCAAGGGCACGAACGGCGGCTGTTCCAACAGCGCCATGTCCTCGCTGTTCCAGCCTTGGCGGTTGGTGCGGCCCGCGGGTTTCGGACTGGCCGCGCGCATCCGCAGCACGAGTTCCACCCACGAATCGAATTGCGGACGCAAGGCAGGCAACTGCGCCTGCCAGATGCGCGTGGGAAAAAGATCAAAAGCCTGCAGGGGGGGTGCAACCATGAGCGAATGTTCCTCGTCTGCGGCCGCGACTGCAACTGCGGGGCGGGACAGCGGTGGGATGACGGCGCGGAATGGAAATGGGTTACCGGATTCTTTCGACCACCACCAGTTCCGAGGAATTCGCCAGCGGCAGCGTTACCATGACGCCGGTGCGCATCAATGCGTCGCCGCTCGCGGTGCGATCGGGCGAGGTGCCATCCCTGAAGTGCAGCGTGTATCGGTCGGCGGCGCGCAGCCCCTTGAGGCGGAACGTGTGCGACGCAGGCTCCGCATCGTCGCCGTGAAACGCGTAGAGCACGCCGGTGCCACGCCGGTCGTCGAAATATTCCATGCCATCCCAGCCGTGACCGTCGGGCCGGGAACCCACGTGATAGAGATCGGCCGCGCGGATCAGTGGGCGCAGCGTTGACTTGTAGAACGCGATCTCGCGCGCCGCGGCGGCGTGCTGTTCGGGCGTCCAGGTGCTGGTGTCGATCATCGCCGTGAACCACCCCATCATGCCGCTGCGCAACATGTAACGGAAGTTCTCGATGCGCGGCGCCGGCACCGCCATCACGTAGGTCTCCAGCATCGCCGGCGGCAATACGTGGCTGGCATCGTA
>DATEKI010000203.1:0-2858 GCA_035277545.1 Rhodanobacteraceae bacterium | reverse complement strand
GGCTGGCTGGTACGGCGGCGCTACGGCCGCAGCCTGGAGCTGACGCGTACGCAACGCATCGCGCGACGGCTGTCACGGCTCGGCGTATTGGCATGCGTTGCAACGATGTTCGGCTGGTTCCTGTTCGTCGCCGTGATTTCCGCCAACGAACTGCTGCTGGTGCGCGGCGGGCTGACGCCGTGGATGCTCCTGCTGTACGCGATCGGTGTCCTTGCGCTGCTGGGTGTGCTCGCCGTGATCGCGAACGCGGCCATCGCGTGGGTCGCGCCGCGCCGCGGCCGCTGGGTGCGTGCCGGGGAAATCCTGCTGGCGCTGGCTGCGATTTACCTCGCATGGTTCATCGTGGCGTTCGGCCTGGTCAGCTTCAACGTCCGGTTCTGACATCCACCGATGGAGCCAAGACAAAAGGAGATGACATGAGTGCTTCCCGTTCCGTGAAGTTGCACACCGCGATCGAAAAACGCACGCTCAAGTCGCCCTTCCACATCACGGGCTACACCTTCACCGGTTTCGATGCGCTGGTAGTGACGCTGCGCGAAGGCGGTTGCATCGGCCGTGGCGAGGCACAGGGCGTGTATTACATGCACGACAATCCGCCCGGGATGCTGGATCAGATCGAGGCCCTGCGCGACCGCATCGAGCGGGGCATCACGCGGACCGAATTGCTGGACTGCCTGCCGCCCGGCGGCGCGCGCAATGCGCTGGATAGCGCGTTGTGGGACCTGGAAGCCAAACAAACCGGCATGCCGGTATGGAAACTGGCCGGCTCGACCACGCCGCAGGCGCTCACGACCACCTTCACGATCGGCGCGGACGAACCCGCCGTGATGGCCGATCATGCACGCGCCTTCGGCGACGCACATGCCTTGAAACTCAAGCTCACCGACGATGAATTCAACGCCGAGCGCGTACGTGCGGTGCGCGCCGCGC
The DNA here is from genome assembly GCA_035277545.1 of Rhodanobacteraceae bacterium. Taxonomy (GTDB): domain Bacteria; phylum Pseudomonadota; class Gammaproteobacteria; order Xanthomonadales; family Rhodanobacteraceae; genus 66-474. The sequence continues at coordinate 1,928 of DATEKI010000203.1, read as the reverse complement.
GGCCGGACGTGTGGATCATGGTCGATGCCAACCAGGGATTCACCCGCGATTCGCTCACGCACCTGTTGCCGGCATTGCAGCAGTGCCGCGTCGCCCTGATCGAGCAACCCTTCCCGGTCGGCAGGGAAAACTGGCTGGACGGCATCGAGCGTCCCATCCCCATCGCCGCCGATGAAAGCGTCCAGGACCACACCGACCTCGCGCGGCTCGCCGGCCGCGTCGACACCATCAACATCAAGCTGGACAAGTGCGGCGGCCTCACCGAAGCGCTGGCGATGGCAAGCCAGGCGCGCGCGATGGGCTTCGACCTGATGGTGGGCAACATGTCCGGCTCGTCGCTGGCCATGGCGCCGGCATTCGTGCTCGCCCAGCAATGCGAGGTGGTCGACCTGGACGGGCCGCTGTACCTGCGCGAAGACTGTTCGCCCGGCGCGCGCTACGAGGAGGGAATGATCTGGTGTCCCGGGGAACTTTGGGGTGGCGGACTGCCGGCCGCGGCCTGAGCGCGCTGCCGCTGCCGGATAATCGCACCACCATGACCCAGGACCTCAAGAAAAAACTCAAGAGCCGCTGGCATACGTTCACGGCGTCGGAGCAACGCATCGCGGGCTACCTGGTGCAGAACCTCGGCGGCCTTCCGTTCGAAACCGCGGCATCGCTCGGGCAGCGCGTCGGCGTCAGCGCGATGACCGTCGGTCGCTTCCTGCGCAAGCTCGGCTACGCGGGCGTGGCGGAGATGAAGGAAGAGCTGCGCGGCGATACGACCTGGCTTAAGTACTACCACAGCCCGGCGCCCGCGGAGGGACCGGACGCCCGCGACGAAAACCTCGAATCCGAAATCCGTGCGGTGTCCGCGGTCCACGCGCTGGCGCGCGGCGAGGAATGGCAAGCCATTGTGCGCCTGCTGGCCTCGGCCGACCGGGTCTCCGTGGCCAGCTTCCAGCTCGGACGGTTCCTTGGCCTGATGTTCGCGTCGCTGCTGCAACAGATCCGGCCGCAGGTTGCGTTTGCATCGGGCGTCGACGGCGCCTACACCGACGTACTGATCGATTCGACCGCAAAAAGTTGCGTGGTGCTGATCGACGAACGCCGCTATTCGCGGCATTTCCGGATTCTTGCCGAGGAAGTCGCGGCGCGCGGCATCCCGCTCGTGATCCTCACCGACAGCGAATGCTACTGGGCGCGCCAGTTGACGCCGCACGTACTGATGCTTCCCATCCAGCCGCAACGCGCATGGCACAGCTTCACCGCGTTCGGCACGCTGTTCAACCTGCTGCTGGGCGCTGTGATCCGCGCGCGCGGGAGTGACGCGGTCTACGAACGCATCGAACAGATCACCGCGATGCGCCAGCAGTTCATCGGATTCAGCGGACCTTCGCTTCGACCTGATCCGCCGGCGGAAGCGGGAGCGAAGGCGACCCGTCGCTCCCGCAAGCGTCGCCGCAACGGCTAGGCCGCTTCGCGCGCCGAAACCGCACTGGCAGCGTCCTGCTGCTCGAGCACCACCGCCACCGCATGGATCACCGCCGCGATGCGCGCGGCGCTTTGCACCGCCTGCGCGGAAACATCGTGCTTGCGCAGGGTGCGTTCGTGCGAGGCCACGCAACTGCCGCAGCCGTTGATGGCCGACACCGCCACCGACGCGAGGTCGAAGTCGACCTTGTCGCAGCCGGGATTCGCCATCGCGTTCATGCGAAGGCCGGCCCGCAAGGTGCCGTACTCGTCGTTTTCCACGAGGTGCAGGAAGCGGTAATAGACATTGGTCATGCCCATCAGCGCGGCGGCGGTGCGCGCGCCATCGAGTTCCTTCTCGTCGGCATGCTGCGCAGCGAACTGCACGATCGCTGCGGTCAGCGGCGCATGCCGTGACGCGATGGCGGATGCCAGCGCGATGATCGCGATCTGCTTCTGTGAAAGTCCCGGCGCGC
>DATEKI010000202.1:0-2848 GCA_035277545.1 Rhodanobacteraceae bacterium | reverse complement strand
GCGAAGCGCTACCGAATCACCGGCGCCGCGTTGACGTCCTCCACGCGCATGGGCCCGATCAGTGTGCGCCGGACCGGAACCGCTGGACGAGCACCGGAACCAGCGCCAAAAGCCCGAGTCCCACCAAGGGCAGCCAGATGTGCGGCTCCAGGATCAGGTGCGGCGACAGGCTTTGGCCCGAGGCGATGGACTGGCCGAGGCCCGCGCCGATCGCGGTTTCGAATACCAGCATGATCACGCCACCCAACGCGGTGGCGAGCGTGAACAGCCAAACCGGACAGCGCAGCCAAGCGAGCGCCACGGTGATGCCGCCGAACGGAAACAGCGGCACCAGGCGCAGGAACAGGGTGTAGGAAACGGGGTTGGCCTGGTAGCCCTGCCGCACCCGCTCGACGAATTTCGGCGGCGGCCGCTTGCCGGCGCCGAACGCGTGGCGCGCCGCGTAAAACAGAAGCAGCGAGCCCAACACCTCGCCGACCAGTGACAGACCGATCGCCGGCCCCATCCCGAACAGCATTCCCCCCGCGATGATGATGAAGAGCGGGCCCGGCATCGCGGTGGCCACCGACAGGGTCAGCACGATCACGTAGATGGTGTACGCCAGTGCCGGGTGCGCATCGATCTGCCGCGACCAGCTGGCCTGTTCCGCCATGAGGTGTCCGGGCGCCAGGTGTTGCAGCATGCCGCTGGCACCCACCGCCACGCCGAGCGCGATCAGGACGAGCAGTGGCACGAAGGCGCGCAGTCGGCTCATGACAAGGCGTGACGGGATTGAAGGAGTGGGGGGATTGCAAAAAGCATAGCGGGTCGCGCACAACCGCGCGAAACGTGCGGGTTCACTATTGACGTGGATCAATAGCGCACGCCGCCCCCGCCCGCATACGCGGCGAGCACGGCGCATGCCGCGTCGCGGCAGAGGTCGCGTTCGACACGGATGCCGCGGCGGGCAAGCCCGCCGATCCAGTCGTCCGGAAGCGGACCTTCGTCGAAGCCCGCGAGTGATTCCGTATCTTCGCTGCGCGCACCGATCAGCAATTCGTCGATCCCGGCCCACACGATTGCGCCGTAGCACTGGCAGCACGGCTGCGCGCTGGTGGCAAGGGTGTAACACCGGCCGTCGTCGTTGAGGCGGGCGCGCCCGAGTCTCCGTTGCGCGCCCACCAGCGCCACGATTTCCGCGTGCGCCAGCGATACCCGCAACGACTCCACGCGATTGACGCCAGCCGCGACCACACGCCCGTCCCCATCAAAGACCGCCGCGCCGAAGGGGCCGCCCGTGGCGTGCTCGACATTGCGTCGCGCGAGGTCGATCGCCAGCGCAATGCGCGCATCCCTGCCTGCGTAAACGGCATCCAATTCCTCCGCGCCCGTCAGCCATGCGGGGAGGACCGGGGTCGAATCCAGGCTTTTCCCTTGCTTGCGCATGGGTCCAACCGTAACACCACCGACCTGAAGCGTGTGCGTCAGCGCGGCGCGTGAGGGGATGCGAGCGTCTTCAGGAGCTGGATGCTGCATGGCGCGGCAAGGCCGCCGTAGTGCGCGTCGATCGCGGTGAGCGCTTGCATGGCCTGCCCGGCGCGCGCGTCGTGCGCGAGCGCTTCGGCCTTGCCGAATTCGCTCTCGAGCGCCGCCGCGTTGCGTGCACGGCATGCGTCGATTTTCGCTGCGTCGGGCGCGCGTGGATTGGCGAGCGCCGCAAGCCCCTGCGCGAATGCGCTTGCATCGGCAAGTGCGTGACCCGTGTGCAGCAACGTGATGCTCGAGGTGTCGAACACGCACCATTGCCGCAGCGACTCGACGGTCCGGGCAAGTTGCGCCTGACGGATCAGATCGTCGCTGCCGGTCAGGAACACGAGGCGCGACGCCTGCTGGAAACGATGCAGCAGGTCGGCGGGCGGCAACGGGACTTGCGCGGTGCCGATCGGATCGCTGCCGGCATCGAGCAGTGCGCCGCGGAAAAGATCGGGGTAGGCGAGCGCCAGCCGCAAGGCCACGCGCGAGCCGCCGGAGAATCCACCGACGTAGACGCGCGAAGGATCCACGTGGTAGCGCTGCATGGCGTTGTACGCCGCCAGCAATGCGAGCGGGTCGCGGCGATCCAGCACGTTGGCGTCGTTCCCCGATTCGGACGCGGTGACGAAGACGATGCGGTTGCGGTCCAGCACGGGAATCCATTCCGCCGGTACCCGTGCGTCCTTCCACGGTGGCACGAACACCAGCAGCGCATAGCCCGAAGCCGGTGCGGGGGCATGGGGCACGTACAGTGCAAAATGCTGTTGCGCGGGGGCGAGGGGCGAGGCTTCCAGCGCGTTCGGATTTCCGGCCATCGCCCGTTGCATGGCGCGTGCCTGCAGCGGGCTGACCAGCCTGCGCAACAGTTCGCCATTGCGCGCCAGCGGCGCCGGCAAGTCGAAAACGACATCGGGCTGCAGTCCCGCCGGCGGCGTCGCGCAGAACGCGGCCGCGTACATGGCGGCGAGGGCCAGTGCGGGCAGCCAGCGTGGGCGAAGCGGTTTCACGTACCCGCGATCGCGTATTCGAACGCTGCGCGGATATGCAGCGCGGTGGAATTGACGTAACGAATCCCGTCGACCTCGAACACGGCTTCCTGTTTGTGCGCCGGAAAAGCCAGCGGCAGTTCGGTGCATCCCAGGTAGACCGCGGCCGAGGGGGCCGCGTGGCGCAGGCCCGATTCCAGGACGACCCGGCGAATGCGGCCGGATCCGTCGTCGTCCTGTCCGCGCGCGAGGGCATCGATGGCCGCGAACACCGTCCGCCGGTGGTGTTCCCGGGCGGGTGCGCGCGCGTCGATGCCGCGCAGCCGGAAGGCTTGGCGGAACACGCCGGA
>DATEKI010000201.1:0-8702 GCA_035277545.1 Rhodanobacteraceae bacterium | reverse complement strand
CCATCAGGCGTAATGAATCCGAAGCCCTTGGCATCGTTGAACCACTTCACCGTACCCACTGCCATTTCGGAAGACCCCTTTTCGCAACGTTTCGTTTCACGGCACGTGCGCGCCGTGCGGTTGAGTATCAGCCGGGCATTTGCGCCGCGCAAGCGTCATTCCGTGACCCAGTTCGCTCAATCTGGCAACGGGATGTTGGGAAACACCCAGTCGGCGCAGGCCACGGATGGCGCGGGTCGAAGTACAGGACGTCGCCCTCAATGATCGGTCAGGAGTGCAACCACGATCGCCGGCACCCGCCCCGCCGCCGCCGCGAGGTGGGCGTGGATCTCCTCGAGACTGATCGGTGCGTCCGGGTCGGGGCCGCAACCCGCCGCCCAGTTGGCCACGACCGCGACGCACGCGTAATCGATCCCGCGTTCGCGCGCCAACGCCGCTTCCGGCATGCCGGTCATGCCGACCAGGTCGCAACCATCGCGGCGCATGCGCGCGATTTCCGCACGGGTTTCCAGGCGCGGCCCTTGCGTCGCGCCATAACAACCGCCCGCGACCACGGCAATGCCCGCACGGCGCGCGGCATCCAGCAAACCGCGCCGCAGGGAATCGGTGTAAGGCTCACCGAACTCCGCGTGCAACACCGCTTCGCCTTCGGCGTCGCAGAAACTCGACGCGCGGCCCGAGGTGTAGTCGATCAGCTGGTCCGGAACCGCCAGCACGCGCGGTCCCATGTCGTCGCGGATGCCGCCTACCGCGTTGACTCCGACCAGGCGCCGCACGCCGAGTTCGCGCAAGGCGTCGATGTTGGCGCGATAGTTGATGCGATGCGGCGCAATCGTGTGGCCTTCACCGTGGCGCGCGAGGAACGCGACGCGCTTGCCTTCCGCTTCCCCGACCACGATTGCCGAGGAAGGCTCGCCCCAACGCGTTGAAACCCGGTGGCGTTGCGGATTCCGCAATCCCGGGAACGCATAGACGCCGGTACCGCCGATGACGGCAAGATCAATGGCCGCGCGGTTCATGCCTCGCCCTCCGGCAACGCGTAGATGGCCCGGAGGTTGCGCCCCTGGCCGAAATAGTCGAGCCCGTAGCCGAACACGTAACGGTCGGGCACTTCCACGCCGACGAAATCCGCGCGCAACCCTTCCACGCGGCGATCATGCCGCTTCTCGCACAACACCGCGATCAAAACGCGCTTCACGCCTTCCGCGACGCAGTAGTCCCGCAGCGCGGCCAGCGTGTAGCCCTCGTCCAGGATGTCGTCGGCGAGGATCACCGTGCGTCCCGCGAGTCTTGCCCGCGGGTGATGCAGCCAATGCACATCGCGCCCCACTGTCGCATTGCCATAACGGGTCGCGTGCACGTAATCGAATTCCATGTCGCAACCGATGGCCATCGCGAGCGGCGCGGCGAAGAACATTCCGCCGTTCATCACGGTCAGGAACACCGCGCGCTCGCCTTGCAGCGCCCCGGCGATGTCCGTCCCCATGCGCGCGATTGCCGCGTCCAGCACCGCGTGGTCGTGGACAAGCTCCGCCCGCGGCAACGCGGCTGCCAACGGATGCCCGGTCGCGCTCATGCGCGCGCCGCTTCCTGCACGGCCAGGGTCGCCAGCGCCGCCACGTAACGCGCGTGCTGCGGATCGGCTGCAAGCGCATCCCAGCCGGGTGCCACCATGCCGCGCAGCGTCGCGGTCTTTTCCCGCGGACACGGCGCGCGGCCGCGCACGGCCCCGATCGCCGCATCCACCATCGACGGGTGGCAGACCAGCACGAGGTCGCAACCGGCATCGAGATGCGCGGTGACGCGTTCGCCGATGCCGCCTGCCGATTCGGCCGCCGCCATCCCGACGTCATCGCTGAATACCACGCCGCGATATCCCAATTCACCGCGCAACACGCCATCGATCCAGGTCTTCGAATACCCCGCGGCGAACGGATCGACCGCGGGATACGTCACGTGCGCGACCATCACCGCCTCGGCGCCGGCCGCGAACCCTTCGACGAACGGGACCAGGTCGCTCTCGCGAATGGCATCCAGCGGACGCGGATCGACCGCGGCCTCGAGGTGCGTGTCCTCGGGGATCGACCCGTGCCCCGGGTAATGCTTCACGGTCGCGGCCATGCCGGCCAGGCGCATGCCGCGCACGTAGGCTGCGCCAAGCTCGGCCACGACCTGCGGATCGGGGTCGAACGCGCGCTCCGCGATCACGCGGTTGCCGCGCGCGAGATCCACCACCGGCGCGAACGAAATGTCGATGTCGCAGGCGCGCACTTCGCTGGCCATCACGATCGCGTGCTGTTCCGCCATCGCGACGCCGGCGGCACGGTCGCGGCGGTACAACCCACCGATGCGTGCCAACGGCGGCAAGCGCGTGAACCCTTCGCGGAACCGCTGCACCGGACCGCCTTCATGGTCCACGCTCAGGATGAAATCGTCACCACGCAGCTCGCGGATGGATGCAACCAGCTGCGCCAGTTGCCCGCGGTTTTCGTAGTTGCGCGTGAACAGGATCGCGCCGCTCACTTCGGGCGCCAGCAAACGCGCGCGCTCGTGCGCAGCGAGTTGCCTGCCTTCGATTCCAACGATCAACATGAAGAATGCCGTGGACTGCGGCAGCCGTGCCGAAGCTGCGGATGATAAAGCACCCGTTCGCCGCGCGAATCACGCAGCCGGCAGCACGCGGCAGATGCAGCCCTTCAGGTAGTCGGTTTCCGGAATCGCGGGGTGTACCGGGTGGTCCGGCGCCTGCTGCAACTGCTGGACCACCTGGACGTTGCGATCGAGATGGCGCGCACCCTTCTGCAGGGCATCCAGCAACGCGGCGCGCGGCATGTGGTACGAGCATGAGCACGTCACGAGGATGCCGTCCCTGCCGAGCACCTGCATCGCCAGCTCATTGATGCGGCGATAAGCGAGCGTGCCTTCCTTCAGGTCCTTCTTGCGCTTGACGAACGCCGGCGGATCGAGGATCACCACGTCGAAATGCTCGCGACGCTCGCGCAGGTCCTTCAGGAAATCGAAGGCATCCGCGCGTTCCGCACGCACGCGATCGGTCATTCCATTGCGTGCCGCGTTCTCGCCGATCAGTTTCACCGCCGCCGCCGACGCGTCCACGCACACCACTTCTTTTGCACCCATCGCGGCCGAGCGCAATCCCCACGCACCGAGGTAGGCGAACATGTCCAGCACCCGCGCGCCTTTCACGTACGGCGCCAGCGCATCCCGGTTCGCGCGCTGGTCGTAGAACCATCCGGTCTTCTGGCCGCCGATCGCATCCACCGCGAATTCCACGCCACCCTCGCGCACGCGCAGCGCACCCGGCGGATCGCCGAAGCCGACGTCCGCGTAGTCCATCAAGCCTTCCAGTGCGCGGACGCCCGCATCGTTCTTCCAGATCAGCGCGCGCGGCTTGATCACCTTCTGCACCGCTGCCTCGATCTGCGGCTTCAGGCGCTCGATGCCGGCGGTTGTCGCCTGCGCGACGATCACGTCGTCGAAACGATCGAGCGTCAGACCCGGTACGCCATCGGATTCCCCGTACAACAATCGGTAATACGGCTCCGCGTGCAAGCGTTCGCGCAACGCCAGCGCCACCTGCAGCCTGTGCGTCAACAGCGATACATCCAGGGGACGTTCGATGCCGCGTGCCACCAGTCGCGCGCAGATCAGCGAGCGCGGATTGACGTAGCCGACGCCGATCGGCTTGTCGTTGGCGGCGACCACGACGCACGGCTCGCCGGGTTCGAAATCCGTCAGCGGCGAACGCGCCACGTCCACTTCATTCGAAAACACCCACAAGTGGCCCGCACGCAGGCGCGCATCCTCGCCTCGCTTCAGGTACAACGCGGGGTATTCGACGGGCTCGTTCACGGCGCAATCCTGGCGGGACAGCCTGACACGCTATCGCATTCGCGCGGATTTCCACAAGCCGCGCGTGGCATCGTGCGTTTGCGGCTGGCATACTTTCTGGCGGGGATTTTCAAAAAAGGGGCTCAATGATGCGTCTGCCACGTCTCGCCTGCTGGCTGTTGCTCGCCGGCACCCTGTCCTGTGCCGCCGCCGGTGCAGCGGAATTGCCGGTTTCCGATTTCGTCAAGCATCCGACCTTGACCAACCCGGTGATCTCGCCGGACGGCAAGTACCTCGCGGTCGTGGTCAACGAGAACACCAACAGCACCGATGCCGACTTCCAGCTGGCGGTGCTGCAACTGCCCGACCTGAAGCCGGTCAGCCGGCTCGCCATGGCACCGCGCTACATGCCCTACAACGTGCGCTGGGTCAGCAACACCCGCCTGATCATGGGACTGGCAAACGAAACAGGCACGCTGGTCGAGCCCTCCGCCACGGGGGACATCATCGCCGTTGACTACGACGGTTCGCACAAGAAGACGTTGTACAGCCTGCGGCATCGGGGCGGTACGTTCTCGGGCGTCAATTCGCTCGACATTCCGCAGGGCTGGCCATCCATTGCCGGCATTCCGCACCAGCGCAACGGGCACTTCTACATCAGCCTGAGCCAGATGCCGGGCGGATCGGAGGGCGACACCTGGCAGGATGGCACGACCTCGCTCTACAACGTCGATGCCGGCAGCGGACACGCGACAAGGATCGCCGAGATCCGCCACGGCGACATGCAGATCCTGCAGCACGACAACGTCGCACGCGTCGCGGTCGGCATGGACAACCACATGGAGACCGTCGGCTTTTACAGCGCCGACGGCAAGGCCTGGACCCAGATGCCGGCGACAACGATCGGCAAGTCCTTCGAACCGCTGGCGATCAGCCGTGACGGCAAGCTGCTGTACGCGCTGTCCAGCATGGACGGCGGCCCCAATGCGCTGATTTCGTGCAACCTCGACGGCGGCGACCGCGAAGTGCTGGCCTCCGATCCGTTCTCGTCCGTCACCGACGTGATGTGGAATCCCGAGAGCGGCGTGCCGATCGCGGCCGTGTTTGGTGCCGGCGGCCGCCCGACCGTGAAATACCTCAACAACGATACCTACGCGCAGATCATGCGCGCCCTGTCGGGCGGCCAACCCGGCGACCTGGTGTCGATGGACGGCGCCAGCACCGACGGGCAGACCTTGCTGATCAGCGTCAGGGGCGACCGCAATCCGGGCGATTACGCGCTGTTCGAGCGCAACGGCATGCACGCGCGGCCGCTCTATCAATTGCTGCCGTGGATCAAGCCTGCCGACATGCCCGCGCGCATGCCTGTCCGCTTCAAGGATCGCGCCGGGGTCGAACTGGCGGGTTACCTGACGCTGCCGAACGGTGGCAGCCAGAAGAACCTGCCACTGGTGCTGATTCCGCACGGCGGCCCGATCGGGCCTTCGGATGAATGGTTCTACGACCCCTGGGCGGCACTCCTGGCCAACCGCGGCTACGCGACCCTGCAGGTCAACTACCGCGGTTCCGGCGGCCGCGGCTACAACTTCCAGCGTTCGGGCTACAAGCAGTTCGGCTCGGGCATCCAGGACGACCTGATCGACGGCGTGCAGTGGGCCATTGCGCAGGGTTACGTCGATCCCAACCGCATTTGCGTGTTCGGCGGCAGCTTCGGCGGCTACTCGTCACTGATGCAGCCGATCCTCGCGCCCAAGTTGTACAAGTGCGCGATCGACTACGCCGGCGTGTACGACTGGCGCATCGGCATGGACAAGAGCGACACGCGCAGGATCAAGCTCGGCCGTACCTATTTCGACGAGGCCATCGGCACCCGCGAGGATGCGTTCGCGATCTCGCCGGTCAGCATGATGGACAAGTTCAACGTGCCGGTGCTGATCGCACACGGCAAGGACGATCCGCGCGTGCCGTACCAGAACGCCACCGACCTGCGCTCGGCGCTGGACAAGGCCAACAAGCCCTACGAGTGGCTGGCCGAGCCCAAGGAACTGCACGGCTTCGCCAGCGAGGCGCACAACGAGGAGCTGTGGAACATGATGCTGCCCTTCCTCGGCAAGTACATCGGCGCGGGCACCGCGGCACCCAGATAGGCGCGAGCATTTCCTCGTCCGAAGCCCGGCGCAAGCCGGGCTTCCTTTTTGTCGCGCTAGCATGGCGGCATGAACCATGACGCCTTCGCACGCAACCGGCTGGGCGGCGCATCCAGCCCGTACCTGCGCCAGCACGCAGACAATCCGGTGCACTGGCAGCCGTGGGATGACATCGCGCTGGCCCATGCGCGCGAAACCGATACGCCCATCCTGCTCTCGATCGGCTACAGCGCCTGCCATTGGTGCCACGTGATGGCGCATGAGTGCTTCGAGGATCCGTCGATCGCCGCGGCGATGAACCGTGCGTTCGTCAACATCAAGCTGGACCGCGAGGAGCGCCCCGACATCGATCGCGCGTACCAGCTTGCGCACCAGGCGCTCAGCGGCCGTGGTGGCGGCTGGCCGTTGACGGCCTTTCTCGATCCGCAGGATCTCACGCCGTTCCATGTCGGCACGTATTTCCCGCCGACGCCACGACACGGGCTGCCGGGTTTTCCGGAAGTGCTGCAACGCGTGCGCGAATATTTCGACAACCACCGCGGCGAGCTTCGCGCGCAAGCGGGGCAGCTGCGTGATTGGTTGCAGCATGCGCACGCTGGTTCGCCGGGGCAAGCGGTCGAGCCGGCCGCAGCGCGGGCGACCGCGATGCAACGTATCGCCGCGCGTTTCGATCGCGCGCACGGCGGCAACACCGGCGCGCCAAAGTTTCCGCGCGCGGGCGAGATCGAGTGGATGCTGGACACACGCGACGCGACGGCAACCGGGATGGCACACCTCACGCTCGCGAGCATGTCGGCACGCGGCCTGCAGGACCACCTGGGTGGCGGCTTCTTCCGCTATTGCGTCGACGCGGACTGGACGATACCGCACTTCGAAAAAATGCTGTACGACAACGCGCAATTGCTGCCGGTCTACGCGCGCGTGGCGGCGAGCCCGGGCACCGACTCCCGGCTGCGCCAGGATGCAGTGACAGCCGCGCAAGGCATCGTGGAATGGCTTGCGCGCGACATGACGGCGCCGAATGGCGCGTTCCACAGTTCGCTCGACGCCGACAGCGAACACGAGGAAGGCAAGTATTACCTGTGGACCCGCGACGAGGTGCGCGCCGCCGTGGGCGATGCCGATTTCGCCTTGGCGCAAGCTGCATTCGGACTGGATGGGCCGCCGAATTTCGAGGGGCGCAGCTGGCACCTGGTGCGCGATGTTCCCCTGGATGCCCTGGCCACGCACTTCGATGAAGCGCCCGCCGTACTCGCCAGACGCCTCGACGGAATACGCCATCACCTGTTCGGAATCCGCGCGAAGCGAATACCCCCCGCGCGGGACGACAAGATCCTCACGGCATGGAACGCGGCTGCCATATCGGGCCTTGCACGCAGCGCGCGACTGCTGGGCGACGCGCGTTGCGCCGGCATGGCGCGGCGCGCGCTGGCTGCACTGCGTGAAGCGGCCTGGATCGACGGACATCTCTACGCCAACGCGGCGGAACCCGCATGGCGCATCGCCGGCTTCCTCGACGACCACGCGTTACTGCTGGATGCCTTGCTCGAAGCCATGCAGGTGGCCTTCGATCCGCACGACCTGGAATGGGCCATCGCGCTTGCCGATGCCTTGCTGGACAAATTCGATGACGGGACCTCAGGCGCATTTCTTTTTTCCACGCCGCAACACGCCACGCCACTGGCGCACAACGGGAACTGGATGGACGATGCACTGCCGAATGGCGGCGCCGTGGCGATCCGCGCGCTGTTGCGGCTGGGTCACCTGGTCGGAGAAACGCGCTACCTCGATCGTGCGGCCCGTGCGTTGGACGCCGCGGCCGACGCGTTGAATCGCTACCCCGATGCGTGCCCCACGCTGCTGCGCGCGCTGGATGAATCCGCCCACCCGCGCCTGCAGGTCGTGGTGCGCTGCCCCGCGGCGCGTTCCGCGGACTGGCAAGCCGCCGTGCATTCCTCGCTGCGCAGCGCCAGACTCTTGCCGGGCGGCGATCCTGTCGACGCGTTCCTGATCCCGGCCGATGCAACCCGATTGCCTGGCGTACTCGCCGCGCGCGAATCCCGCGGCGATGGCGCTGCCTACGTGTGTTCTGGCTCGACATGCCAGCCACCGGCCGCTTCACCCGCTGCGCTCGTCGAGGCATTGCGCATGGCGACCGCGAACTGACCCCGGGTTACAACACCACCGGCTTGTCCGGCAATGCGTTGCGGCGGCCCGGTCCGGGCGGCAGGTACAACTCCAGCAGATTGTGCGTGGCGATGATGCCGTCCAGCGCGCCTTGCTTCCATTGCTCCTGCCGGAACTGCTCGCTCATGAATCCGATGATGCGTTCCCACGAGCCCTCCGGCACGCGCGCCGCCACGCCGCGATCGGGAATGATCTCGATCGTGTAGTCGCCCAGCAGGACATAGATCAGGACCCCCGTGCGGCGCTCGGTATCCCATACCTTGAGGTCGCCGAAAACGCTTTCGGCGCGCGCGCGGATGCGGCGCCCACCGAGCAGGTAGCGCGCAGGCAGGCGCGCCTCGACCGCGAAGCAGATCTCGCCGTCGTGCTTCACTTCGCCCGCCGCGATCGCTTCCTGGATTTCCTGCATGGCGGCGGGCGGGAACGCCCGGCTCGCGGGCGCGTGGAACCAGTGCCGCAACCATCTCATCGCATCCATCACCAACTCCCTGAAGCACCGCCGCCGATGCCGCCGCCGCC
>DATEKI010000200.1:0-3045 GCA_035277545.1 Rhodanobacteraceae bacterium | reverse complement strand
ATCGTCACCGCGGTGCCGCCGAGGGCCTTCGGATCGCGCAGGCCGTATTCGGGAAAGGCGTCAGCCAGCATGATCGTGGTGCCCCCGAAATCGAGTTCGGCGTGGCCGATGCGCCCGCTTGGTTCGGCGAGGCGGAACTTCTCGCGCGCGCCGAATGCGCGGGTGTAGAAATCGATGGCCTCGGCCGCGCCGTCGACGGTGAGGTAGGCGAATGCTTCGTGGATGGCCATGGCGGTTCCTCGGGAATGGGCGAACGCGATTGTCACGCGGCGGCGGCCCCGGCGCTTGCAGGAATTTGACCTGCGCGTGCGGGTGAACCGCGCTCAGGCAAGCGGGACGTGGTGCGGATAGCGCGGCGCCGCACGCCGGTACTCGCCGGGCGTGATGCCGGTGAAGGCGCGGAATTCGCGGTTGAAGTGCGGTTGATCACTGTAGCCATGCGCCAGCGCCAGTTCCGTCAACGACAGTCCCGGGTGCGCCGCGGCATCCGCCAGCAGTTTGCGGAAACGTTGCACGCGGCAGAAGCGCTTAGGCGTCATTCCGGTTTCGCGTTCGAACACGGCGATGAAGTGCCGATGGCTGTAGCCGCTGGCCACGACCATGGCGCGTACTTCCTGCGACTCACGGAACCCCGCGAGTGCCGCGGCGACCGCCGGATGCAACCCATGCACGCGCGGCAGTCGCGCGGCGAGGATGTCCGCGAACGCGTCGAGTCGGTCCGCCGCACCGTGCGCCGAAAAAATGCGGTCGCAGGCATGCATCGCTTCCGCACCCCACAGGTCTTCGAGCAGCGTGTGCCGCCCTGCCAGCGCGTCGGCCGGTACGCCGAACAGCGCCATGCAGGCGCCGGCGCGCAATTCGGCCCCGACCGAAGCGCCGCCGGGCAACACTTCGCGCAGGTAGGATCCGGCGCGCACGCCACCGACGACTGCGTGTCCGAAGCTGCTGCCACGGCGATCCCGTGGGTCGTCCAGGATCCGCAGCGGATGTGCCGACGAGCGGAACACCAGGTGCATGCGCCCGGTGGGCAAGACGCGTTCGCGGAGGACCGAAGCGTCCGCGGCCGGTTCGCCCGCCCAGAGCGTGCCGACGAAAGGTCGCAGTGCGGGAGGCGGATCGCGTTGCAGCATCCTTCGGGTTCCCGGAAGCGGGCGGACAGCTTACCGCGACGCCGGGGCGCGGCGCTGGCAAAATAGCGGGTTCGGGATTCGATCGTCCGCATGTACGCCATCAAGGAAATCTTCTACACGCTTCAGGGCGAGGGCTTCCACGCCGGCCGTCCGGCCGTGTTCTGCCGCTTTTCCGGCTGCAACCTGTGGTCGGGGCGCGAGCAGGATCGTGCCGCGGCGGTGTGCGACTTCTGCGACACCGATTTCGTCGGCACCGACGGCGGGAACGGCGGCAAGTATCCGGATGCCGATGCCGCCGCGGACAAGGTCGCGGGCTTGTGGCCACGGGATCAGGGCGAAAACCGCTTCGTGGTGTTCACCGGCGGCGAGCCGCTGCTGCAGATCGACACGTCGTTGCTCGACGCGATGCACGCGCGCGGTTTCGAATGTGCGGTGGAGACCAACGGCACGCTGGAAGCACCGGAAGGCCTGGACTGGATTACCGTCAGCCCCAAGAGCACCGCGCCGGTGAAACTCAAGCGCGCGAACGAGCTGAAACTGGTGTATCCGCAGCCCACGGCCATGCCGGAACGTTTCGCGGATTTCGTCGCGGCGCATTTCTTCCTGCAACCGATGGACGGGCCGCGCGTCGCGGAAAATACCCGCGCGGCGGTCGATTATTGCAAGGCCCATCCGCATTGGCGCCTGAGCCTGCAGACCCACAAGTATCTTGGCATCCCATGAGCGAACAAATCTTCACCGTCTGGAAGGAATTCCGCTTCGACGCCGCCCACCAGCTCGACGCCGGCCCCGGTGGCGACCCGCGTTACCGCCGCGTGCACGGCCATTCCTATCAAGTGGAAGTGTGGCTCCGGGGTCCGCTGACCGAACGCGGTTGGGTCGTCGACATGGGTGATCTCGAGCGCCGCATCGCAGTCGCGCACGACGCCCTCGACCATCGCATGCTCAATGACGTGGAAGGCCTCGGCATTCCCACCATGGAAAACATCGCCCGCTTCACGTGGGAAAAGCTCGGCGACCTGCCGCAGTTGCAACGCGTGGTGGTCAAGCGCGCGCAGAACGGGGAGGGTTGCGAGTATCGCGGGCCGGCTTGAAGCAGCGGGGGCGACTCAACGGCCTTCCCCAGGTCAGGATGGCTTGTTGTCGCGGCCTGTGGACGCAGCCGCCAGCAACCGGCCCGCACCGGCCGCCGGCCAAGCGCAGACCAGCGCGATGCCGAGGACGATTGCGATTTCGAAGGGCCAGAGGTTGTGCGAAGTCGGATCGCGCGCCGTTTCCACCTGGATGCGAACCCAAGCGACGGCCACGATCGAGAGCGTCATCAGCGTGCCGGTCGCAAGGATCGATGCGACGCGAAAGCGGCACAACAAAAAGGCTGCAGCCACCGGCACCAGCAGGCCCGGGTGCCACAACGCATTCGGCAAGGTGAGATGGTGATAGGGCACTCGCCAGTACGGAATGCCCGTCGCAAGAAAGCTCGCGACGACCGCAGCCGCCAGCCACGCCATACGGATGGATTTCATGTGCCGTCCCCTCGGATCCCTGACGGAGATGATGCCAGCAAAAGCCGGCCGCGGTTTCGCCGCGCGGCAGGCTCGGCGATACTTGCATGATGGCCGTCCTGACCGATTCGCAAGATGCTTCCGCTTTGCTCGGCGCGGATGGCCCGTTCGCGCGCGAGGTTCCGAACTTCGCGCCGCGCGAGACGCAGCAGCGGATGGCCGATGCGGTATCGGAGGCGATAGGAAACCACGACGCACTGGTGGTCGAGGCCGGCACCGGCACCGGCAAGACCTTCGCGTACCTGGTGCCGGCGTTGCTTTCCGGCAAGCGGGTGATCGTTTCCACCGGCACGCGCAACCTGCAGGACCAGTTGTTCCACCGTGACCTGCCGAAGGTGCTGTCGATCCTGGGC
>DATEKI010000199.1:0-4898 GCA_035277545.1 Rhodanobacteraceae bacterium | reverse complement strand
GAAATGCCGCCGCCGCGCATGCTGCGCGAGTTCGGCGAGCGCTGGGCGCCGTATCGCACGCTCGCCGCGTTCTACCTCTGGAGGGTGGTCGATGCCGCGAACCCGCCCAAGGCCGGCGCGAAGCCGGTCAAGCGTTCGCAGTCGTGATTCCTGCAGGTGGCTTGCCCGCGGGGGTCCCTTCGGCACCGGCATAAGCCAGCGCGCTGGCCGTGATCTCCCGCGGAAAGCCGAGCCTGTCGAGCAGGCGGATCGCGTTGCGCTCCGTCGCAGCGCCCGGCCGCAGCCGGTAATCGAACCAGCCTTCCGCGTCGGGCTGCTCCTGGAGGGGATTTTCCTGGAAGTGGTAGAGCGCGTAGCGACCGCCGAGCATCGCTTGCAGTTCGACGTCGTGCGTGGTGACCAGCACGATGGCGCGCGATTCCAGGGCTTCCAGCACCGCGCGCGCCACCGCGATGCGCTCGACGGTGTTGGTGCCGCTGAACGGCTCGTCGATCACCAGGATGCGTGTGCGATCCGGAGTGCTCTCGCGAATGAAGGCATCGATCGTTTCGATTTCGGTGAAGTAGTGGCTCTTGCCCGATGCGACCGAATGCAGGCCGTGGATCGATGCCATCACGGTCGCGCGCGGGATCGTCGCCGCCGAGGCGAGGCAGAAGCCCGCGGTCCGTCCGAGGATGGCATTGCAGGCGAGCATCTTGATGAAGGTGGTCTTGCCGGCCATGTTCGAGCCCGTGACCAGGGCCGATTGTTGCGCGAGCCGGACGGAATTGGCGACGCCGCCGGGCAGCAGCGGATGGCAGCCGTCCGTGATCGCAAGCGTGCGTTCGTCGACGATGGCCGGCGCGCAATGGCGTGGATATTGCTGCAGGAACGACGCGAGGGCAATCGTCGCATCGATTTCTCCCGTCAGTACGAACGTGGCGTGCAGCCTTGAACGATTCGCGAAGAAACGTTCGACCGTGTGTACGTGGATTACGAGCTCGATCAGGAACGCGAAGTTCAGGACGGAGAACACGGCCGAGAGCAGCGGCAGTTTCATCAACGCGTACCAGAACAGGATCCTGCGCGACGCGTTCCGGGAACGCGCTTCGTCACGAAGCGCCGCGAGTTGCGGCAACGTGTCGTCGGGGTCCGGAACCGCGGCGACGCGGTCCGCCACGTCGAGCAGCGCCGCGGCGTGCTTCAGCATTTCCGACTCGCGTACCCGCCACCACATGCCGTGAAGGATGATCGCCGTGTTGACCGGGATCACCGCCAGCCAGATCCACGCGGGCCATCCGAGCACCGCCACGAGCAGGAGCAACACGAACGAGCCCAAACCCCAGGCCTTGATCAGCGCGTCGTGATTCGGCCGACTCGGTCGGTCACCGAACAGGAGTTCGGCGATATCGGCGTTCGAATCATCCTTCAGTCCGGCGAGCCGGAGCTGGAGGCTTTCGCGCCATGGCGTGTCGCCCGCGAGTCCGGCGCAACTTGCGTAGCGGCGGGCCAACACGTTGGCATCGTCGACGTAGTCGCGCAGTAGCGCGAACAGGACCTGGCCACCGATCGGCGTCATGGTCGTATCCATGCGTGCGAAGATTTCCGGGAACTCCAGATCGGCCCAGGTCTTGTCGTCCACCTTGGCCGCAGGCGATTTGCCGCGGGTCAGTTCGAAGTAGCGGCTGGCCAGGAAGCCACTCTTGTCGCCACGCGCACCCCAGCGTGCGCTCAGTTCCTTCAGCAGCTTGCGCCTTGGCGATACCGCATCCCGTAGTGCGTCCCACGACTGCCTTGCATATACGGCAACAGGCGTGGCTGCCGCGATTGCCGGTAAGCGCATGCGATATCCTTGCTGGCGAGGTCGCATTTGATATGGGGATCAGGTGTGCCGACACCAGTGCGCGACGGCGCCCCGACGCCTATGGGGTTGCTCGTCATCCCGGAATGACCAGCAAATCGAAACCACGGATGCTAGATTCGCGCGTGCCAACACCAGTGCCAGGGTTCATACGCAATCGCGTGGACATTCCCGCGCGGGTAGGAGAGGCCGAATCCGTACCCCGCCGCGCTTCGCCGCAGCCACCGGAAGGCCGGTGAGCGTTCGAATTCTTCTTCCAATGGCGTGAAACCTGGCGCAGTGAAATCGACGCAGCGCCCCGAGTGGTGTTCGCTGTAGCCTGGCGCGGCGCTGGCGTGCAGGATTTCGTCGATGGATAACCCGCGCGCGCGTTTGCGTTCGATGATCCCGAGCTGGTACTCGATGGAACGAAACGCCGAGACGATCGGCAGTTCCACCCCCATGCGCGCGGCGGCTTCGCGCATGCGCGCCAGCGCGCGTGCAGCGCGCGGTTGCAGCCATTGCGTGCGGCCATGGATGTCCGGGCCGATCGGAACGAGCCGCGCCGGTTCGCGCTGCAGGCGGAGTTTCCGGACGCGGCCGTAATCGCGCGGAATGCCCAGGGCGAAGGCGCGTTCCATCAACGCGCGGCGCTCTCCCGCACCGGCACAACGGTGCGGGGGGGCATGGGGGCTGCCGTTCGCGAGGTCCATCCGGATCGCTAGTTCGAAGCAGGCGGCGCAACGGGGTTCAACCGGAACCCGGCGACCTTGCCGTCATTGTCGCAGGCGACGATCGCGGCGAGATCGCCCTTCGCGTAGTGCAGGGGCGTGCTGACGATCGCCAAGCCCTGGTACATCACGCTCTGTGGAGCCCCGCGCGACTCGAGTTTTCCGAATTGCGCTCCGATCGACTTCTGCACTTCCCCGAGTTTTTGCGCATCGACCACGGCCAGCATCCGGCTGTCGAAATGAGCGGCGGTGGCCTTGAAGTCACCCTTGTCGAAGGCGTCCAGCAACGCACCGGAAAGGTTTCCGCAAGCTTCCATGCGCGCAGCGCCCGCCTGTCCGGCCATCGCATTCGCATGCGCACTCGACGAAGGGTGCGGCTTTTCGGTCGCGGCAGGCGGTTGGCCCGCGCCGAGTGCAAGCGCGGGGAGGGCGGCGATCAGCGCGGCGGCGATGGATGTGCGATGCATGGTGGTTCCCTTCCCGGGACGCGCGGTCAAGCCGGGCGTTTGAGGTAGAACACCGGCGAGGGTACACCGTAGCCTTCGACCACGTGCACCAGTTCCCAACCGTCGCGCCCCAACTGGTTCAACTGGTCGGTGATTTCATCCGGATCGGGACGAAGCTTGAAGAAGGTCGAGGATTGGAAGCGTACGACCTTGTAGGTCCAGCGTGTCTGGTTGTTCATGGGTGTTTTCCGTTCAGCCCGAATGGGGACGGGAAGATTTCGCGTCGGCCTTGATGCGTCCGGCCTTGCGCAGCGCGTCGCGCAACACGTATTCGATCTGCGCATTGAGCGAGCGCAGTTCATCGTTCGACCAGCGCTGCATTGCGTCCAGCACCGCCGCGCTGATGCGCAGCGGGTAGGCCTTCTTGTCGGATTTCTCCGCGCTCACGCGTCAACCCTGGTACAGCGTGCCCGTGTTGAGCACGGGCTGGGTGCCGCGTTCGCCGCACAGCACCACCAGCAGGTTCGACACCATCGCGGCGCGGCGTTCCTCGTCCAGTTCCACGATGTGCTGCTGGCTCAACTGCTCCAGCGCCATCTGCACCATGCTGACCGCGCCTTCGACGATCTTCGTGCGCGCGGCGATGATCGCGCCGGCCTGCTGGCGCTGCAGCATGGCCTGCGCGATTTCCTGCGCGTAGGCGAGGTGGCTGATGCGCGCTTCCAGGACCTTGACGCCGGCCTTGCCGAGGCGTTCCTGGATCTGTTCGCACAGGTGCGCGGTGATCTCGTCGCCGTGGCTGCGCAGGGAAGGCTTGCCGTCCTCGTGCGAATCGTAGGGATAACTTTGCGCCATCTGGCGCAGCGCGGATTCGCTCTGGATATGCACGTAGTTCTCGTAATCGTCCACCTGGAACACGGCCTCGGCCGTGTCCACGACCTGCCACACGATCACCGCGGCGATCTCGATGGGGTTGCCGTCGGCGTCGTTGACCTTGAGCTTGGACGATTCGAAGTTGCGTACTCGCAAGCTGACCGCGCGCTTGGTGAGGAAGGGATTGGTCCAGCGCAGACCGGTTTCGCGGGCGGTACCGGCATAGCGGCCGAACAGCAGCATCACCTGGCCCTGGTTGGGTTGTACCTGGAAGAACCCCTTGCAGAGGAAGGCGACGATCACGAACACCGCTACACCGACACCGACGGCGACGGGGATCTGGTTCGCACCGCCGTAGAAGAACAACGCGGCGCTGCCGATGAACAACAGCACGAACAGCACGGCGAGCGGAATGCCGGACAACGAGGCAGCCTTGGTTTCGTTCATGGGGATTCTCCCGAGATGTGGCATAAAGATATCATTGTGATATCTAACAAGCAAGCGGGATCGGTGCGGCCCGCACATGGAGGGTCGCGTGGGCGGCAATCGAGGTGGTTGCGGCCGTTAGAATGGATTTTCGTTTTGGGGTTCTGGAGTGCACCGAATGAATGCCGCCGGCACGCCGGGCTGGACGCTGATCGCGACCGAGACCCTGGCATCGATCGTCCTGCTGCTGTTGCTGGTCCTGCTGGCGGTGGCCGCCGCGCTGTTCGTCTATGACCGTGCGCAAACCCGCAACGCCATCCTGCGCAACTATCCGGTCATCGGCCACACGCGCAAGTGGTTGCAGCATTTCGGCGTGTTCTTCCGGCGCTATTTCTCGGCGGCCGATCGCGAGGAATTGCCGTTCAATCGTGCCGAACGGCAGTGGGTGCATCGCGCGTCGGTGAATGCCGACAACACCCGCGCGTTCGGCTCGACCCGCGACCTGCGTGTCGAAGGCGTGCCGTTCTTCGTCAACGCCCCGTTTCCCGGCCTCGGCGAGGAGTCCGTTGCGCCGGCGCCGCTGGTGATCGGTCCGCATGCGCG
>DATEKI010000198.1:0-10835 GCA_035277545.1 Rhodanobacteraceae bacterium | reverse complement strand
TCCCTGCGGTGAATTTTTCTGCCTTTGTCCGCGGAGATTGATTTGCACTCGACCTCAAGTGCGCCAGTTCCCAAGCCCTCGACCAAGAGGTCGAACCTGCCGGTGCCCGTTATCTCCGGCCAGCTAACCGTTTTACCTCTGCGAATGAAGTGAGTTGCCGCTGTCAACTCCAAACGAAGCGCCCGCATATCGTCTGGATTCTTGAAGGCGCCTTTTACACGTCCCAGCACCCGATCGGCGTCAGCTGGTGCTAATTGTTTGATAGCTGATAGCACTTGGGCCATAAATCCGACGGCTGGATAGATCGTGCGGTCCATGCAATATGCAGGCGGAATCCTGCCGTATTGGTGAGCCAAGTCGCTCATGTGAGAAAGCTGGTACGCAATCTCATATTCTTTTTGCAGATACGCCTTAAGCAGAAGATTGCCACGAATGGCAGTCTTGCACTCTTTGACTTGGCGGAGCCAATGTTTTTCCTTGATTTTTTGCTTGAAATTTGTGAAGAGAAAAGGAATGTCCGAGGTGTTAATTTCGGTTGCTAGCATGAGCATCACCTCAAGAGTTTATGGCGTGATTTCGGTATACTGTTGATGAACGCTAGACCGAACGACCACTTTGGATCGTTGGCTGTCAGGGTACTTCACGCAGCACGAAGCCTTTCGAGAACCCCAAAGCTAGCCCTTGGGGGTTTCCCCGATCGCCGCGATGCGCGCCTTGCGCACGGCTTCGCCGATGGCGGGGCCGTGCAGGCCTTGTTCGATGAAGGGTTGCGCGGTGACTTTTGATGCGGCGTCGCGCGCGGCGCGCAGGAAATCGGCTTGCGGGTAGGCGTCGTTTTCGTGGTGCAGGCGGCCGCGTTTGTCGGCCATGCAGGCGACGAGGAATGGTTCGATACGCTGCGGGCGGCGAAAGGCGTCGAAGGCTTCCAGCAGCGCCAGGACGGTGGCAGGTTTCAGCTCGAGCGCGCGATGGGCGTCGAGGTGATGGCGGCAGGTCAGCGCCGCGAGCTGGGCGTGTTCGGCCGGCACCTTCAGGCGTTCGCACAAGGCGGCCAGCGGTTCGAGGCCGCGGTGTTCGTGCGCGATGTGGCGCGGCAGTTCGTCTTCCGGCGTGAGCGCCTTGCCCAGGTCGTGGGTGAATGCGCAGAACCCTGCCAGGTCGTCGCCGGGCGCAAGCCGCGCGGCCTGATCCATCACCAGTTCAAGGTGCTTGCCGCAATCGACTTCCGGGTGATGCTGCGGCGATTGCGGTACGCCGTACAGCGCATCGACTTCGGGGAACAACACGGCCAGCGCACCGCATTCGCGCAAGGTTCGCACAAAGGCCGAGGGCTCGGGTTCGGCCAGCGCCTTGCGCGTTTCCTGCCACACGCGTTCGGGCACGAGGTGCGCGGCTTCGCCGTCCGCGACCATCGCTTGCATCAGCGCCATGGTTTCATCCGCAATGCGGAAGCCGAGCGGCGCGAAGCGTGCGAGGAACCGTGCGACCCGCAGGATGCGCACGGGGTCTTCGGCGAACGCGGGCGAGACATGTCGCAACAGGCGTTCGCGCAGATCCTTCGCACCGCCATGCGGATCGACCAGTGCGCCCGCTTCATCGCGCGCCATCGCATTGATGGTGAGGTCGCGCCGCGCAAGGTCGTCTTCGAGCGTCACGTCGGGTGCGGCATGGAAACTGAAGCCGTGGTAACCCGGCCCGGTCTTGCGCTCGGTGCGCGCCAGCGCGTATTCCTCGCCGGTGCCGGGGTGCAGGAACACCGGGAAGTCCTTGCCGACCGGTTTGTAGCCCAGCGCCAGCATGTCTGCCGGCGCCGCGCCGACCACCACGTAGTCGCGATCGCCGTGCGCGCGACCCAGCAGTTCGTCGCGCACCGCGCCGCCGACCAGGTACACGCGATGCGTGGACACTTTCACGTGTCCTGGGTCAGGCGTGCGATGTCGAGCAGGTGTGCCCGCGCATGGTTGCCGAGCACCGCCGGCAGCATCGCCGCAAAGCGGCGCGGCGTGATGCCGAGGTCCGCGAAGCCGTCGCGGCTGCCGACCGAATCGACACCGAGCGAATTGAAGTTGTCGCGCGAGAAGGGCTTTCCCGGAACCAGTTCGGCGGCGATCGCCTGCAGGCGTCCGAGCGCGCCCGGCAGCGGCAACACCACGCGGCGCAGGCCCGCCGCGTCGCGGATCATCCGCACGATTGCCACAAGCTCCAGCGTGTCAGGCCCGTACAGTTCATGGATCCTGCCGATGCTGGCGCGGTCGCCGAGGCAGCACCGGATCGCAGCTGCCACGTCGCGCACCCAGACGGGCTGGAATTTCGCGTGCGGTTGCGCGAGCGGCAACACGGGACCCATGCGCAACAGTTTCAGGAACCTGGACACGAAACCGTCGCCGTCGCCGTACACCACGCTCGCCCGGTAGATGGTCCAGTCCAGGCCGGAGTTGCGCACCTGCGCTTCGGCTTCGCCGCGCGTCTTCAGGTATTTGGAAGCGCGGTTGCCGGCATTCAGCGAACTCATCAGATGGATGCGGCGTACGCCCGCCTGCCGGCAGGCCGCGATCAAGGTCGCGGTGAGGTTCACATGCGCGTGGGTGAAGGTGGCGTCGCCGGTCTCGTTGAGGATGCCGACCAGGTTGACCACGGCGTCGCTGCCCGCGATGTATTTCTCCAGCGACGCGCGGTCGTACACATCGGTGCTGATGGTGCGCACATTCGGCAGCACGTTGATCGCGCGCTTCTGTTCGCGGTTGCGGCTGAGCACCGTGATGCGATGTCCGTCGCCGGCCAGCGCAGCCAGCAGGTGGCTGCCGATGAATCCGGTGCCGCCGAGGACGACGTAACGTTTGGGCGTCATGGCGAAGGTTTCCCTGTGGCAGCGGCGGGAGACGTGGTCGTCGCGGGTGCAGGTTGCGGAACGCGGCACACGACCTGCTTGCGCGCCGGATCGGTGCCAGGATCATACGGCGTACCGATCGCGGGCAGCCGCGAGGAGATGGGAACGGGTTCGTCGTGCAGGCGCCAGCCGTAGATCGTCGCGAACGACATCACGCGCGTCACGTAGTCGCGGGTTTCGTTGAACGGGATCGTGAGGATGAAGGTTTCGGGATCGAGGCTGCCGTGTGCATCGACCCAGCGTTGTGCGTTGGCGGGGCCGGCGTTGTAGGCGGCCGACGCCAGCCATGGACTGCCGTCGAAGCGTACCGCGAGATTGGCAAGGTATTGCGTGCCCAGCGGAATGTTGATGGCTGGGTCATACAGACTGGCGCCACCGTTGTACGCCAGGCCGCTGCGGCGCGCGACCAATTGGGCCGTGCCCGGCAGCAATTGCATCAGGCCGCGCGCATCGGCGCCGGAACGCGCATCGGTTTGCCACGCGGTTTCCGCGCGGATGATCGCGAACGCCCACGCCGGATCGATGCCCGCGTTGCGCGCCGAAGTGATCACGCGATCCTTGTCCGCCAGCGGAAAGCGCAGCGCGTAATACTGCAGGTCGCCCGATTTTCCGAACGCGAACACGGCACGATCGACCCAGCCGCGGCTGGACGCCAGCGCCGCCGCCTGCAATTGCAGCGCGGGCGTGAGGTTGGCGAAGGCGCGATTCCATTCGCGGCGCGCATCGGGCAGCATGTCCAGCGCGAAGAACTCGAAAGCGCGCACGAGGCCCGGGTCGGTTTCGACCTGCTGCAGCGCGGCCGGATCGGCGGTCAATGTTTGCGGGCAAATGGAGTAGGGAAGATTGGCCCGATCCGCCGCAAGGAATCCGTAGAACGTCGCCTGCTGCGCGAGCGAGGCATACCCGTCCAGCGCGGTGGACGTTTTGCCGAGTTCCTGCGCGATGCGCGCCTTCCAGTAGCGCCATTCGTCGTGCCGCATTTCATCCGGCGTCAGCGCCGCGATCGCCGCTTCGGCAGCCTTCCAGTCGCCCTGCGCCACCGCTGCGCGCACCCGCCACTCGCGCGTCGCATCCGTTTGCGCGGACGGTGGCAGGGCGGCGAGCCGCGCGACGGCGTCGGGTCCGAAATCGACGGCGTTGTAGAGCGCGAGTGCCGCGAGCACGCGATCGCGCTCGTTTTGATCGAACTTGAATTGTTTCGAAAGCGTGTCCCAATACGCTTGCGCCTGTGTACTGTCGCGCCGCGCCATGCGCACCAGTGCGCGGCTGACGGCTTCCCGTGCGCGCGGCGTGTCGGTGAACGTGGTGGCCTTCTTCAGCAGGGTCGCGGGTGAGCGCAGGGCATCCGCGATGCGCTGGGCCGCGGCGGCATCCGCGCCGGACAACCACTGCGCGGATTGCTCGATCGTCGAGGCATTGCCGGCGTCGGCGGCACGTTCGATGCGGTCCCACACGCGTTGCGGTGTCAGCAATCCCTGTGCCGCGGCCGCGGCGAACACCGGCGTGCATGCGGACGGCGCGCTCGTCTGCTGCCACAGCGCCGCAAGATCGCGGTCGAAATCGAGTGGCTTTCCCTGCGCGAGCGTGGCCTGCAAGGCATCACACGTGAGGGTGTCGCCAAGGCCCGGTTGGTAGAAGTGCCGGAAGTTCGCCCAGTCTTTCTGCTGCGCAGACCATCCCAGTTCGGCGTTGCGCACGTCGTCGGCCGGGATCATGCCGGCGTAACGCTGCAGGTACGCGTCGATCTGGGCGGTACTGGCGGTCTTGATGTCGTGCTGCAGCGCGGCTGCCTCCAGGTACGGATACAGCGGATAGTCCTGCAGGCCTTGCGCCAGCGCGCGCCAGTCCTGGCCGTTCTGCGCGGCGGCATAGGCCGCGCGGAACGCGTCGCGCTGCTGTGCAAGGGCGGGCGCGGTGGATTGCGCGGAGGGGGCCGGCGCCACGCCGAGCAGTGCGGCGGCGGCGGCGACGATGCGAAGGTGGAAGCGCAGCGCGGTGCGCGGCAGGAACAATCCATTCATGCCCGCGATTCTAGACGATGCGGCGAACCGGGGTTCCCGGTTCGTCGCAGGTTGCCACGCGAAAGGAAAGGCCGCTTGCGCGGCCTTTCCCGAAGGACTCAGTGGCGCACGCGCTTGTTGTGCCTGGCGCGGTGGATGCTGCGGCTGTCGCGGTTGTCGGTGCGCTGGATCCTGCCCGTCTGGCGCAGGGTATCGTGCCGCGATTCCATGCCGTCGACGTGCGCCTCGTTGCCTTCCTGCCGCGCGAGTTCGCGGTTGGTCAGCGAGCCGTTCGTGACGCCGTTGTGCAGGCGCTGTTCCTGGTTGATGTTGCGCTGCACGTTCGCCTGTTCCATGTTGGATTTCAGCGAATCGGGGTTGCCGGTTCGCGCATCATGTTTCTGGTTGTAGATGGCCTTGCTCTCGCGGTTCTGCTGCCGCTGGATCTGCGCGCGTTCCGACGCCGAGAGCGAGCCGTTGCGCAGGTCGCGTTGCTCGGTCTTGTCGATGCGCGCTTCGCCGGCTTCCAGCTTGCGCGCTTCGCCGGACGTGAGCTGCCCCGACTGCAGCCCTTGTTCGATGCGCTTCTGCTGCTCGACGTCGCGGCCGGTTTCGCTGGCGGCGTTGTGCGGCCGCGTGGCAGCGGTCGAGGTGGCCGGCGTGGTCTGGGCGATCGCGCCCGTGGCAAAGCCGAGTCCGATGGCGATCGCAGCCGCCAGGATGACGTTGCGTTGCATGATGGTTTCCTCTGCGTGGATGGTTGGGTGCGGCCCGCAGGGAGAGGAAACGCGACGCATCGGCGCCGGTTGACTGGTGCCCCGGTGCATTCAGGAAGGCGACAGCCGGAGATCGCTCAGGCGGCGGCTTTCCACACGGTCACCGGCACCCGGATTTCGGCGGCCAGCGGCAGGTGGTCGGAAAAAGCCGCGGGCAGCGTCCACATGCGTTCGACGGTGATTCCGGCACTGACCAGGATGTGGTCGATCGCGCGCTGCGGGCGCCAGCTGGGGAAAGTCGGGGCAGGATTCACGGGCGGTGCCAGCGCCGTACGCGCGAACAGGTTGCGCAGCTCGGGGCTGTCGGGCGGGCAGTTGAAATCGCCCATCAGGACCACGTTGTCGCGGCCC
The DNA here is from genome assembly GCA_035277545.1 of Rhodanobacteraceae bacterium. Classification (GTDB taxonomy): domain Bacteria; phylum Pseudomonadota; class Gammaproteobacteria; order Xanthomonadales; family Rhodanobacteraceae; genus 66-474. The sequence continues at coordinate 4,821 of DATEKI010000198.1, read as the reverse complement.
TGCAACAGTTCGGCGATGAAATCGATCTGGCGCGCGCGCGATTGGGTGCCGAGCGACAGGTGCGCGACCGCCACGGTCAGTGCTTCGCGATCCTCGCCATAACGCGCCAGCAGCACGCCGCGGCCCCGCAAGCGTCCCGGCAGCGGATAGTCGAGCACTTCGTTGGGCGCGTTGCGGCTGATCAGGCCGTTGGCCGTGTGCGAAACATTGGAGAGCCGGCGATTGGGCTGGTGGCTCCAGTACGGCAGCCCGGAAGTTTCCGCGAGATAACGCGTCTGGTTGAGGAAGCCGGAGCGGATGCTGCCCGCGTCGGCTTCCTGCAAGCCGATCACGTCGAACTCGGCGATGGAGCGTGCAAGGCTGTCCAGGTTGCCGAGCTTGTACCTGCCGGGAAGCACCGCGCCCCAGCTGCGCGTGAAGTATTCGTGATAACGCTTGACGCTTGCGCCGGCAAGGATGTTGCAGCTCAGCACGCGCAGCACGCCGGTGCCGGGAGCGATGGGAGTATCGGCGCTCATTGGATCGAGACTACCACTTCGGGGTGCGGACTTCCGTGTGCCGGATTGCACGGATGGATCGGCGCGCGTTCAGTGCTTCCCGGCGTGTTGCGCCATCCACAGGCCGACCTGCTGCAGCTGTTCGTAGCTGTCGATGGTGTTGCTGCGCATCAACGCGACGAACGGCGCATCCTCTGCATCGCTGGCGCGGCGGCCCACCACCAGCGTCGGCGTGGCATCGATGCCCCAGCTCATTTCGGTCTTCTGGTCTGCCGCCATCTGGCGGGTGGTCTCGGCGTCGGTGGCCGCGGCGATGAACTTCTTCTGGTCCACGCCATGGCGCGCATAGAACGCCGCGAGGTCGTCGAGCGAGTTCAGCGGATAGCGTTCCAGCATGGCCTGGAAAAGTGCATCGTGCGTCTGCTCGAACACGCCGAGCTGGCGCGCCGCGTAATAGGCCTGCGCATACGGCACCCAGGATGCATTGAACACGGCCGGCATGTAGGTCACCCTGGTGCCTTTCGGCAACTCGGCGCGCAGCTTGTCCATGTACGGCGCGAACTCGGCGCAGTGCGGGCAACCGTAGGAAAACACCTCGACCACTTCCAGCGCGCCGGTCGGTGCCGCGGTGCCCTTGGCGGGCGCCAGCTTCACGTATTCCTTGCCTTCCGTGAACGCCGCTGCCGGCGCGGATGGTGCGGCGGCCGAAGTTGACGTGGTGCCGGCGTCGTTGTGCGCCGAGCACGCGGCCGTCAACACCAGGCCGCAAACCAGCAGGGATGCACGGAACACGCGCGATGCTTTCATGTCACTTCGCCTTTTTTGCGGCGAGTTCCCTGTTGACCAGGAACAATGCCAGGTCCACCGCTTGCTGGGCGCCCCTGGCGGAAGCCGGCGTGAGCCGCCACTTGCCGTCGACGACGATGGTCGGCGTGCTGTCGACACCCCACGCCATGATCTGCTGGTCGGCGCGCTTCATTTCCAGGTTGACGGAAAACGAATTGGCGGTCGCGATGAAGTCCGCGGGCTTGGCGCCGAATTGCCCATAGAACTTCGCGACGTCCTCGATCCTGGGCAGGTTGGCTTCGGCCTTGGGGCGCTGGGTGGCCGGGTCGTAGGTCGCGAGCGGACCATTGGGGCCCCAGATCGCCTTGAACACCGCGTCATGCGATTGCTTGTTGTCGATGCCCAGTGCCTTGGCCGTGAAATAGGCGCGCTGGAATACCGGCCAGTCTTCGTTGGGGTGCCAGCTCGCGGGCAGGAATTCCAGCACCGCACCGGCCGGGAGTTCCGCGCGCAGCTTGTCGATATAGGGCTCGAACTGGTTGCAGGCCGGGCAACCGAACGAGAACACTTCCGTCACCACCACCTTGCCGGGCTGGTTGGTGGGCTGCGGGTTCTGGATCGCGAAGTAGTCCTTGCCTTCGGTCCATTGCTGCGGCGCCTGCGCGAACGCTAGGCCCGCGGTCGCGGCGAGCAGCAGGAACACAACGGTGCGTTTGATCATGATCGGTTTCCCTGCGGAGGGGTGGCGAGTGTGCCGCCGTGCGCCTGAATCGACCGCGTGCGGCGCGGCAGGTTCAATCGATGGCGTCGCCCTTGGCGACGGCCTTGGGCGCGGGCGCGGGGTGCAGGCCCTCGACGTAGCTCGACACCGCCGAGATGTCCTGTTCGGTCAGGTGCTGGGCAATCGCCGGCATGATCATCGCGTGCGTGTCGCTGCCCCAGGTGGTGCCGTCGTGCCAGGCCTTCAGTTGCTTCTGGATGTAATCGGCGTGCTGGCCGCCGATGTTCGGCACGCGCCAGCCAGGGTTGCCCGCGCCGTCCGGACCGTGGCACGCCATGCAGGCCGGGATGCCGCGGCTGGCGTCGCCTTCGCGGTACAGCTTCTCGCCATCGCTGGCCAGCTTGGCGTCGGCCACGCCCGGCAGGCGCTTCTGTCCGGCGAAGTAGGCACCGATGTCGTGCATGTCCTGCGGCGCCAGCGTGGAAGCCATGCCCTGCATGATCGCGTTCTGTCGCGTGCCACTCTTGAAGCGCATCAACTGGGTGGCGATGTATTGCTCGCTCTGGCCGGCCAGCTTGGGGTATTGCGCGTCGCTGGAATTGCCATCCATGCCGTGGCAGGCGCCGCAGGCGGCGGCCTTGGCCTGGCCGGCGGTGGCATCGCCCGGCTTGGTCGCGACGGCTTCGAGCTTGGTGAATTCGGCTTCCGCGGCCTTGGCGGCATCGCCCGTGCTCGCGGCACTGGCCGGTGCAGCGGCATTGGAGCTGGTGGCGGGCGCACTCGCGGCGGGCGCGGATGTTGCGGGTTTGGGTGGTGCCGACAGCGCCACCGCGATCGGCGCCGTGGCGGCGAGCATGACAAGGACAGCTGCTGAGCGCCGAAAACCCATAGAATCCTCTCTTTCCCGTTAGGCGTGAACACCGGCGCAACGAGCCGGCGCGAACCGCGGGATTATCGCCGCGGGGCCAAACATGCGTCAAACACGTCATCCCGGCCAGAGAATGGCCGGGACCCAGGCACAGGGGCGTCGCAGCGCGGCAGACGATCCACTGCGCGGTGCGGCCTTCGTGCTGGCCGCCCATCGCGTCGACCAGCTTCCCGCGGACACCGGCGCCGAGGTTGCCTTTGCGGGACGCTCCAACGCGGGCAAGTCCAGCGCCATCAATGCGCTCGCCGATCAGGGTGCGCTGGCGCGTACCAGCAAGACGCCGGGCCGCACCCAGCAACTGGTGGTGTTCGCGTTGCCCGACGGTCGGCGGCTGGTGGACCTCCCGGGTTACGGCTATGCCAAGGTGCCCCCCGCGCTGCGCCAGCACTGGAAGCAGGAAATCGACACCTACCTGCGCCACCGCCAGTCGCTGCGCGGGCTGGTGTTGATCGCGGACATCCGCCACGCGCCCGCGGCGTTCGACCGGCAGATGCTGGCGTTTTGCGCGGCGATCGAATTGCCTTGCCTGGTGCTGCTCAGCAAGGCCGACAAGTTGTCGCGTGCGCAGGCGCGCACCCGCCAGCGTGAAGTCGAAGCTGAAATCGCGAAAGAAGGCGCGCGTGCGCAGATGATTCCGTTTTCGGCCACGTCCGGTACGGGCGTGCAGGAGGCACGCGTCGCGGTGGCGGCATTGCTGCGGTAGCGCGCGTTCCGCTTCCGGCCCACTTGCGGATCGGCGTTCGCCGCCCCATCTTGGCATCCTTGACCCCGCGGGAAATGCGCATGTCCGGTCCCAGCCACGTTGCCGAACAACCGATCGAGCGGCGCGCGCAACTCGTCGAATACCTTGCGGCAGGCGGCCGTCCGACCGGGCAATGGAAGATCGGAACCGAACACGAGAAGTTCGTGTTCCGCACCGACGACCTCAAGCCGCCGCCATATGAAGGCGACCGCGGCATCGGCGCGCTGTTGCGCGGCATCGAATGTTGCGGTTGGGATCCCGTCGAGGAAGACGGCAACATCATTGCGCTGGCGCGCGGCAATGCGTCGGTGACGCTGGAGCCCGCGGGTCAACTGGAATTGTCCGGCGCACCGCTGGAAACCATCCACCAGACCTGTTGCGAGGTGCAGGAACATCTCGAATGCGTGCGCCGTGCGGCGGAACCATTGCAGCTCGGCATCCTCGGCATGGGCTTCCAGCCGAAATGGCGGCGCGACGAAATGCCGTGGATGCCCAAGGGCCGCTACGCGATCATGCGCCGCTACATGCCGAAGGTCGGTGCGCTCGGACTCGACATGATGACCCGCACCTGCACGGTGCAGGTCAACCTGGACTTCGCCGACGAAGCCGACATGGTCAAGAAGTTTCGCGTCTCGCTGGCGCTGCAGCCGATCGCGACCGCACTGTTCGCCGATTCGCCGTTCACGGAAGGCAAGCCGAACGGTTTCCAGAGCTACCGTTCGCACATCTGGACCGATACCGACGCCGACCGCACCGGCATGCTGGATTTCGTGTTCGAGGACGGCTTCGGTTTCGAGCGCTACACCGATTACCTGCTCGACGTGCCGATGTATTTCGTGCATCGCGGCGATCGCTACATCGACTGCGCCGGGCAATCCTTCCGCGATTTCCTGGCTGGCAAATTGCCCGCGCTGCCGGGCGAGAAGCCCACGTTGCGCGACTGGTCGGACCACATGACCACCGCGTTCCCGGAAGTGCGCCTGAAGCAGTACCTCGAAATGCGCGGCGCAGATGGCGGTCCGTGGAACCGGCTGTGCGCGCTGCCCGCGTTCTGGGTCGGCTTGCTGTACGACACCGAATCGCTGGATGCCGCATGGGACCTGGTCAAGGATTACACGATGGCCGAGCGCCACGCCCTGCGCGACGG
>DATEKI010000197.1:0-4078 GCA_035277545.1 Rhodanobacteraceae bacterium | reverse complement strand
CAGGCAGTGCGCATGAGCGACGCGGTGGAGTTGTTCACGGATGGCGCGTGCCTCGGCAACCCGGGCCCGGGTGGCTGGGCCGCGCTGCTGCGTTGGGGCGGCGTCGAAAAGATGCTCGCGGGGGGCGAGGCCGCCACCACCAACAACCGCATGGAATTGATGGCGGCCATCGCGGGGCTGGAAGCATTGAAGCGTCCCTGCGAGGTGCGGTTGACCACGGACTCGCGTTACGTGCAGCAGGGCATCGAACAATGGGTGGCGAAGTGGAGCGCCAACGGCTGGCGCACCGCGGACAAGCAACCGGTCAAGAACCAGGAACTGTGGCAGCGTCTCGCCGCGGCGTGCGCGAAGCACCGCATCCGCTGGGCGTGGGTGCGTGGCCATTCCGGCCATCCGGAAAACGAACGCGTGGACCGGGCAGCGCGCGAACAGGCCGAGCAATTCAGGGAGATACCATGACGCGCAAGATCGTGCTGGATACCGAAACCACGGGACTCGAAGTCGAGGGCGGGCATCGCGTGATCGAAATCGGCTGCATCGAGCTGATCGATCGCCGCCCCAGCGGACGCGAATTCCACCGCTACCTCAACCCGGAGCGCGCGATCGACGCCGGCGCGGTGGCCGTGCATGGCATCACCGATGATTTCCTGCGCGACAAGCCGCGTTTCGCGGAAGTTGTGGAGGAATTCGTGGCCTTCATCGCCGGCGCGGAATTGTTGATCCACAACGCCGCGTTCGACACGGCCTTCCTGGACAGCGAACTGCAGCGCGCGGGTGGAACGTTCGGACGCGTCGCCGACCACGCCACGGTCATCGACACGCTGGCGCTTGCGCGGCAGAAATATCCCGGCCAGAAGAACACGCTGGATGCATTGTGCAAGCGCCTTGGCGTGGACAACAGCCATCGCGAAGTGCACGGTGCGTTGCTCGACGCGCACCTGCTCGCGGATGTCTGGGTGGCGATGACGGCCGGACAGGGCGCCTTGGCCCTGGGGCTGGATGGCGTAGGCGTGCAATCCGAAGCCACCCGGGTCGCAGCGTGGGATGCGTCGGTTCGTCCGCGCGTGCTGCGCGCGACGGCAGCCGACACCGCCGCGCACGCGGCGCGGCTGGCCGCGATCGACAAGGCATCCGCGGGCAGCCTGTGGAAACGCGAGGAAGCGGCCGGCGCGTAGTTGCCGCCTTACCTGACGCGCACCAGCACCGCCGTGATGTTGTCGCGTCCACCGCCATCCAGCGCGGCGAGCAGCAAGTGGTCCACGCACTCCTGCGCGGCGAGGTCCGTGCGGGACACGATCGCGCCGATGCGGGCATCGTCCAGTTCTTCGGTGAGGCCGTCGCTGCAAAGCAGGAACTGCATCCCCGGAACACACGGGCCGGTGACCGGTTGCGCATCCAGTTCGAGCGTGGGCGTGATGCCGAGCGCCTGGGTAGCGCGATGGCGGGATGGCGTGGATGGCGGTTCGCCCCGCGCGTCTCCGGCCTCGGCCGCAGGTTGCGCGTGGGGCAGGCGCGCCAGCTTGCCGTCCTGCCAGACGTAGATCCGGCTGTCACCGATCCGGGCTGCTGCAAAAGCGCCGGCGCCGAGTTTCAGCGCCGCGAGCGTGCTGCCCATCGGCGCGGCAGCGGCGTGCTGGTCGGGATACGCGAAGATCGCCGCGCCCGCCCGCCGGAAGGCATCCGCCAACGAAATGCCGGCATTGACCGCGGTGACCGTCGCATCCAGCGCGATGGCGCTGGCGGCTTCGCCGCGCCTCGGACCGCCCATGCCATCGGCGACCAGCCACAGGCCGCGTTCGGTGTCGGCCCAATAACTGTCTTCGTTGTGTGCGCGTTGCAGGCCCGTGTGGGTCGCGTGTCCGTGTTCGATCATGTGTTGCGTGCGGCGCGTCTTTCGTCATCCGGTCCGCCAGGTCCCCGCGGCGCCGGGATCATCCCTGGTTTCCGTTGCCTTCCACGCGGGAAGAAAAAACCTTGAGTTCGCGCATCACGCGCAGGATGGCGCGATGCAGCTCCTGTGATTCGGGCGCGTCTGCCTCGCGCGTCTCGCGATACACCAGCGCGATCCACAGCGCGATGCCGCGCATCCGCACCTGCACGTTGTCGGAACGGGCGCGATCGAAACCGAGGTCGAGGCCATTCGTGGTGACGCCGTTCTCGGTCTGGGTGCCGTACAGCGACGGATCCGGGGCAGCCCCGACGTTGTCGCATTCCCGCCCGATCAGTTCGGCCAGCTGGTCGCGGTAGGAACGCGGCAGCTCCAGGCTGCGTTGTTCGATCTCACCGAACTGGCGCCGCAGGCGTGCGATGCGCCCCATGCTGGTGACGCGCGTGACCAGACGCCGGATGTAATTCTCCCCGGCTTTCTGAAATTGCGATATCAAGGCGGAATCCCTCACGCGGTCTTGCTCGTTTCCCCTGAGGCCGGGATTGTGCCCTGATCGGCTGCCGGCCACAAATGCCCGAGCCGCTGTCCGACCGTGACGGCGTTCTCGCTGTCGAGGTCCGGGTCGAACCGACCGGACGGCACCAGCACGACGACCGTGGAACCCATCTCGAAACGCGCCATTTCCGCGAAACGTGCCAGGCGGATGCCGCGCCCGCGCCAGTCGCGCCGCACGACGGCGCGCGCGTAGGCCGGCACGACCTTGCCGCTCCAGACCGTGGTGATGCCCGACACCAGCATCGCGCCGACCATGACCACCATGAAGGGGCCGCGTTCGCCTTCGAAATGGCAGACCACGCGCTCGTTGCGCGCGAAGAGGTCTGGTATCTCGGCAACCGGTCCGGGCGCGACGCTGAACAGGCGCCCGGGCACGTGCACGGTCTCGACGAGTTCGCCGTCGAGCGGCATGTGCACGCGGTGGTAGTCGCGCGGCGAGAGGTAAATCGTCGCGAAGGCGCCATCGCGGTACTTTTCCGAGGCATTGGAATCGGCCAGCAGTTCGGCCACCGAATAGGTGCGACCCTTGGCCTGCAGGATGCGGCCGTCCCGGATGGTCCCGATCTGGCTGATGCGTCCGTCGGCGGGCGACAGGATCGCGTCGCTTTCGCGATCGGCGCGACGCACGCCGTCGCGCAAGGTACGGGTGAAAAACGCGTTGAAGTTCGGATATGCGAACGGATCCGGTTGCGCAGCTTCCGTCATGTCGACGTGGTAAGCGCGCACCACGCGGCCGATCAGGAAATCCTTCCACGGCCGCCAGGTCCAGCGCGTGGCGGCACGCACGATGCGGCTGAGCGTCTTCTGCGGAACGAGGTATTGGATGAGGGTCGATGCACGCATCGCGGCAGTGTAGCGGCAGCGCTGCCTCTATACTTCGCGCTTTCGAGCGCGCCAGGCATGACGTCCGAACTCGCAACCATCATCGATTTGATCCGCTACGCGGCGAGCCGTTTCAACGCGGCGGGGCTGACCTTCGGGCACAGCCACGACAACGCGATCGACGAGGCGACGCACCTGGTGTTGTCGAGCGTGCACCTGCCGCCCGACCTGCCGCCGGCGTATGGCAATGCCCGGCTCACTGCAGAAGAGAAGGCGAACGTGCTGGCGCTGGTCGAGCGCCGCATCAAAACGCGTGAGCCGGTGGCCTATCTCGTGGGGGAGGCCTGGTTCGCAGGCATGCCGTTCAAATCGGACAAACGCGCGCTGGTTCCGCGTTCGCCGATCGCGGAATTGATCGAGGACGGGTTTTCGCCGTGGCTGGATGGCCGCGAGGTCGAACGCGCGCTGGATCTTTGCACGGGCTCCGGCTGTATCGGCATCGCGATGGCCGCGCACAATCCGCATTGGCGCGTCGACATCGCCGACATCAGCGACGACGCGCTTTCCCTGGCGCGCGAGAACATCGCGCTGCATCAGCTCGGCGAACACGTGCATGCGGTGCGTTCCAATCTCTTCGGCAGCTTGCGCGGCGAACGCTACGACCTGATCGTCTCCAATCCGCCCTACGTCACCGATGCCGAATACGCCACGCTGCCGGGCGAGTACGCGCACGAGCCGAAGCTGGGCCTGACCGCGGGCGCGGACGGACTGGACATCGCGTTGCGCATCCTGCGCGACGCGCCCGATCATCTG
>DATEKI010000196.1:0-8794 GCA_035277545.1 Rhodanobacteraceae bacterium | reverse complement strand
GGGGAGCAGCGGCTCGCTGCGGTGCTCATGGCGAAACAAGTGGCGGAGCATGCAGGCCGTCGCGCTGTTCGGGGCGCCGATTATGCATCGGCGCGCGCGGGAGATTCCCGGAACGGCTTCCTAGAAAAGCAACGAGGACATCCTGCGCCGCGTCGCCGAAACCAGCGCGTCGTCATGCACGATGCGGAACGCGTCCAGCAGGCGCTTGCGCGCGAGACCCTCGTTCCAGCCGCGATCGGCGGCGAGGATCGCCAGCCAATGTTGCATGGCGTCCGCGGCGTCGCCGCCCAGCAACCGGCGCACACCGAGCCCGTCCAGCGCGGCGAAGTCGTGCGGATCATGTTCGACGCGCGCCAGCAGCTCCGCAGCCGGCGGGATCGCGGCGAGCGATTGTTGCATCGCCAGCAATGCGGCCAGGGCCTTGGCGCGGTCGTCTTCCGCGAGATCGACGGGCAGGGCGTCCAGCGTGGCCTGCGCGTTCGCGGTGTCGCCCGTCCGTGCTTTCGCGAGCGCAAGGTCGAGTTTCAAGCCGGCGTCGTCGGGTGACGTCGCGAGTGCCTCCTTGAAACGCGCGACCGCAGCCTGCGGCGTCTCGGCCGGAGCGTTGTCGTCGATGTCCTGCGCGGGAGCCTGGATGCGCGCGGCCGGCTCGACCTTGTGCCGCTTCAGGAACTCGCGCACCTGCGATTCCGGCAGGGCGCCGGAAAACGCATCGACGATCTGGCCGCCCTGGATCAGCACCACCGTCGGGATGCTGCGCACGCCGAACATGCCGGCCAGCTGCTGTTCCTTGTCGCAGTCGATCTTCGCGAGCCGGAACGCGCCGGCGTATTCATCCGCGAGTTTTTCCAGGATCGGCCCCAGCGTCTTGCACGGCCCGCACCACGTCGCCCAGAAGTCCACCAGCACGGGTGTCTGCAACGATGCCTGCAGGACGTCGGTTTCGAAATTGGCTTCGCCCGCTTCGAAGGTGTACGAATCGGCGGGTGCGGCAGCGCCATCGGGTTTCGGTTCGGAATTCATGGACGGTCGGGAAGGTTTGTGTTTTTGCCATCATCCCGGCGAAGGCCGGGACCCAGTGTCCTTCATGTGGTGATGCAACGAGTCGCTGGGTCCCGGATATCGCTTCGCGATTCCGGGGTGACGATGGATGGGTCGGACTGTCCCAACGTTGAGGTCGTTGTCCTACATTCCAAGGCTGGATTTCAACGCAGCGTCGGTGGGCTCGCCGGCCTGCCTGTACACCGTGCCGGCCTTCATCACGAAGTCCACGTTCTTCATCAGCGCAATGTCGTCCAGCGGATTGCCCGGCACCGCCACGACATCGGCGTACTTGCCGGCCGTGATGCTGCCGAAATCATCCGGATGTTTCAGCAGCGCGGCGGCGTGCGTGGTCGCCGCCTGGATCACGTACATCGCCGGCATGCCCGCCTGCACCATGTACATGAACTCCTGTGCGTTCTCGCCGTGCGGGTACACGCCGGCATCGGTGCCGAACGCGATCTTGACGCCGGCCTTGTAGGCGCGGCCCGCGGTGGCCATGATCTTCGGGCCAACCTCCAGCGCCTTGCGCGCGACCTGCGGCGGATACCAGCCTTCCTTCGCCTTGTCCTTGGTGAACTCGCCGGCAATGATCGTCGGCACGTACCAGGTGCCGTGTTCCTTCATCAGCTTCATGTCCTCGTCGTCCATGAAGGTGCCGTGCTCGATCGAATCGACGCCGCCCAGCACCGCGCGGCGGATCGCCTCGGCCCCGTGCGCGTGCGCGGCGACGGTGAAACCATAATCGTGCGCGGCCGCGACGACGGCCTTGATCTCATCCAGCGTCATCTGCGGATTTTCCGAGCTGCCGGATTCATCCAGCACGCCGCCTGAAGGCATGATCTTGATGAGGTCCGCGCCGTCCTTGTAGTGCTGCCGCACCGCTTTCCACGCATCCGCGGGTGAATCGATGATGCCGTCCTTCGGACCCGGGTCGCCTTGCAATGCCCAGTTGTAGCCGTCGGTCGGATCGGCGTGCCCCCCGGTGGTACCTATGAACTGGCCGGCGCTGAAGATGCGCGGCCCCGGGATTTCACCCTTGTTGACCGCATTGCGCAGCGCGATCGATTCGTTGTGCTCGTCGCCGACGTTGCGCACCGTGGTGAAGCCCGCCAGCAGCGTGCGCCGCGCGTATACCGTCGACTGGATTGCGTAGTCGGCGGGATTGAGGTGGAATTTTTCCGCGTAGGTGTCCTTGCCGAACTGCATCGTCAGGTGGGTGTGCGAGTCGACCAGGCCAGGCATGCAGGTGTCGTTGGCCGGCATCTCGATCACTTTCGCGCCGTCGCGGCTTACCGAACCTGCCACCACTTCCTTGATGCGCTGGCCGTCGATCACGATGCTGGTCGCGCCAAGCATCCTGCCCGCGACCGTGTCGATCAAATGCGCGCAATGGATCACCGTGATTTCGGGCGCCGGTGCTGCCGACGCCGTCGGTGCATCCGCCGCTTGTGCCGTCGTCAGCGACAGCACCGCGATCGCCGCGGCAAGCGGAAGCCTGGACAAACGTCGATTCGCAACGCGCATCGTGTTCCCCTCGTCTCGGTCGAGGCGTGAATCATAGCCAGACCGCGCAGTCGCTGCCGACCCGGAGTCGCGCCGGCCACGCGCCGCTTGGCGCTTTTGCTGCACTGCGGTAGGCTGGCGGGCCTTGAGTCTCACCGCCGGATTGCATTCCAGCCATGCAGGAAACCTACGATCCGCGCGCCGTCGAAGCCGGCGCGCAGAAGTTCTGGTCCGACACCCACGCGTTCGAGGTGAAGGAAGACGCGTCGCGCCAGAAGTATTACTGCCTGTCGATGCTGCCGTATCCGTCGGGCGCGCTGCACATGGGCCACGTGCGCAACTACACGATCGGCGACGTGATCAGCCGTTTTGCGCGGATGCAGGGCAGGAACGTGCTGCAGCCGATGGCGTGGGACGCGTTCGGGCTGCCGGCCGAGAACGCGGCGATCAAGCGCGGCATTCCGCCGGCGAAGTGGACGCGCGACAACATCGCGCACATGCGTTCGCAGTTGAAGGCCATGGGTTTCGCGATCGACTGGTCGCGCGAATTCGCGACCTGCGATCCGTCGTACTACGTGCACGAGCAGCGCATGTTCACGCGCCTGTTCAAGCAGGGCCTCGTCTATCGCAAGAACAGCGTGGTGAATTGGGACCCGGAGGACCAGACCGTGCTCGCCAACGAGCAGGTGGTCGACGGCCGCGGCTGGCGATCCGGCGCGATCGTCGAGAAGCGCGAGATTCCGCAGTGGTTCCTGAAGATCACCGATTACGCGCAGGAATTGCTGGACGGCCTGGACAAGCTGCCGGGCTGGCCGGACGCGGTCAAGATCATGCAGCGCAATTGGCTGGGGCGCTCGGAAGGCCTGGAAATCCGCTTCGACGTCGAGGGCGGCGGCGCGCTGGAAGTCTTCACCACGCGGCCCGACACGCTGATGGGCGTGACATACCTTGCCGTCGCGGCCGAGCATCCGCTGGCGGTCGAGGCCGCACGCGGCAACGCGGCGCTGCAGGCGTTCATCGACGAATGCCGGCAGGGCGGCGTTTCCGAGGCGGAACTCGAGACCAAGGAAAAGAAGGGCATCGACACGGGTCTGTTCGCGTTGCATCCGGTGACGGGCGAGCGCATCCCGATCTGGATCGCCAACTTCGTGCTGATGAACTACGGCACCGGCGCGTTGATGGCGGTGCCGGGGCACGACCAGCGCGACTGGGAGTTCGCGACCAAGTACGACCTGCTGATCCGGATGGTGATCGTCAGCGATCCGGTGCGCGACGCGATCCGCGAACTCGGGCGCGACGCCGCCGACAACACGGACGCGATGAGCGCGGCGCTGGGCCAGTCGCAACCGATCGACGTGGCCGAACCGGGTCCGGTGGCGGAGGTGCTGGAGGACTTCGAGAATCGCATCATCACCGAAGGCCCGTTCCTCCAACACGGCACGCTGGTCAATTCCGGCGAATACGACGGCATGGATTTCCGGCAGGCGTTCGATGCGCTGGCCGAACGCTTCGAGCGCGAGGGTCGTGGTCGTCGCCAGGTGAACTGGCGCCTGCGCGACTGGGGCGTGTCGCGGCAACGCTATTGGGGTTGCCCGATCCCGATCATCCATTGCGCCAAATGCGGCGCGGTACCGGTGCCGGAAGACCAGCTGCCGGTGGTGCTGCCGGAAGACGTCGCGTTCAGTGGCGTGCGATCGCCGCTGAAGTCCGATCCCGAATGGCGCAAGACGAAGTGCCCCCAATGCGGCGGCGAGGCCGAGCGCGAAACCGACACCTTCGATACCTTCATGGAATCGTCGTGGTACTACGCGCGCTATTGCTCGCCGGGTGCGCCCACACAGATCGACGCGCGCGCGAACTACTGGCTGCCCGTCGACCAGTACATCGGCGGCATCGAGCACGCGATCCTGCACCTCTTGTATTTCCGCTTCTACCACAAGCTCCTGCGCGACGCGGGGCTGGTGCATTCGGATGAACCCGCGACCAACCTGTTGTGCCAGGGCATGGTGGTGGCGGAAACGTTTTATCGCGAAGACGCGAACGGCGAGAAGACGTGGATCAATCCGGCCGACGTGGACGTGCAGCGCGACGAGCGCGGGCGCGTCGTCGGCGCGACGCTGAAGGCCGACGGCCGGCCGGTCTCGATCGGCGCCAGCGAAAAGATGTCGAAGTCGAAGAACAACGGCGTCGATCCGCAGGTGATGATCGACAAGTACGGCGCCGACACGGTGCGGCTGTTCTCGATGTTCGCGTCGCCACCGGACATGTCGCTGGAATGGAACGAAGCCGGCGTCGAAGGCATGGCGCGGTTCCTGCGCCGGTTCTGGCGCGACGTGGTGGCGCACGCGTTGCAACCGGATCATCCGGGGGTCGATCCGGCTTCGTTGAACCCCGCGCAAAAAGCCATGCGCCGCCAGCTTCACGAAACCATCGCCAAGGTCGGCGACGACATCGGCCGCCGCCGCAACTTCAACACCGCGATCGCGTCGCTGATGGAGCTGCTGAACGCGCTCTCGAAATTCGACGACGTGAGCGACGCTGGACGCGCGCTGCGCCACGAGACGCTGGAGGCGATGGTACTGCTGCTGAATCCGTTCACGCCGCACGCGAGCCACGCGCTGTGGCAGGTACTCGGGCACAAGGAAACCCTGATCGAGGACGTGCCGTGGCCGAAGGCCGACCCGGCTGCGCTGGTCCGCGACAGCGTCACGCTGGCGGTGCAGGTCAACGGCAAGCTGCGCGGCACGCTGGATGCGGCGCTCGACGCGCCGCGCGAACGACTCGAAGCCGATGCGCGCGCGCTGCCGGGCGTGGTCGCGGCCATCGGCGACAAACCCGTGCGCAAGGTGGTCGTGGTACCGGGCAAGATCGTGAATATCGTCGTCGGCTGAACCGGCGGCGGCGCGGCGACTGCTATGCTTTCGCGCACCCGCAGCATCTGCAAGACGTTCATCCCTTCGGTACGAAGGAAGTCGCTGCGAAGCGGTGGGGGATGCTGCAACATGAAGATGCCATCCCCCTTCCCTCGGAAGGGAGGAAGACAAGCGGTACATACCGGAGCCGATTCGATGCACATCCGCCAATGGCCAGCCGTCCTTTTCTGCATCGCTGCCAGCGTCACGCTCGCCGGCTGCGGCTTCCACCTGCGCGGCAGTGCGGCGCTGCCGGCTGTCATGCAGCAACAGGTGTACCTGCACGTCGGCGGCGGTGGTGAATTTCCACGCTCCCTCGCCGCGGCCTTGCGCGCCGCCAAGGTGGACGTGCTGGACACTTCCGCCGAAGGGGTTGCCACATTGTCGGTGCCGGTCGCCGCGTTCGGCTCGCGCATGCTGACCAGCGGCGCGGTGCAGCGCGTCGGCGAGTACGTGGTGACCTTCAACGTGCAATTCACCCTGACCGATGCCCAGGGCAGGACGGTCGTCCCGATGCAGACGATCACGCTTTCGCACGAATTCGCCATCGACCAGACACAGTTTTCGGCGATCACCAGCGAGACGGAAGCGATCCAGCGCAGCCTGGTGCGCGAGATGACCGATGCCGTGATGCGCCGCCTGGAGGCGCAAGCGCGCCTCGGGACGCCCGTTTCCGGGTCGAGCACGCGTACGCCGGCTTCCGCTTCCACCGCCGCGGCGCCTGCCTCCCCGTCCAGCGCTGGTTGACCGTGGCGGACGCCTTCGAAGGTTTTTTGAAGACGCTGGCGAAAGGCGAGCTCTCACCGGTGTACCTGCTGGCGGGCGACGAGCCGCTGCAGTTGCAGGAAGCGGGTGACGCGGTGCGCGCCCGCGCGCGTGCGCTCGGTTACACCGAACGCGAAGTGCTGGATGTCGAGGCCCATTTCGACTGGGACCAACTGGCGCGCAGTGGCGCCAGCCTTTCGCTGTTCGCGACGCGGCGCCTGGTCGAACTGCGCCTGCCCACCGGCAAGCCCGACCGTGACGGCTCCGCGGCCATCATGGCATGGTGCAAGTCGCCCGCACCCGACACCGTGCTGCTGGTCAGCGCGATGCAGTGGAGCAGGAAGCACGAAGGCGCGTGGGTGAAGGCGATCGAACGCGCGGGCGTGTACGCGTGGTTGCGCGCGCCGCGCGTGGATGAATTGCCGGCGTGGATTCGTGGGCGCATGCGGGCGAACGGCTTCGCGCCCGGCGAAGATGCCATCGCGTTGCTGGCCGAACGCGCCGAAGGCAACTTGCTCGTGATCGCGCAGGAGATCGACAAGCTGGCCGCGCAGCGCGACGGGGGGGCCGTCAGCGCCGCGGATCTGGAGTCGCTCGGGGACGACAACGCGGTGTACGACGTGTTCAGGCTCACCGACGCTGCGTTCGGTGGCGATGCGCCGCGCGCGTTGAAGATATTGGGCGGACTGCGCGCGGAAGGCGAAGACGTGATCCCGATGCTGGGCTGGCTGCTCAACCAGCTCGATCTTGCGTTGCGGCTGGCGTCGGCGCCCGACATCGCCGGCGCGATGCGCGCCGAATACGGCATGTGGCCGGCGCGCCAACAGTTGTTCAAGGGTGCCCTGCAGCGCGCCGGCCGCGGCAACGCGCATTGGCGACGCTGCCTCGCCGCATGCGCGCGCATCGACCGCATGGCCAAGGGCCGCGTTCAGGACGCCGCCGGCAAGGCGATGGACGACTCGTGGCGCGAGATGGAACGCCTGTTGGTTGCGATCGCGCAGCCGCGCAGCGCGGACGTGCTGCTGGCGGCGTGATGTCCATGCGACCGCTCGCCATTTTCGGTGGCACCTTCGATCCCGTGCACATCGGCCACCTGCGCGCGGCGTGGGAGGCTTCCGAGGCACTGGATGCGGAAGTGCGCATCGTGCCGGCGAAGATTCCGCCACACCGCCCGCAGCCGGTCGCCAGCGCCACCGAACGTGCCGCCATGTTGCGCGCGGCGCTGGCGGGACAGCAGCGCCTGCAACTCGACTTGCGCGAACTCGAGCGCGAGGGGCCTTCGTACACGTTCGACACGCTGGCTTCGCTGCGTGCGGAGTTCGGCGGCGAACGTCCGCTGGTGCTTCTGATCGGCGCCGACGCATTCGCCGGGCTGTCGGAATGGCACCGCTGGCGCGAACTGTTCAGGCTCGCGCACGTTTGCGTGCTCACGCGGCCCGCGCAGATTCCCGCGATGCCGGATGAACTGGCCGCCGCAGTCGCCGCACGCAAGACATCGGACCTCGCCGGCCTGCGCGAAGCGCCTGCGGGCAGGGTGCTGGACATGGTGGTCTCCGCGCTCGGCATTTCCGCCACGCGCATCCGCGCCTTGCTGGCCGAAGGCCGCGCGCCGCGCTGGCTGGTGCCGCAGGCGCTGATCGACGATGCCGCCTTGCTTGCACCTTATCGCGGGGCCGAAGACGCGGCTCGACGTACCCGTGACGCCCAGTGAAAATTCTTCCCCCTTCCGAGGAAGGGGGATTGAGGGGGATGGTTCTCTGCTTCCCTCCAAGCAGTTGCCGCCCCGCTGCTTCGCGCGCGTTCGCTTCGCTCCGCCTTTTCCATTGGAAGGGGGCAACGGCGCCGCCACTTGCGCTCCTTCATGACAGGTGCATACTGGTGTCGCGCACATCGCGCGCCCACCAAGGATTGAGGCCTTCCGAAACTTGACCAGCCAAACCAAGTCACGCCCCGCAGCCACTCCCGTCAACCGTCCCCCCACCACTGCGACCCTGCGCCGGCGCGTGCTTGCCGCCCTCGAAGAGTTGAAGGCGCACGACGTTCGTGAAATCGACGTGCGCGGGCGCACCTCCATCGCGGACCTGCTGATCATCGCCTCCGGCACCTCCTCGCGTCACGTCAAATCCATCGCCGACGAAGTCGTCAAGTTCGCCAAGCGCGCGGGCATGCTGCCGCTCGGCGTGGAAGGCGAGAAGGAGGCCGAATGGGTGCTGGTGGATCTCGGCGACATCATCGTGCACGTGATGCTGCCGCGCATCCGCGAGTTCTACGGGCTGGAACGCCTGTGGACCGTGGGTGACCAGGCGCCTGAAGCCGAAGCGGCGAACGATCGCTGAGCAACACGATGGATAACCGGACATGCGTGCGAAGCTGATCGCGGTCGGCGAACGCATGCCGGGCTGGGTGGCGGAAGGTTTCGCGGAGTACGCGAAACGCCTGTCGTGTGACCTTCCGTTGGAACTGGTCGAAATCAAACCCGGCGCGCGCGGCAAGGGCCGCGACGATGCACGCGCGATGGCGGACGAAGGCGCGGCGCTGCTCGCCGCATTGCCGCGCGACGCACACGTCGT
>DATEKI010000195.1:0-4128 GCA_035277545.1 Rhodanobacteraceae bacterium | reverse complement strand
AGAAGTCGGCAAGCAGTTCGACGTGACCCGCGAGCGCATCCGCCAGATAGAGGCCAAGGCGCTGCGCAAGCTGCGGCATCCGTCGCGTTCGGAGCAGCTGCGGTCGTTCCTCGATTTCGAGTAGGAGCCGGGACTCGGGGGGCCATAACCACCCTCGTCGTCATTCCCGGGCCATCGCCGGTTCATCGGCGATGGAACCCGGAACCCAGCGACTTTCGCGCTTCCCGAATGCGAGTAGCCCGATGCGGCAATCCGGGAGCATAGTTCCTGGATTGCGCTACGCTTTATCCGGACTACCTTTCTCCGGCTCGCTGAATAAATTCCCATGAACCGCATCGCCGTTTTCGTTGACGCCGGCTACTTCTACGCTTCCGCCAGCGAATTGCTGTTCGGCAACCCGCTGCGGCGCGGCGAATTGCGCCTCGCCAACGCCGAGTTCGCGCAGTACCTGGGGCACATCGCGGAAACCATCGGCGGCTGCCCGCTGCTGCGCATCTACTGGTACGACGGCACCAACTCCGGCCCCACCGCCGCGCACCTCGCGATGGCGTACCTCGACAACGTCAAGCTGCGGCTCGGCTTCGTCAACCAGTCGGGCGAACAGAAGGGCGTGGACGGATTGATCTTCTCCGACCTCACCAACCTCGCGCGCAACCGCGCGATCTCCGACGCGCTGCTGCTGGCCGGCGACGAGGACCTGCGCGTTGGCGTGCAACAGGCGCAGGAACACGGCATCCGCGTGCACCTGCTGGGCGTCGAACCGAAGGATCCTTCCGGCAACCAGTCCGCCGCGCTGCAACGCGAGGCCGACACCCGCCGCCAGCTCGACGCCGCGGCGCTCGGGCAATTCCTGTTCCGCCGCGAATATTCGGGCATGCCTGTCGTGGAAACCGAAGCCGCGGCGGTGGATGTGGATGTCGCCCACAACCTCGCCCGCATGCAGGAACTCGCCAACGAGTACGCCGCAACGCTCGACGCTGCACAGCGCGAAATGATCCTCGCGCTGCCCGAGCGCACCCCGCTGCCGCACGAACTCGACCGTGAACTGCTGCTGCGTGCCAGCGAACTCCTGGGCCGCAAGCTGGAGGAAACCGAAAAGCGCACCCTGCGCGGCGCCCTGCGTGGAGCGGTGGCACAGCACGCGACCACAACCCCCGCAGGCTGACCCTTCTCGCGTAGAATTCCGGAGATTCGCAAAGTCGTTCCCGGCGTTCGCTGTTCCCGCGAACGCGATCCAGCGTCTACGGGCCTGTAGCACAGCGGTTAGTGCAAGAGACTCATAATCTCCTGGTCGCAGGTTCGAATCCTGCCGGGCCCATTTCCAATTTCAGTTCGATTGCGGCAATGACTCGCATGAACCCCGTCTCCGCTGCGGCGCCGCCACCCGCCCGCAATTCGCTGTTCAAGAACCGCAACTTCAGCCTGCTGTTCGGCGGCAGTTCGGTGTCGGCGTTCGGCGACCAGTTCACGCTGGTGGCGTTGCCGTGGCTGGTGCTGAAGCTCACCGGCAACCCGGCCGCGCTGGGCGTCGTGCTGGCGGTGATGGCGTTTCCGCGCGCAGCTTTCATGCTGGTCGGCGGCGCGGTGGTGGACCGGATGTCACCACGCGTCGTGTTGCTCGGCGCGCGCGCCGCCAACGCCGCGTGCATCGTGATCCTCGCCGCGCTGGTGCTGGGCGGCGCGATCCAGATGTGGATGGTGTACCTGCTGGCGCTCGGCATCGGCCTGTCCACGGCGTTCGCCTACCCCGCGGGCTCGGCCATCCTGCCGCAGCTGGTGCCACTGCAACAACTGCGCGCCGCCAACGCGTTGTTCATGGGCATGCGCCAACTCAGCATGATCGGTGGTCCGGTACTGGCGGGATTCGTGATCGCGATGGGCGCGCATCACCCGCCGTCGGCGCAATCGTTGCCGGATGCAAGCGGTCTTGGCACGGCGTTTGCGATCGACGCCGCGAGCTTCGTGTTTTCGCTGGCGTCGCTGGCGCTGATCCGCATCCACGGTGATTTCCACCCGCCGCAAAACAGCAGCGGCGTGTTCGCCAGCATTGCCGCAGGCGTGCGCTACGTGTGGGCGGACGTACCATTGCGCGCGTTCGTGATCTACGCGAGCTTCGTGTCGGTATTCGTGGGCGGCCCGATCCAGGTGGGCCTGCCGGTACTGGCCGATACGCGCATGGATCTCGGCGCGGCATCGCTCGGAATACTCATGACCGCGCAAGGCGTCGGCATGTTCATCGGGAGTTTCCTGTCGGGTTTTGCGCAGCGCGCGGTGCGCGGACACCTCGGCGTGATGGTGCTCGGCATCGACAGCCTGGTCGGCCTGACGCTGGTCGCGCTGATGCTGGTGCACACCACGCACACTGGCGCGGCGCTGCTGCTGTGCACGGGCCTGCTGGGCGGCATCGTGCAGATCGCGATCTTCACCTGGATCCAGCAGCGCGTGTCGCAGGCGATGATGGGCCGCACCATGAGCATCCTGATGTTCACCTTCATGGGTCTGGCCCCGCTGTCCGCGGCCGCGGCCGGCGCACTGCTGAAAGTGATCTCGCTGACTGCGCTGTTCGGCATCGCCGGCCTCACGCTCACCGTGATCGCGCTGTGTTGCCTCGCGAGTCCGCAGATGCGCAGCATCCGCGCACTGCAGCCGCAGCCGGCCAGCGGTTGAACCGAACTCGGGTACCGGCACCGCATACGGCGCCGGTACCGTGCTGTTCACTCCTCGATTGCTTCGACGCCGCGTTGCCTGAGTTCTTCGACGCGGTCGAGCATCGCCTTGAGTCGCCCCGGCGGGTGGGGCGTCCACGCCATGAGCTCTTCGACGACACGAAACGAATGACGTGACCGGTACGACTTCGTTGGGTTGCCGGGAAACTTCTTGTCCGTCAGGTTGGGATCGTCCTCGATCGGTCCCGTCGGTTCCACGATGTAGATCCTTCCGCGTTCGGCACCAACCGCCAACTCTGCGCCCCACGTGGCCGCGTCCAGCGTGGCGGACAGGTAAACGAATGCGGCCGGCTTCCTTTTGCCGTAGTTGGAAGCATGGCCGGGCGCGATCAGATCGCCCGGCCTCAGGTCGGCCTTGGTGCCGTGATAGTACGTTGGTGGGTCGGCCATGCATCGCTCCATTCCCTGCCGAATCGGCAGGCCGGCGATGCTGCATCACGCACGGGGTCTTGCCGCAAGTCCCGCCGCTGCTAGGATATTGATAGTGGCGAGGCGCGCAATGCGGCTCGCCAAACTTTTTGCGAGGCGCGATCGCTTTTCGTTACGGCCGCTTCGGTTTTGGCGAACGCGCGTCCGCGCGCTGCTTCGCCAGTTCCGCTTCGAAACTTTCGCGTGCGGTGTTTGCGTACACGCGACATCCCGCCTGATCCACCATCGCATTCGCCTCGCCTCGTTCGTGCCTGGCCACGCGCTCCCAGAAATCCACCATGTCCGGGTGCGGGGCGACCGGGATGTCGCAAGGCAACGCCGCGACCACTCCGAAGCTGTTTTCGAAATCCTTGACGATGTCCGCTGAGTCCGGATTGCCGACCAAGTGAAAGCCCGGCGCGGAAAGGCTGCCGACGTCGACGATGTGCAGGCAGCGCGTGCCTTGGCACGAAGTCCACGTCCAGGTCGTGTTGCCTTGCGTATGTCCCGGCGTCGCGTGCGCCGTCAGCACCAGGTCGCCAAGGCGCAAAGATTCGCCATCGGCCACGGTGCGCGCCACGTGCACCGGCGGGAACGGAAACCGGTCGCCGTATTGGGGATCGTCATGACCGCCACCTTCGAGCAACGGCGCGTCCGCGGCATTCGCGATCACCTCCGCGCCCGTGTCGTGCGCGAGTCGCGCGATGCCGCCCGCATGGTCGGAATGCGCGTGTGAATTGAGGATCCACTTGATGTCGCGCAGCCCGATGCCGAGCATCCGGATGTTTGCTTCGATCAGCGGCGCATCACCCGGTACGCCTCCGTCGATCAGCACGTCGCCGGTCGGCGCAGTGACGAGGAAAACGCCAAGGCCGCGCGGCCCGACGTACCACGTGTTGCCGTAGATGCGAAAAGGTTTTTGCGGCGCCATCCATGACGGATTTTCCGCGATGTTGGCGCGCTCCGATGCCGGCATCCGGAACGGAGCCGCCGA
>DATEKI010000194.1:0-5364 GCA_035277545.1 Rhodanobacteraceae bacterium | reverse complement strand
GGCACGGCCTTCGACGCACCGCCCGGCTGGGCGCGTGAACTGGCATCGGGCGCGCGGGAATTCGATGGTGCCCGCCTCGCCGGATTGCCGCAGCAGCCACGTGGCATCACCCTGCTCGCATCCCTGATCGACGCGGGCCACCTGCACCTGCGCAAGCGGTGAGCCCGTTGGCATAATCGCCCGCGAAACTGGCTTACAATTCCGCGACACTGCACGGCGACCCGGAGGGGGCTTGACCGCATGCCGATTGACGGCGGCTTCCACGTCGAAGTTTGCGATTGGGCGAACGAAATCGATCGCGAGGGATTGCTCGGTGTCCGCGAAGGCGTGTTCGTCATCGAACAGCGCGTGCCGCGTGAAATGGAAATCGACGACGATGACCCGCGCAGCGTGCACGTGCTCGCACGCGCGCAGGACGGCACGCCCATCGGCAGCGGGCGCCTGACGCCGGACGGCCGCATCGGGCGCGTGGCGGTGTTGCGCGCATGGCGCGGCCGCGACGTCGGCACGATGCTCCTGCACACCCTGCTGGATCAGGCGCGGGTGCGGCGGCTCGCCACGGTTTCCATCCACGCGCAACGCGACGCGGTGCCGTTCTGGCTGCGACACGGCTTCGCCAGCGTGGGCGAAGAATTCGAAGAAGCCGGCATTCCGCACATCATGATGCAGCGTCCGCTGGACGGGCTGTCCGGCCCCGAACGTCCCGCCCCGTCCGCTCCACCGGACCCGGTGACGCTGCGCGCAACCACCCGCGAAGAATTGATCGACGTCACCCTGCATTTGCTCGCGGGCGCGCGCCGCAGCATGTGCGTGAGGGTGCGCGAGCTGCATCCACTGCTGCTCAACGACACCGCTTGCCTGGTGGAATTGCGGCGGCTGGCGATTTCGGGACGCGGCGCATCCATCCGCATCCTCGTCGAGGACCTGACGCGCGCGCTGCAGGAAGGCACGCGCCTGCTGGAACTCGCGCAGCGGCTGTCCAGCGTGATCGAAATGCGCAGGCCCGTCGAACCCGCCGACCTCGCCTACGGTTCGGCTTTCATGTGCGTGGATTCCTGCGGCTACCTGTTCCGTCCGCAGGAAAGCGAAATGGTGACGACAGGCTCGACCTACGCGCCGGGCCGCCACGCCGAGCTGATGCGCCTGTTCGAGGAAGTCTGGGCGCGCTCCGAGCCGTGGCCGGAGTTGCGCGCGCTGGGTATCTGAATCGCGGGCCACGCCGGCCCCTGCGAATCCCGCATTGCAGCATTAAACCGTTATAATTTCGGGTCGCGGTGCGGCTTTGGCCGGATTGCGCCCGCAACCCTCAACAGGGGGTTGAAAACACCCTGTATAGCGGGTCATGGATGACCCGCCGCAGATCGAGCGCCACAAGCGCTCGATCTGACGAAGCCGAGTCCGGACCTGCGCCGGACTCGGTGAATTGACTGCGCAGGCCGGATGCCGGAGCGAACCTCGGCTCCGCCGACGGCCCGCAGGGCGAGCGCCACGGATGGCGCGAGTAAAAACGCAGGAAAGCGTTTTTTCAACATCAAACAATTATCCGTGGTGACCATCGTGAGTGACGGCGGCAGTTTGTTGCAGCAATTGGCGGAAACCTCCCAGTTCGGCGGGGGCAATGCCGCCTACCTCGACCAGTTGTACGAGGATTGGCTGCGTGATCCGCAATCGGTATCGCCACAGTGGCGCACGTGGTTCCAGGGCCTGCACGGCTCCGGCGACGTTTCCCACGCCGACGCGATCGCACGGATCGTCGCCGCGCAGCAACAGGGCCGTCGTGCCGCCACGACGCCGGTGGACGATGCCCATGCACGCAAGCAAGCCGGCGTCCTGCGCTTCCTGACGGCTTATCGATCGCGCGGCCACCTCGCCGCCGACCTCGATCCGTTGGCAATCGCGCCCAAGCGCCCCGCCCCGGATCTCGACCTTGCTTTCCACGGGTTGTCCGACGCCGACCTCGACACCGAATTCGACTGCGGCACCTTCGCCGGCGGCGGCCAGCGCATGAAACTGCGCGAGCTGCGCGACCGCCTGCGCCGCACCTACGTCGCCACGATCGGCGCCGAGTTCATGCACATCAGCGACCACAACCAGCGTCGCTGGATTTATGACCGCCTTGAAAAGGCCAGCGGCGACGCCGGCCTCGATGACGCCACGCGCAAGCGCGCGTTGGCCAAGCTCACCGCCGCGGATGGGCTCGAGCGCTACCTGCACACCAAGTACGTCGGCCAGAAGCGTTTCTCGCTGGAAGGCGGCGATTCGCTGATTCCGCTGCTGGACGACCTTATCCGCCGCAGCGCCGACCAGGGCGTGCACGAACTGGTGATCGGCATGGCGCACCGCGGCCGCCTCAACGTGCTGGTCAACATCCTCGGCAAGCCGCCGCAACAGTTGTTCGCGGAATTCGAGGGCAAACACGACGGTCCGGACGACCCCGCGCATTCCGGCGACGTGAAATACCACATGGGCTTCTCGGCCGACATCGCGGCGCCCGCGGCGAACATCCACGTCGCGCTGGCGTTCAATCCGTCGCACCTCGAAATCGTCAACCCGGTGGTGTCGGGTTCGGTGCGCGCACGCCAGATCCGCGCGCACGACGGCGCACGCGAGCACGTGCTGCCGGTGTTGATCCACGGCGATGCGGCGCTCTCCGGCCAGGGCGTGAACATGGAGCTGTTCAACATGTCGCAGACGCGAGGCTTCGGCGTCGGCGGCACCGTGCATGTCGTGGTGAACAACCAGATCGGCTTCACCACCGATGCCGACGACAGCCGCAGCACGCTGTACTGCACCGACGTCGCCAAGATGGTCAACGCGCCAGTACTGCACGTGAACGGCGACGACCCCGAGGCCGTGCTGCAATGCATGCGCCTCGCATTCGATTTCCGCCAGCAATTCCACAAGGACGTCGTAGTGGACCTGGTGTGCTACCGCCGCCACGGCCACAACGAAGCGGACGAACCTTCGGCCACGCAGCCGATCATGTACGACGTGATCAAGAAGCTGCCGCCCACGAGGGAACTCTATGCAGCGGCGCTCGTCAAACGCGGCCTCATCGCCGACGGCGACGCGCAGAAACTGTTCGACGCCTATCGTGACCAGCTCGATGCCGGCAAGCCGGTGACGGAACTGGCGCCGCCCGGTTCGCAGAAGTTCATCGTGGACTGGTCGCGCTTCGCCAAGGGCGACCTGGCGCAGCCCGTCGAAACGGGCGTCAGCCGCAAGACGCTGGACGAACTCGCGGCGAAGATCCTGACGTGGCCGGAAGGCATGGCGCTGCAATCGCGCGTGGGCAAGATCTACGCCGATCGCCGCAAGATGGCCGAGGGCGGACTGCCGCTGGATTGGGGTTACGCCGAGAACATGGCCTACGCGACGCTGGTCGCCGACGGCAGCGCGCTGCGCCTGGTGGGCCAGGACACCGGCCGCGGCACGTTCTTCCACCGCCACGCCGAATTGCACGACCAGAAAACCGGCAACATCTACACGCCGCTCGCGCACGTGCACGAAGGCACGTCGGTCGAGGTCATCGACTCGCTGCTTTCCGAAGAAGCGGTGATGGCCTACGAATACGGTTTCGCAACCGCCGATCCCGACACGCTGGTGCTGTGGGAAGCGCAGTTCGGCGACTTCGCCAATGGCGCGCAGGTCGTGGTGGACCAGTTCATTTCATCCGGCGAAGCCAAGTGGAATCGCCTGTGCGGTCTCGTGCTGCTTCTGCCGCACGGCTATGAAGGCCAGGGCCCGGAACATTCCTCCGCGCGCCTCGAGCGCTACCTGCAGTTGTGCGCACTCGACAACATGCAGGTGTGCGTGCCGACCACGCCCGCGCAGATGTTCCACATGCTGCGCCGGCAGATGCTGCGCGACTGCCGCAAGCCGCTGGTGGTGATGACGCCAAAATCATTGCTTCGTCACAAGCTCGCGGTGTCGTCACTGGACGACCTCGCGACCGGCCATTTCCACCTGGTGATCCCGGACCAGCGCATCGACGCCGACAAGGGCGCGGACGCCAAGAAGGTCAGGCGCGTGGTGCTGTGCTCGGGCAAGGTCTATTACGACCTGTTCGAGGAAGCCGAGAAGCAGAAGATCGCGGACGTCGCGATCGTGCGCGTCGAACAGCTGTATCCGTTCCCGCGCATCGAGGTTAATGCGGAGCTCGACAAATATCCGGCCGCAAAGGAAATGGTGTGGTGCCAGGAGGAACCGCAGAACCAGGGCGCGTGGTTCCAGATCCGCCATCACCTGCAAGCCTGCGCGGACGGCCACCACAGCCTGCACTACGCGGGGCGCGTGCGTTCGCCGGCACCGGCCTGCGGCCACTACAACACCCACGTCGCCGAGCAGCACGCGCTGGTGCAACAGGCCCTGGTCGACCCCGTCGGCGACGATCATTCGGCAGAATAGTTCACCCACAACCCCGAACGCGCCGAGGCGCGTTCACCCCTTGACCCAAGGGGTTTGCAAGCCAGCTACCCCTGAAGACGCCATCTCAAGGAAACGTCATGTCGATCGAAGTCAAGGTTCCGGTACTGCCCGAATCCGTCAGCGACGCCACCATCGCCACCTGGCACAAGAAGCCGGGCGACGCGGTGAAACGCGATGAAAACCTGGTCGATCTCGAAACCGACAAGGTGGTGCTGGAAGTCCCGGCTCCCGCCGATGGCGTGTTGAAGGAAATCCGCCATGACACCGGCGACACCGTCAACAGCCAAGACGTGATCGGCATCCTCGAGGAAGGCGCGGTTGCGGAAGCGCCGAAGCCGGCCGCGGCCAAGCAGGAAACCAGGCAACCTGCCGCGCCGGCCAAGGCCGAACCCGCCAAGCCTGCGCCGTCAGCGGCCAGCGCGAACGAGGGCCTGTCGCCCGCCGGCCGTCGCGTCGCCACCGAAGAGAACATCGACGCCTCGCAAGTCTCCGGCACAGGCCGCGGTGGCCGCGTGACCAAGGAAGACCTGGTCAATTTCTCCAAGGGCGGATCGCCTGTCGCCGCGCAGGCACCGGCCACGCGCCCTGCCACGCCGGGCGCCCGTCCGGAAGAACGCGTGCCGATGACGCGCATGCGCGCGCGCATCGCCGAACGCCTGATGCAGTCGAAGAACTCCATCGCGATGCTGACCTCGTTCAACGAAGTCAACCTCTCGAAAGTGGTCGCGATGCGCAAGCAGGTGGGCGAACAGTTCGAGAAGACGCACGGCATCAAGCTCGGCTTCATGAGCTTCTTCGTGAAAGCCGCGTGCGAGGCGCTGAAGCGGCATCCGGTGGTCAATGCGTCGGTGGACGGCAATGACATCATCTACCACGGTTACCAGGACATCTCGATCGCGGTTTCGACCGACCGTGGCCTGGTGACGCCGGTGCTGC
>DATEKI010000193.1:0-18218 GCA_035277545.1 Rhodanobacteraceae bacterium | reverse complement strand
ATCGAACACGCCGGGTTCGGACTCCAGCGCGTTCCACATCACGTACAGCGAAATGGTGTTCAGCCCCATCGCCTTCGCCATGCGGATGCGATGCCGCCAGTACTCTCGCGGAATCCGGATCGGGTGCATTTCGCCGCTGCGAATCGTGAACGGCGCTTCGTCCAGCATGAATTGCCGCGCAGCCAACCGGAAGTGATGCGGTCGCCCGTCGGGCACACGGGCTGCTCGTGCGGGCATTGCGGGCCGCGTCACTTCCGCACACGCGGCAAGCGCCGACAATGGCGCCAGCACGCTCAGGCGCAGGAAGTCCCGTCGTCCCATACCATTGACTGTTGGCCTCCCGGTCGTATCGCGCGTCTCGTCACCCATGGCGTTGGCTGTTCCGGCTGTCCGGGCTGCCATTATGCCAACGTTCGTATATGCATATACAATTCACGTATGAAACATGAGAACACCCTTGCCCGCCGCGATGACGCGATTGCCCCGATGAGTCCATCGCATCCCCTGCACAACGCCGATGCCGGGCGCCTCATCCTTGCAGCGGATGTCGGCGGCACGCACGCGCGCATCGGCCTGCTGCGGGCGCGCGCAGGCGCATACCCGCCGATCGAGATGCTGGCGGGCCATGTCTACGAATGCGCCAAGTGGCCCGGGCTCGGCGAAATCCTGCAGGATTTCCTGGCCCATCATGCAGGCGGCCATGGCGTCATCGCGCGCTGCGCGCTGGCGGTGGCCGGCTACCTGCGCGGCGATGAACTGGTTTCGGAAAACCTGCGCTGGCCGGTCCGGATTTCCGAATTGCGCGAACGCCTGGGCCTAGACCGCCTCGACATCGTCAACGACTTCGAAGCCCTGGCGCGTGGCACCCGGTTCCTTTCGGTCGGTGACAGCCTCGCGGTGATCGACGCGAAGGGCACGCCCGGTCCCACCGTGGTGGTCGGCCCCGGCACCGGCCTGGGCTGCGCGGTGTTGTTGCCAAACGGCGATGCGCCGCTGGTGATGCCGAGCGAGGCGGGACACGTCGCGCTCGCGCCCGGCAACGAACGCGAGATCGAGGTGCTGCGCCGGCTCGGCCGCGACCGCGCGTACGTGCACACGGGCTTCGTCCTGTCGGGTCCGGGACTGGTCAACCTGTACCGCGTGCTGGCGGAAATCGAAGGCGCCGCGGCTGTCCACGCGGAGCCGGCGGCGGTCAGCGCTGCCGCGCTCGGAGGCAACGATCCCCTCGCACGCGAAGCGTTGTCGATGTTCTGCGCGATGCTCGGCAGTTTCGCGGGCGATCTCGCGGTGATGTTCAAGGCCGGTCGCGGGGTCTATCTCGCCGGCGGCATCCTGCCTTTCATCCAGGATTTCCTGCTGGCCAGCGAATTCCGCGCACGCTTCCTCAACAAGGGCGTCATGCGGCCGTTCCTTGCCAACGTGCCGGTGCGTCTGATCGAGCACGGGCAACTTGGGGTGTTCGGCGCAGCGGCGATGGAGATTGAAGCAGCTGCACGCATTGATTGAATCCCTGCCCTCTGTCGTCATTCCGGCGCCGCCGCCGCCCCATCACGGCGGAAACCCGGATCCATGTTGCCCTGCGCGAAAAACCCAGATGGATTCCGGGTTCGACCTGCGATGAAGCCGCAGGTCGCCCCGGAATGACGGCGGTAGTTCAAGACCCGCTCCAACTAAACACTGGCGGGTGCTGGCTGCCCAAACGACGGCGGGCGATCCTCCAAAGCGGTGCCGAATTGCTTGTTCGGCGCGTCGCCCATTTCGAACACCAGCGTGCCGCCCTTGGCGAGTTCGGCGTGCGCAATCCAGCTTTTAGTCCACGGCTTGCCGTTCCATGTCACCGACTGGATGTACGGCTTTCCCTTGCCGTTGCCGCGCGCTTCGACGGTGAGTTTCCGGCCGCCGCCGACGTCGATTTCCGCGTGGTCGACCAGCGGACTGCCGAACACCCAGTTCGCACTCACCGGATCGACCGCGTACAGACCCAGCGCGCCCAGCACGTACCACGCGCTCATCTGTCCGCAGTCTTCGTTGCCGGCGAGGCCGTCCGGCGCCGCGCGATACATGGTTTCCAGCAGCATCCGCACGCGTGCCTGCGTCTTCCAGTGCGATCCCGTGTACGCGTACAGGTACGCGATGTGATGGCTCGGTTCGTTGCCGTGGGCGTACTGGCCCACCATGCCCGCGATGTCGGGCGGGGCATCGGGCGGCAGCGTGGGTGCGGTGGTGAACAGCTCGTCCAGTTTGCGCTCGAACGCGGCGTTGCCGCCGAACATTCGCATGTACCCGTACAGATCGTGCTGGTTGAGGAACGTCGCCACCCACGGATTCGATTCGGTGTAGTCGCGCCACTTGTCCGAATGGCCCATCTCGATCGGATCGAAGGGTTCGAGCCACTTCCCGTCGACGCCGCGCGGGCGCATGAAGCCGAGCTTGCGGTCGAACACGTTGCGGTAGTTGCGCGAACGCTCGCGCAAGGCTTGTGCGTCCGCGTGCTCGCCGACGCCTTCCGCCAGATGCGCCATCGCCCAGTCGTCGTAGGCATATTCCAGCGTCTTGCTGACCGCCTCGCCTTCCTTGTCGCTGGGGATGTAACCGAGCTTGCGGTACCACGGCAGGCCGCGGTAGTCGTCGCTCATCGCACGCTTGCGATACACCGGCCACGCCTGAGCGTAATCGATGCCGGCGAAGCCTTTCGCGTGTGCTTCGGCGATCACGGCGATCGAGTGGTAGCCGATCATGGTGCCGGTCTCGACGCCCTGCAGCGGCCACACCGTGGGGCCTTGCGGACTTTCGTTGGCCTGTCGCACAAGCCCCTGCACCAGGTCCGGCACCTTGCCGGCCTGGAACAGCGTGTATAGCGGGTGCAGCGCGCGATAAGTATCCCAGAGCGAATACGTGCTGTAGTTGTGCCAGTCCTTCGGCAGCGTGTGTACCTTGAGGTCCATGCCGCGGTAGCGGCCGTCCACGTCATTGAAAAGGGTCGGCGCCAGCATCGCGTGGTACAGCCCGCTGTAGAACGTTTTGCGCACATCGTCCGATCCGGATTCGATCCTGATGCGCGAGAGTTCGCGTTCCCAGTTCGCGGCCGCATCGCGGCGCACGTGCTCGAAATCCCAGCCCGGCAATTCCTCGTCGAGGTTGCGCAGCGCACCGTCGATGTCCACCGCGGAAACGCCGACCTTGACCAGCAGCGGCGCCGTCGGGGCGTCCTCGAAATGCAGCGCGGCTTTCAGATGATCGCCCTTGGCGGTTGCCGCGGAAGCAAGCGGCTTGTCTTCCGAATACAGTTCGGCCCGCGCGAATGGCCGCGACAGCTTCATCGCGAAGAAGATGTAGCGTCCGTTGGCCCACTGGTGCACGCGCCGGCTTCCGACCAGGGTGTCGCTGCCGACCACTTCCAGCGTGGCGTCGGAAACCTTGCACGGCACCTTGGCCTCGTCGTGGTAGCCATGCGCGAGGTCGACCAGCAGGTGCGCCGGGCCGTGCCGGTTGAAGGTGTAGCGATGCAGGCCGACGCGCGCGGTCGCGGTCAGCTCGGCGAGGATGTCGTGGTCGGTGAGGCGTACCGTGTAGTAACCGGGCACCGCGTGTTCGGACGCCTTGTCGAAGCGCGAGCGATACCCCTTGCCGGGGTGCGCCACCACGTCGGCGGCGAGATGCGATCCGTGCGCGGCGGCATCGTAACGAGAGTAATAAAGTTCATCCGGCAAGCCGCGCGCGCCGGGATCGAGCAAAACCTGCCCCTGCGCCGGCATCACCAGCACGTCCAGCATGTCACTGGCGCCGGTGCCGGACAGGTGCGTGTGCGAGAACCCCATGATCGAGCCGTCGGCTTCGTGGTAACCCGAGCACGCATCCCATCCGAAGTCGTTGGTGTCGGGCGACAGCTGCACCATGCCCCACGGCACCGTCGCGCCGGGGAAGGTGTGGCCGTGGCCGCCGGTGCCGACGAAGACATCGACGTAGCGCGATACGCTGGTGGCGGCGCCCGGCTTCACGGCACGCGCACCGGCGTCACCCACCGAAGCCCAGGCCGCCGGCGGATCGATGCGGCCCAGCAATGCCGCGGTCACCGCGCCTTGCAGGAAACGTCTGCGTGTCACCATGGTCGTGTTCCTCGAGTGGGCAATGAATTATCCATCGCAGGTCGGGTGAGCGGCTTCAAGCGAGTCCCGACGTTTTTTTCGTCGACACGTTGGGCTTCCGCCGATGAAGCCCGCGTCAACCCGACCTGCCTCGCAACAGTGCCGGGTGTCGCGCCGCCACGTCGACCACGAGTTCGCCGAACAGCGAATTGGCCCAGGCGAACCATGCGCGGGTGTAGCGCGAAGGGTCATCCTGATCGAACGCCTCGTGCATGAACCCGGTCCCGGCATCGGTCGTCTCGAGCCAGTGCAGGCATTGGCGGATTTCTCCGGTGTCGTCGCTGGTCAGCGCGCGGATCATGATCGATATCGGCCAGATCATCCGCAAGCCCTCGTGCGGGCCGCCGACGCCTTCGGCGGCCTTGCCGGAAAAGAAATAGGGATTGCGTCCGCTCCACGCCAGCGCACGCGTGGCTCGATAGCGCGCGTCGTCGCGCTTGCAGAAGTCGAGATACGGAAGCCCCAGCAGGCTCGGCACATTGGCGTCGTCCATGAACAACTGGTTGCCGAAGCCGTCCACCTCGTAGGCCCAGAACGCGTTGCCCTGTGCGTCGCGCATCAGTGCGTGTTTTTCGAGCGCTGTCCGGATTTCATCGGCGAGCGCCTCGCAATCGCGCGCGAAGGCTTCGTCTGCGAACATCTTGCGCGTCATGGCCGCAAGTTGCCGCAACGACACCACCGCGAACGCGTTGCCCGGCACGGACAACGGATACTTGCCGGCGTCGTCGGAGGGCCGGAACATCGAGAAGACCAGGCCGACGGGTTTGCCCGGCCAACCGTAACCAGCCAGCGCCAGGGTATCGGTGGGCGCGGCCGCGGCGCGCTGGAAATGGTATGGCCCGCGGCCGTGCCTGCGCTGTTGGGTACGGAACGTTTGCAGCACCAGGTGCATCGCCGCGCGCCAATCGTCGTCGAACGGCGCACGGTCGCCCGTCGCTCTCCAGTAACCATGCGCGAGCCGGATGGTCCAGCACGGTGAATCGATTTCCCATTTGCGTTCGGCGACGCCGGGCTTCATGTCGGTATCGTCATGCTGCGCCCACGACAAATTCGTCCTTGCGTGCGGATCGGCCATGAAGGCATTGGCATACGGGTCGATCGTGATGCAGCGCGCGTGCCGGTGGATCAGGCCGCGATACAGCCGCCGCAACGCCTCGTCGTATTTCGCCAGGGGCAGGTACGGCCACACCTGCGCCGAGGAATCGCGCAGCCACATCGCGTCGATATCGCCGGTGACGATGAACGTATCCGGCTTGCCGCCGAGCACGCCGGTATGGACGGTCGTGTCGAGCGTGTTCGGATAGCAGTTGCCGAACAGCCACGCGAGCCCGGGATCGCCGATCTTCGACTTCACCCGCGCAAGCTCGCGCTCCACGGCTGGACTGGTGAACTTGCGTTGCGATGGCGGCGGGCGCCTGCTCGGGAAACCCGTCGGCGCCACGCCCGCACCGATGCCGCGCGCGGACATGCCGAGCGTGCCGTACGCTGTGGCGGCGCCGATCAGTTTCAGGAAATCGCGACGATCGGACATGAGTGACAGCTATCTATTGCGGGAAATCTGGAAATCCGTTCGCCCTGAGCGCAGCGCCAAAGGCGCGAAGTCGAAGGGCATTTCCGCAGTTTCCGTGTTTCGACTTCGCGGAGCTCTGCTCCGCTACGCTCAACACGAACGGTCCTGGATCCATTCATCGCGGCAGCATATCGCGACCGCTGATCGTAAACGAAGCGCTGACGCCCGGCGCACCGCCGGGTTGCCCGCCGCCAACGAAGACACGATAGCGCCCTGCGACCACCGCGCGATGGCCTGAGGCATCGACCGTGCTCAGCTGGCGTGGTGACAGCTCGAATTCCACGCGGCGGCTTGCGCCCGGTTCCAGGCGTACGCGCTCGAATCCGACCAGTGCGTGGCGCGGCGCCAGCGGCACGTCCGGCGCATCCAGATAGACCTCGGCCACTTCGTCGCCGGCGCGTGTGCCCGTGTTGCGCACGGTCGCACTCACCTTCAACGGCGCTCCCGCTTTCAGTTGCGTGGTCGACAGCGCGGGATCGGCGTAGGCAAACGTGGTGTAGCCCAGGCCGTAACCGAACGGATACAGCGGCGTGCCCTTGAAGTAGCGATACGTGCGACCTTCCATGTCGTAACTGACGTAGGGCGGCAGGTCGCGCGTCGCGCGATAGAACGTTACCGGCAGGCGGCCTGCCGGACTGTAGTCACCCGCCAGCACCCGCGCGATCGCGGTGCCGCCGGATTGACCCGGATACCACGCGTCCAGGATCGCATCGGCGTGCTGCTGCGCCCAGTCGATCGCCACCGCGCTGCCCGACATCAACACCACGACCAATGGCTTGCCCGTCGCGGCCACGCGCTCCAGCAGTGCGCGTTGCACCGCGGGCAGCGCGATGTCGGTGCGATCGCCGTGGTCGAAGCCTGCCACGTCCAGCGATGATTCCTCGCCTTCCACATCCGGCGACAACCCGACGAAGGCCACCACCACGTCGGCGTCGCGCGCGGCCGTTTCGGCTTCGGCAAGCCGTGCTTCAGCGGGAGCCAACCATTGCAGGCGGATGCCCTGGTCCTGGCCAACGTGCAGCATTTCCAGTCTGATCGCGTGCGGCGAGGCATCCGTGAAATGCAGGGTCGCCAGCATGGGCCTGCCGTTGCCGGGGTTGTCGACAAGCTTCCTGCCATCGACGTACAACCGCACCGGATCGTGCCCGCGGCAATCGAAGCAGCGATCGACGTGTACCACCAGCGTGTAATCGCCCGTGCCCGGCGGCACCAGTTCGCCGGTCCAGCGCACCGCGTAATGGTTCGGGTCGAGTGTGCCGTCCGGCGCGACATGGTCCCAGTCGAAGTCGATGGTGCGATCGACGCGCGTGAGGCGCGGCTCGCCGTCAAAATCGGCGCGATCGAAATACTCACCCTTCAAACCGGGCTTGCCGTCGGTGCGCAACGCGGTTTCCGGGACCGGAACCGGTACGCTGGCCGCGACGGACGCGCCTTGCGCGTAGGTCACGTGATCGGCACCGAGACGTTGGCGCAGCCCCTCCAGTGGCGTGACGGGATCACGCGCGGTGCCGTGGTAGTTGGCTTCCAGCGTCTCCACCGTGTCGGCATCGGGGCCGATGACCGCGATGCGCGTGCCGGCGTGCAACGGCAACGTCGCGTGCGCGTTCTTCAGCAGGACGATGGATTCCAGCGCGGCCTTCAGCGCCAAGGCGCGATGCGCGGCGCTGTCGATCTGGTCGAGGCCGATGCGCCCGTACGCGCCGCCGTGGCTATCTCCCGGGATGCCGAGCCGGTAGCGCGCCGCGAACAGCCGCACCAGCGCCTTGTCCAGCACCGATTCCTTCACGTAGCCCTTGCGCACTGCATCGCCCAACGAGGCATAGGCGCTGCCGCAATCGAGATCGGTGCCAGCCTCGATCGCGGCAGCCGAGGACTGCGCGTCATCGGGCTTGAAGTGATGGAACTCCGTCATGTCGTCGATGGCATCGCAATCGGACACGACGTAACCCCGGAAGCCCCAGGCGTCGCGCAAGGTCGCGTTGAGCAAGCCTTCGTCCGCGCACACCGGCGTGCCGTGCAGCGCGTTGTATGCGCACATCACCGAGCCCGCGTGCCCTTGCGTCACGGCCGCCCGGAACGCCGGCAGGTATGTCGCCTCCAGATCG
The DNA here is from genome assembly GCA_035277545.1 of Rhodanobacteraceae bacterium. Taxonomy (GTDB): domain Bacteria; phylum Pseudomonadota; class Gammaproteobacteria; order Xanthomonadales; family Rhodanobacteraceae; genus 66-474. The sequence continues at coordinate 10,398 of DATEKI010000193.1, read as the reverse complement.
TGCGGCGATACATCGACATCGAACCCGTGGCGGCCGAATTCGGGACCACTGTGCACCGCGAAGTGCTTGGGCGTGGCGATCGCACGTGGATGCGCGGGATCGTCGCCCTGGATGCCGCGTACGAACGCGACGGCAAGCCGGCCGGTCAGGTACGGATCTTCGCCGTAGGTCTCCTGGCCGCGGCCCCAGCGCGGATCGCGATCGATGTTGATGTTGGGCGACCAGATCGTGAGCCCCTGGTAGCGCCCATGCGCGTTGTTTGCGCCAACGGCGTTGAAACGCGCGCGCGCTTCGGTCGAAACCGCCGTTCCCACTTGTTGCAGCAGTGCCGGATCCCAACTCGCGGCGAGCCCGATCGCCTGCGGGAACACCGTCGCGAAGCCGCCACGCGCGAGCCCATGCAGGCCTTCGTTCCACCACGTGTAGGCTGGCACGCCGAGACGCGGAATCGCAGGCGCGCCGGCCTGCAACTGCGCGACCTTTTCCTTCAGCGTCAGTTTCGCGACCAGGGCTTGCGCACGCGCGGTCGCGTCGTCCGGCGCTGCGTGCACGCCCGCCGCAGCCACCGCCATGCCGATCGACAACAACGCACGCAATGCCGCCTTCATTGTGCGCGGCCCTGCATCGCATCAGCCAAATTTCCTATCTTGAGCGTCTTGCGCAGCGCGTCGAGAGTGGCTTTGCTGCGTACGGCAAGCGTCACCTGCTGGCCGGGCAGGATGTCGAATGCGTTGTCCGAAATGTCGGCGTCGGTGTCGTCGAACGAAACCCAGACCTCGCGCGCCAGCGTGCCGCTTTCGAGCGTCAGCACGTAGCCACCGTTCGTTCTTGCGAGTTGCGTGCGGATGTGTGGCAACGGCAACGCAAGGTTCTTCGGTTCATCGAAGAACACCAGGTTGCGTGAAACCTCCCGGCCATCCACCAGCAGATCAAACAGCGCGAACGTCGTGCGCGGATCGGCGCCGTGCAGCAATTGCGCGTCGGTGAATGTGGCGACATGCGTCGACGATAGCGCCGCCAGCGTGATATCGACCTGTTTCTGCGCGATCACCTTTCCGGTAAAATCCATTACGCGCAGGCGCCACTGCGCCGCGACCGGCGTGGTGCGGTCGGAGACCAGCGTCACCGTCGTCATGTCCTTGTTGCGCAAGGCCGCGATCATCAATGGCGCGTAGAAGCGCCGCGCGTGGTACTGCAGCGCCTTCCAGCGGCCGTACCAGTCGATGCTGGACCAGGTGATGCCGGGCCACGTGTCGTCGAGCTGCCAGTACAACGAGCCCATGCTTTCGGGCCGCGACGCGCGCAGGTGCTCGGCCGCCAACTGGATGCCCTCGGCCTGCATCACCTGGCTCAGGTACGCGAATGAAGCGAGATCCTTCGGCTTGCCGAATTCGCGCTCGACATACTTGAGCAGGCGTTGGTTGCCGTTGCCGCCATCGAATTTCTGGTGCGCGCGCATCACCTTCGAATCGATCGAACGATCGGACGGTTCGGTGAAGGCGTCGATGGTTTGCATCACGGGCATCGACTGCAGGCCATATTCGGACATGAAGCGCGGCGTCACGTCGAGATACGCCGTCGCCGGCAGTGCATCGCCCGACCACACGTTCCAGTAGTGGTAGTCGCCATCATTCGTGACGTTGACGGGACCGTCGTAATCAGTGCCGGGCGTGCTGGGCCAGTACGGAACGTCCGGCGCGTTCTTCGCGACGACATCGCGCAGCGTGTGATCGAACAATTCACGCATGCCTTGTTCGATGTGCTGGCGTTGCGCCGCCGTGAGGGTTTTCTTGAACGCCTTGCGGTCGTCCCAGGATTCCCAGCCCGTCTCGACTTCGTTGTTGCCGCACCACAGGACGATGGAAGGGTGGTCGCGCAGGCGTTGCACCTGCTGGGTGGCCTCGACGCGCACGTTGTCGCGGAATGCCGGATCCGACGGCGGGATCGCGCCACCGAACATGAAGTCCTGCCATACCATCAGGCCCAGCTTGTCGGCCATCGCGTAGAAATCATCCGGCAGGTAATAGCCGCCACCCCACACGCGCAGCATGTTCATGTTGGCATCGCGCGCGGACTCGAGCAGCTGCCGGATACGCGCGGGAGTGACGCGCGTCGGGAAAATGCCGGGCGGAATGAAATTGGCGCCCTTGGCGAAGATCGGCACGCCGTTGACGACGAATTCGAAACTCTTGCCCCATTGGTCCTTGCGGCGACGCAGCTCGACGCTGCGCAGCCCCGTTTCCTTGTCACCGCTCGCCAGAACCTTGCCGCCTGCCGTGAGCTCGACGTGGAAGTCATAAAGATTCGGTTTGCCGTAGCCGACCGGCCACCAGCGTTGCGGGTGTGCGATTTCAAAAGGAATCGCAACGGCGTTGTCGCGCGTTTTCAATGCGACATCGCGTTGCAGCGATTGCGTGCTGCCATCGGGCGCGCGCCAGCTCAACACGAGTTTTGCTGACGTTGATGCATCGGCCTGGATGTCCATCTGCGCATCGAGCTTCGCAGCATCGGCCGACACCAACTGCTGCGCGATATGGAAATCCGCCAGCCGCAGGGCGTCCCAGCTTTCCAGCTTGACGTCCTGCCAGACGCCTTCGGTGACGACGCGCGGACCCCAGTCCCAACCATATTGATAGGCGGCCTTGCGCACGTAGTTGGCGGTCTGCCTGCCCTTGGGCTCGTCGCCGAACGCCGAATCGAACTCGCCCGGCAGCGCGTACGGTTGCTTCAACAGCCACGGCTGCAGGCGTTCGATGGGCGAATGCAGTCTTACTTCCAGCGTGTTCGCGCCCGCACGCAGTAGCGCCTTTACCGGCACGCGCCAACGCCGGAACATGTTGTCGGCGGAGAGAATCCTGTGGCCGTTCAAATACACGTCGGCGAAAGTGTCGAGGCCGTCGAACACCAGGTCGACATGCCGACGCGCGAGTGTTGCGGCATCGACATCGAATCGCGTGCGATATTGCCAGTTCGACAGCCCCACCCACTGAATCTTGGCCTCGTCGTCGCGCCAGTACGGATCGGGGATCAGCTTCAGCGCCATCAGGTCGGTCTGCACCGAACCGGGCACCATCGCCGACAGCCATTGCCCGGCACGCGGATGCGCGGCCGCATGGGCATCGCCGGGCGCGATCCGGAACTGCCAACCCGAGTCCAGCGACTGGGTGGTGAGCGCATTCGACAGCGACGGCAGCATCGCGAGGGTAGCCAGAGCGGCCAGCCGCCCCAAGCTCCAGCCGGCGTGCAGCCTTGTCATTTCACGACGATCTCGTCCGAAAAGATCCACGTGTCGATGCCGTTGACCTGCTGGCCGTAGCGGGTCGCCACGACCCGGATGTAGCGGGTCTTGAGTGGAGACGCCGCCTTGAAGGTCACCTCACGCACCGCGCTTTGCGAGTCGTTCGGGTCCGGGTTCAACGGCGTGGTCTGCACGGTTGTCCAGGTCTTGCCGTCGTCGGAAACCTCGAAGCTCACCGCGCGCGGCAGCAGGATCCATGAACCCGGATCCTGCAGGAAGCGCGCTTCGATCGAGTGGATCCGCGTGGGCTGCTGCAGGTCGATCGTCGCGTCCATGTCGGCGTTCTGCCAGCCATCCCAGTTGCCGTCGCGGATATCGCCGCTGCCGAGGATGCCGTTGGTGAGTTGCAGCGGCCCGCCGTCGTAGCGCGACGCGGGTGGCGTGGCGAACGTGGCCGGATCGCCCAGCGCGAGGTTCGGCAGGAAGTTGAAGGTTTCGGAGGCCTGGTACTGCACGTCGCCGCGGAACGGGGCGGCCGTGATGGTCGCTGGCGCGTAAAGGTCCAGCACATCGCCGAACGACGGCGACGCCGCGGTCGGCTCGCTGCCGTCCATGGTGTAGTGCAGGCGCAGGTCATCGAAACCGCGCGCGGCGCGGATGCGCCAGCGCCTGTAGGCCGGATTGAAATCCACGTGGTAGTCCACGATGTCCTTGCCCTCGGGACCGTACGCGACTTGCCGCGCTGCCAGCCAGGCTTCCTGCGCACGCGCGCGCAACAGGAAATCGCGCCAGTCGCCGCGGGCCGGATTCCACAGGTGTTCCGCGATCGCCAGCAGCCGCGGATACAGCCGCGCCGCGCCGTTCAGCGGCGTCGCCTGTTCGCTCCATAGCGGCGCCTCGCCACCCAGCACCTTGCCGGGATGCCGCGTGAATACCGGGTCATCGAACGGATCGTTGCGGTAGAGATCTTCGAGCGTCATGCGGTCGATCGGCGTGTCGAGGTAGAACGGCCCGGCGATGACCACGCGATTGCCGTTGGCAAACGCCTGCTTCAGGGTTTCATTGCTGCCGCCATACGCGCCGCTGGGCAGATGCCAGACTTCGACGATCGCATCGGGGCTGACGCCGCCTTCGAGGATTTCGTCCCAGCCGATGAGCGTCTTGCCCTTCGATGCCAGGTACTTCTGGATGCGGCCCACGAAGTAGCCGTGCAACCCCTGTTCATCGTCCTTGAAGCCGTTCGCCGCGGCGAGCTGCGCGCACGCGTTGCAGTCGTCCCATACGCCTTCGGGCACCTCGTCGCCGCCGATGTGGACGTAAGGCGACGGGAACAGCGCGATCACTTCGTCCACCACGTTTTCGAGGAACGCGAACGTCGCATCCTTGCCCACGCAATCGACGTTGCGGAACACGCCCCATGTCGCGGGCACGGTGATCGGCTTGCCGCTGCACGACAATTCCGGATACGCCGCGATCGCGGCGCTGCTGTGTCCCGGCATCTCGATCTCCGGAACCACCGTCACGTTGCGCTGGCGCGCGTATTGGACCACGTCGCGGATCTCATCCTGCGTGTAGAAGCCCCCATAACGGCTGCCGTCGGCCTCCTTGCGCCACGCGCCCACGCTGGTCAACTTCGGATAGCGCTTGATCTGGATGCGCCAACCCTGGTCGTCGGTGAGGTGCCAGTGGAACATGTCGAACTTGTAGTACGACATCAGGTCGATCTGGCGCTTGATGAAATCGACCGGATAGAAATGCCGCGACACGTCCAGCATCACGCCACGCCATGCGTAACGGGGCGCATCCTCGATGCTGACCGCCGGGATCGCTGGCGGCACCTCGTTTTGCAATGGCAGCAACTGCCGGAAGGTTTGCACGCCCCAGAACAACCCGCGCTCGCCCGCGGCCGAGATCGTGACTCGTTTGCGCGTCACGTCCAGCCGATAGGCTTCGTCGCCGTGGACCGACGGATCGATGCGCAAGCTGATCCGGCCGCGATCGGGCGCCGCGACGACCCGCAGCTCGACGCCCGTCTGTGCCTGGATCGCGTCACGCAGGAATCCCGCGACCCACTGCCCGCGCGCGTCGGCGGGCGCCGCGATTGCAGCGCCGTCGCGCAGTTCGAATGCGCCCTGCCCCTGCGTCAGGTGCTGCGGCCTGGGCAGGATGTTGAATTGCGCCCGCGCCGCGGGCATGTACGCCGCCATCGCGATGCAGATCAGCAAGCCGGCGATCGTGCGTGGCATGTCTTTCCCCTTCCTCAGTTCCCGATACCGTAAACCCGAACCGCGTTGCCGCCAAACAGCGCCGCGCGTTCGCCGCCCGCCAGGCGCGCGAGGTCGCCGGCCAGGTCGAACCAGCGCGAATAATCGGCTGCCATGTTGACGACCGGCCAGTCGCTGCCCCACAGGAGGCGCTGCGACCCGAACGTCGCGAGCAGGTGTCCGACGTACGGCCGCAGATCATCCGGCTGCCAGCCGCCGCCCGCTTCCGTCACCAGGCCGGACAACTTGCAGAATACGTTTGGATGTTCGGCCAACGCTGCGATCTGGCTACGCCACGGCTCGATGACGCCGTGCGCAACGTCCGGTTTCGCGGCGTGGTCGATCACGATGCGCAACGCCGGATGCCGTTCGGCGAGCCGCGACAAATGCGGCAGGTGGCGCGGACGCGCCAGTGCGTCAAGACACAGCCCCTGCGCGACCATCGCGTCGATCGCAGGCTTCAATGACGATTGCAGAATCCAGTCGTCATCGGGCAGCTCCTGCAGCATCGGCCGCAAGCCGCGCAGTTTCGGGTGTGACGCCAGCGCGGCGACGCGGTCAGGCGCATCGCGTGCGGACAGGTCCACCCAACCGATCACCCCCGCGATACGCACGTCGTCGCGCGCCAATTCCAGCAGCCACCCGGTATCACGCCCGCTGGGTTGTGACTGCACCGCGATCGCCGCATCGACGCCACAGGTCTGCGCAACGCGTTGCCAATCATCGGGCAGGAAATCCCGATGGATCGCGGCCAGCTCGGGCGGCGGCCACGTGCAATCGTTGTGGCCGATCCGCCAGAAGTGCACGTGCGCATCGATCACCGTCATGACAGGGGCGTTTGCGCGCCCGCCTGCATCGAGAAGAGCCCCGGCCGAAGCCGGGGCAATACTCGACGCTGGAGCGCTTCAATCACACCAATCCGGTCAATCGAGCTTGTAGTTGATGGTCACGAACACCTGGCGGCCACTGTAGTCGTCGCCCTGCGAAGTCGGGATGAACTCGAAGCCGCCCGAGTAGTACCCGATCGGGCCAACCTTGTCGAAGATGTTGTTCACGGTGAGGGTCATCTTCACGCGCTTGTCGAACTGGTAGCCCACCGATCCGCTGTAGATGACCCACGGCTGGTAATTGCCCTTGAAGACGATGCAATTGGGATCACCGACTGACGGTTGGATGCCGTTGGGCAACACCTCACAGCCATTGTAGTTCTGCTGCTCCACACCGCCCCAGCGCAGGCCGTACAGCGTCGCGTTCCACGGCCCCCGGCTCCAGTCCAAAGATGCAGTGATCCTGCTTTGCACACGTTGGTTTCGGGTATTGAGCAGCGGATCGTTCGGCAGCGTGCGGGACTCCCACTTCAGGTTGTCCGTCCAATGAATCTGGAATTTGAAGTCACCCCAGTTCTCGGTCTGCCAAGCGTAGTCCACCGTTGTATCGACCCCACTGATGGATTGATAGGACTCGTTGATCGGGCCGGTGTGGACCGTCACGATGTTGCCGCTCGCATCGCGCTGCACGTCGGCGATCGCAAGTTGGCAATATGTGGAACCAGGCGTGTGCGCGGTATACGGTGCACCGCTCACCTGCAGCCCGGTCAAACAGCCGGCTTCGTCAGTCAGCACCTGGTCCAACCCGATGAACTGGATCTCGTTGTTGATCGTTTCGTGCCAGAAATCGGACGAAAGCGAGAGTCCCTCGACATGCGGAATGTCCCAGACGAAGCCATAGGTCCAGGAATGCCCGGTCAGCGGCAGCAGGTTGGGGTTGCCGCCGGAGAACAAGGTGAAATATGTCGAGTGCTGGAATGCTTGGCAGTTGGTGTTGTGGGTCTGGATGCATTGCAACGGATCGGCATAGATGCCGACGGTCGACGCCGACTGCTGCATGTAGATCGCATCCATGCCCGGCGCCTTGAAGTTGGTGCCGTAGGTGCCGCGCAGCAGCAGGCCCTTGATCGGCCGCCATTCGATGCCGGTGTTCCAGGTTCGTGCGATGTTGGCGATGCTGGCGTCGTTGTATTTGTCGATGCGGCCCGCGATGTCCCAAGTCAGGGTATCCAGAATCGGAACGCGGAACTCGGTGCCGAACGCGTAATGCGTACGGGTGCCACCACCGGTGTTGTAGTCCTGGAATGGGTCGCCGAAATTGAGCGTATTCCCGCGGGAGTCCGGATTCAGTTCATAGCCTTGGTGGTCGGCTTCCAACACAGCCGCCCAGCCTATGGGCTTGCCGTCCCAAGGGACATTGAACAGATCGCCGTTGACGTTGAACGAGGCGTTGTCCCGCCACGAGGCCGAACTGTTGGTACCCGCGACGCCAAAGGTCGAATACTCGGCCGGCGTGATCGGGTTCCAGAAGCGCTGCTGGTTGACATTGTAAACCGGATACGTCGTGCCGTTGATCGTGGTGGTGCCGAGCTGCGGGCCAAAGAAGAAATCGAACATGCCTTGTTCGTTGAGGCCCGTGTAATCCTCGTGCACGATGTACTTCTGGCTGCCGAGTTCCAGATCCCAGTTGAACCGGTTGTCCAGGATGCCTCCCCTCACGCCCACGCGGATGTCCCAATACTTTTCCTTGTCGTAGGTATTGCCTTGGTTGCCCATTTCCGCGGCGGTCAACTGCCGCAGATAGTTGGTAATGATCTGTCCGCTGCCCTGGTCGTAGAACGGCAGCGGCAGGCCGCCCATGGCATACGCGAACGGCCGCTGGGTCTGTGACCAGCCCGTCGTGTTGTACATGGCCACCGATCCGTACACGTCGAGATTCGGGTTGATTTCGTAATCGCCACGAACGTAGAAATTGTTGGTGAGGAACCCCGGCGCAAGCACCCAGTTGCGGAACAGGTCGTGCTGGGTGCAGTAGTAGCCGTGATCGGTGACCGGTCCCGTGACCTGGTCTCCGCTGGTCGCGATGGTCTGGTAGTGCGCCAGCGAGAAATTCTGGAATTGGCCGCACGAACCTGCCGGTGGGGTGATGTAGTTGCCGTTGGCGTCGTAGAGCGAGATCGCGTCGTAGGTGTGGTAACCGAACATGCGCGCGCTTGGACCCCACGTGCCATAACCTGCGTCCGCTTCCGAGTCGGTCCATGGCCGATCCTTGCCCCATAGCGCCGCGCGATTGGAATGCTCGAAGTTGTAGACGATGTTCCACTTGTCGCCCGAACGTCCGCCCGTCCAGGTGAAATCGCCGAACTGTTGGCCGCCACGGGTGTCCCCACCCATCTGCAATGTCAGGTCATCACCCTGGTATTGCTTTTTCAGGATCACGTTGACCACGCCTGTCATGGCGTCGGATCCGTAAATGGCCGAAGCACCCGTGGCCAGCACTTCCACGCGGTCGATCATCCCGGTCGGGATGTTGGCCGCATTCTGGAACGAGTAGTGACCGAACCACTGGTTCTGCGGCTGCGGGTAGTCGACCACGCGATGGCCGTCGACCAGCAACAAGGTGTATTGGGGTCCCAAGCCGCGCAAGTCGACGGGACGTGCATTCACGGCCGTGCTACCCCAGGTCGTTGGACGGCTTCCGAAATCGGAGTTGCCCGATGTCTGCGGCAGCGATTGCAGGAACTGGTACAGGGTGGTGTAACCCTGCGCCTTGATCTGAACGCCGGTAATGATCTGCACCGGCGCGGCGCCTTCGATTTCGGTACGGGGAATGCGTGAGCCGAGGACCGTGACCTCCTGCAGGGTTTTCTTTTTTGTCGCCTGAGCGGGCTGCTGCCCTGCGGTCGATTGATCGCTGCCAGGTTGCGTGGTTTGGGCAAAGGCCCCGCACGGAATCAGCAACGCGGCCGACAGGGCCAGTGCCAGTGCATTGCGATGGAAAATGATGTGTTGCATGGACGAGCCTCCCAGATCGGCCGAAACCCTGTGGTTCAATTTTGAGCCAGCGATGCACCCATGAAACCCTGTGCGAGGCATGGTAAAACCTTCGGATCGCCTTGGGAAGCCCCGACCAATGCGAAAGTTCTTGCTGCGGTGCGGCGAAATTCAGTATTCAGGCGCGAAGCGCAGGAATACGCAGCGTCCAGGCCAACGCGCCGGCCAGCTGGCGGCGTACGGCTTCAGGCAGCTCGACGCGGAAACCCGAGCCGCGCGGCTGCCATGCCACCGGCTCCGCTACGCCCAACACCTGCAGATGCGCACCTGCCGCGGGCTGGAAGCCGTGCAGTTCGATACTCGCCGGAGGTGCGTGTTCGTCCGCATCGGCAAGCCAGATCGCGTTGACGCTGCCGTCCTTGAGCTGCGTGAAACGGAACTTGCCTTCGGCATAGGGCGCGATGGCGTGGCTCGCGTGGATGGCTGGACCGTTGATTTGCATCCATGCGCCAATTGCCCGCAATCGCTCCAGCGCCGTCGCCGGCAATTCGCCGTTGCCCTGCGGGCCGATGCCCAACAACAAATTACCGCCCTTGGCCACGATCTCGACCAGCGTGTGCACCAGTTCGCGCGGCGACTTGTATTCATCGTGCGGATCCCATGACCACGACTTGCCCATGGTCATGCAGGTTTCCCACGGATACGGAAGCGGCTGCTTCGGCACCGTTTGTTCGGGCGTGCGGTAATCCTCGTACGGACCGCCGTCGGCGCGGTTGACCAGGATGATGCCGGGCTGGTTGCGGCGCGCGATGGTGGCGAGCCGCGGCATGTCGATGTCCTGCGCCCACGGCACTTCCATGCCGTAGGCTTTCGCATCCGGATGGCCCTGCGCGTTCACCCAACCGGCATCCAGCCACATCAGGTCGATGCGGCCGTACTGCGAGGTGATCTCGTCGATCTGCTTGTGGGTGAAATCGACGAAGCGCTTCCACATCTCGGGATACTTGGCGGTGTCGTAGTTGTTGTTGCGCGTCGGCGTGGCCCAGCGCGGCGACCAGTAATCGGGCGTGTGCCA
>DATEKI010000192.1:0-3912 GCA_035277545.1 Rhodanobacteraceae bacterium | reverse complement strand
CCACGAGCCGGCGGCGTTCGCGTGCGGACTGATCAATTCCGCACCGATGGGCTTTTACTCACCCGACCAGTTGCTGCAGGACGCGCGCCGGCACGGCATCCGCGTGCTGCCGGTGGACGTGCGTTACAGCGTCTGGGATTGCGTGCCGGAGACGCCGCCGGGTGCGATATGGCCCGCGATCCGCCTGGGCCTGCGTATGATCCGCGGTTTTCCGGAAGACGCCGCGGACACCATCGCCGCAAGGCGCGCACGACAGCCGTTCAGCGATGTGGCCGACCTGTGTGCGCGTGCGGGACTGGACGCGCGTCAGCGCGCGTTGCTGGCCGACGCCGGTGCATTGCGAGGGCTTGCCGGTCACCGGCACCGTGCGCGCTGGAGCATCGCCGGCGTGGAATCGCCCACACCGCTGTTCGCGGACATACCGACCGTCGCTGAAACCGAAGTCGCATTGCCGGTGCCGACGCGCGCCGAAGACGTGCGCGCCGATTACGCGTTGACCGGCACCACGCTTGGCCCGCATCCACTTTCATTCCTGCGCGCGCTGCTCGCGCGCCGGCGCTGCCGGCGCTCGGCGGAACTGAAGCGCTGTGGCAACGGCGCACAAGTGCGCACCGCGGGCCTCGTGACCCTGCGCCAGCGTCCGCAGACCGCCAGCGGCGTGATCTTCATGACGCTGGAAGACGAAGACGGCATGACCAACGTGGTGGTCTGGAGCGACCTCGCGCAACGCCAGCGACGCGAGCTGCTGGAATCGCGCCTGCTCGCGGTGGAAGGCAAGCTCGAAAGCCGGCATGGCGTGCAGCACCTGATCGCGGAACGCCTGCATGACTGGACGGCGCTGTTGGGGGAACTGGACACGCGCTCGCGCGATTTCCATTGACGGCGCCCCCGACGACAGCCTGGCCGTGATCACGGGTCCCTCGAGGAACGCGTTGCCCCTTGGCTACGCGGCGCTGCGCGTGCGCACGTCCGCGAAAGCCCAGTCACGCAGCAGCGACCCATCCTCCCACACCGTTTCCAGCGCGTCGTGCCAGCCCGGTCCGAGCATCGAAGCGTCGCCCGAGATCGCGCCATCCGGCAACGCGATCGTCTTGAAGGTGCCGTGTTCGCGATGCCGCGCCAGCGTCAGGCGTCCGCGTTTCGAAGCCTTGGCATGATCGGTCACAGGGTCCTTGAACACGTCCCGCCATTGACCGTCGATGCGCGCGGCCGAACACTTCAGCGCGAACTTCTGGGTGTCGCGGTCCAGTTTCTGCAGCAGCGCCCCGCCCATCCCGAACGCGATGTTGTCGGCGGAATAGCGCGCGTGCGTGATCCGCTCCAGGATCAACCGGATCGAATCGGGGTTCACGCCGTCGCCCTGGATCACGCGCACGTGGTTCAGCACGCGATAACCCTTCGCGTTGACCGTGCTGCCAAATGCCGCGTTCAACATGCTGAGCGTGCGATGCACGACGTCGGCGGGGTCGCCGGAGTCGGGACGCACGACCAGCGTCGCGCCGCTCCGGATGACTTCCTCGCGCAACGTGCCGCCCCACATCGCTTCGATCGCGTGGAACAGGTCGTAGCTGTCCGACACGCATGCAACGACCGAACCCGGTTTGGCAAACTGGCGCAGCATGTTGCGATAGGCGTCGAGTTCATGTTCCTTGCCCCATGCGGTGATGGTGCTGTGCTCGGCGGCGGGAATCGAAAAGCCCGCCATGGCCTCGCCGTAATATTCGCGCGCCGCGAGTACGCCCAGCACCGTGTCGGTGCCCTTGAAATTCACCAGGTGCGCCATCCCGCCCAGCGCCGCCGACTCCGCGCTGGACACGCCGCGCGATCCGAAATCGTGCAACTTGAACGGAACCTGCGCGGCCGCGTCGTCGCTGGTGCGTTCGAGGAATTCGCGAATCGTCTGCTTGACGTGCCAGCTGACCGTCGCGACCGTGACCGGGTACCACACCCGCATCAGCAGCGTTTCCGCGTACGACGGCACCCAGAAACAATCGGGACAGGTGCTCTCGATGGTCATCAGTGCCTGGTGCGTCGGGACCACCGTGCCTTCCGGTACCGCGCGGATGCGCAGCGGCAGTTTTCCACCGTGCGCATCGACGACGTGCCGCCAACCGGCTTCGTTGAATGGCTCGCCGTGCGCGGCGAAGAACGCCTTGGCCTCGTCGATCATCGCCGTCGTCACCGGCTTCGACAGGTATTCCTTCAGGATCGACTGCAAACCGAAGAACAGCGTGCGCTCGTATTCACCGCCGCGGCTTTCGAGATAGAAGAACGTCGCATCGACACCCGGCGGATACTGCAACCAGTGGCTGGCCTTGTAGCTGTCGGTGTTGAGGATGAGGTTGCGGGCGAGGTGCATGCGCGAAGCCGCTAGACCGGCTGATTTGCTGTCGAGCCAATCATTCTAGCGATCGTCGTTTGCAGGGGAGGATGGACCGCCTAACTCCCGCGTTTCAGCCGCGCGCGGCGCGTAGCCGGTTTGCGCGCCGCAGGCCCAGTCTCCGCCTTGCCCAACACCACCGTACCCGGTATGTGCCGCTTGCCCCAGCGAACGAAGGCGAGCAATACGTCGCCAAGGTCCTTGCCCTTGGGCGTCAGCGAGTAGGCATAGCGCACCGGACGTTCCTGATAGGGGGCGCTGCTGACGATGCCGGCGTCTTCGAGGCGCTTGAGGCGATCCGCGAGGATGTTGGTGGGGATGTGTTCCGGCGAATCCGCGAGCTCCCCGTAGGTACGCTTGCCGTGCAGCAGGTCGCGTACCACCAGCAGCGACCACTTGTCGCCGACGATGTCGAGCGAGTTGGCGACCGCACAGGGCGAGCGCGTGAAAGGCTTGGCGGTACCCATGGCGGATCCGAGCAACTTGCGAGCTGCAAGTCAGTATGCTACGGTTCGCGCTCACTTGCAAAATGCAAGTTACTGGAGCATTGCCATGTCAACGACCGTTCTTCCGCCGCCGGCCGATTCCACGGGGTTCAGCGGCATCCGCCTCGGCGTCATCTCCGTTCTCGCCATCTGGTTCGGGTTGGTCGCGACGCTCGGCGCCCAAGGCGACTTCCTCGGCAAGCCGGGCGCGCCGCCCATCGGCATGGCGATCGGCTTCACGGCGCCGCTGCTGATCTTCTTCGCGTGGTTGCGGGCCTCGACGAGATTCCGCGCTTTCATCCTCACGCTGGACCTGCGCCTGATCGCGGGAATGCAGGCGTGGCGCTTCGCCGGCCTGGGCTTCCTGTTCCTGTATGCGTACAAGGTGCTGCCGGGTTTGTTCGCGCTGCCTGCCGGGCTGGGGGACATGGCCGTCGGGTTCGCCGCACCGTGGATGATTCTCGGCCTCACGCGTCACCCGGATTTCGCCGCGAGTCGCGCATTCGTCCGCTGGAACTGGCTGGGCATTCTCGATCTCGTGGTCGCCCTCGGCCTCGGCGCTTCGATGGCGATGGCGGCGCCGGGAACCATCGGCACCGCGCCCATGGCGACGTTGCCGTTGCTGATCGTGCCGGTCTTCCTCGTGCCGCTGTTCCTGATGCTGCACGTCGCGGCGCTGATGCAGGGCCGGCGGGTTCGAGGCGACGGATAGCCAAGGGCGGGTAACGCGCTTCATGTCGTAGCGAAAGTTCCACGCTGATCGCCGGAAAGGGAATCGTGCCCTATGCTGAGCGCTTCTCCTGCAAGGCAGCCTCGACCATGCGCATGGCACTGGCTGCGGTTCTCCTCTCTTGTCTGGTTGCCCCGGGCCTTCATGCGCAGCAGAGCGCGGCAAGTGTTCCCGCATCGGCGGCTCCGTTCCGGATGCCGGCATCGGAGCGCGCCAACATCGCGGAAAATCCGTCATGGATGGCGCCGCAAAAACCTTTTCGCATCTACGGCAACACGTGGTACGTCGGGCCGCGCGGCCTTGGCGTTTTCCTCGTC
>DATEKI010000191.1:0-12993 GCA_035277545.1 Rhodanobacteraceae bacterium | reverse complement strand
CCGGATCAGGCCGGCACCTGGCTTGGAACACGGCGGGCCAAAGGCCTGCGCCGCAAGTGGATGGAGTATTTGGCCCGGGCCTGGAAGCGATCGCCGGCAAAGGGCCGGGGCTGGCAGGTTCCGCACTGCGCCAATACGTTTGTGTGCGGCGTTCGTCGCCGTCTGGCACGCGGTGCGGATCTTCCGGACCGCATGCAGACCGGGCCACGAGGCAGGCCCGGCTTGCGAAGCTGCGCGAAGGGTAGGTGCGACCCCGGTCACGCGCAAGTGCCAGGGCGTAAAAAATCCGTAAAGCAATCGCGGCGTTTAGATTGGGTTACGCGTTGTATCTCGATACAACATCGTATTCTGCATGCAAGATATTGAATGCATTTACTTGCACTTCGGGCGTCACCACGAGCGCCTCGGCTGCGTCGCCGGCCATCGCGCAATCGAGCACCCGGACAGGGCCGATGGCCCCGGCGTGCAGGGTGGCTCCCGTCTCCAGCGGCACCGGTCCGCGCACGTGGCACAAGCAGGACTTGTGGCCCCCGCGATAGTGCAGCCGCGCCACGATCTCCTGTCCGGGATAGCAACCCTTGTCGAGTGACACGGCGCCCAGCCGTCCCAGCGACAAGGCCGGCGGCAGGAAATGCGCGTCGCCAGCAGGCAAGGTCGGCCAGCCGGCACGGATGTCCGCCAGCCGCCATGCGTTCGCGACCCCCGGATTGGCGGGGGTGCCTGGCGCCTTCAAGCGCAGGCTGCGGTCGCCGTAGCCGATGGCGATGTCACCGTGCGAGCCGGCATCGACGTGTCCGATCGGCAGCGCATCATCGGCATGGCCGCTGAGGACACGCACGGTCACGGATACCTTTGCGCGAAACACGGAGCGGGCGAGACCGGCACGTGTCGTTTCGGCATTGCCGCCTCGAAGGACGGCAAGCAAGCGCTCGCCTCCGAGATTGGCCAGGTGCATCAGCGCCTGCACGCGGCCCCGTGCATCGAGCCATGCATTCCACCGCCATCGTCTTTCCGCCAGGGACCCAACGTCGCCGGAAAACTGGGCCTGGGCGAATCGCCGGGCGTCCGGGCCCTCGATCAACAGGCAATTCACTTCGGGGAGGACAGGATGCATGGCGTGGCAGGGAATGCGTGGTGCACAAGGGTACAGTGTGGTGCGCGCATGCAGCGATGGCGGGTGCGACAATACGCGTTGCCTCGAGCAAGTGGTGGCGCAGCAATGACTGACAAAGGAAGCGAACACGAACATCCGGATACGCAACCCGATCCGGCGAGGGCACCCGCCGCGCCGCCTGCAAGCGCGCCACGCGAACGTCCGACGCCCGAAGGCGATGCGCTGGACCCGACCCGTTATGGCGATTGGGAAAAGAATGGCCGCTGCATAGATTTTTGAGACGCCGTGCGTGGCATCGGTCGCAGTGTCTTTGTGATTCGTGCGAGAATGGTGGGTGATCGTCGGCGGTTTCGCCGACATTGGGGCAGCACCCGCAAGCCGTGACCAGGAATTTGTCCATGCCCAATACCCGACCGACGTCGCCGCATCTCGGCATCTATCGCTGGCGCGTCAACATGCTGCAATCGACGCTGCACAGGCTGACCGGCCTGTTCCTCTGCCTTGGTGCGCTGCTGGTGGCGTGGGGATTGATCGCGGCGGCATCCAGTGGCGCGGCATGGGATGTATTCGCGGCATTCTGCGGCAGCCTGGTCGGAATGATCCTACTGTTCCTGTGGACATGGTCGCTGCTCTTCCATCTTTGCAACGGCATCTACCACCTGCTGCACGACGTGGGGCAGGGCTTCGGGCCCGCGCGCCGCGACCGCGAGTTCGCGCCGGTTTACTGGAAGGCCGGCTGGAGCGTGATCGCACTCAGCGTGGTGCTGACGGTGCTGGTCTGGATTTTCCTGGTCCTGCACATGGCCGGAGGTGCGGCATGAGCGCTTACCCCGGGCAGGAGGGCCTGCGTACGCCACTGAAAGTGGCGCGTGGCAATGGCGCATCGGGCACCGGTGTCCATCATTGGTGGATCCAGCGCGTCACCGCGGTCGCGCTGGTCCCGTTGTCGATCTGGTTCCTGTTCCTCGTGGGTGGTTTGTTGCACGCGACCTACCCGGAAGTACTGGCGTCGATCGCGCAGCCGGTGCACGCGATCTTCCTGGTCGTGTTGAGCGTGTGCCTGTTCTGGCACGGCGCGCTCGGGCTGCAGGTGGTCATCGAGGATTACGTGCACACACGCTGGCTGGAAGTGACCCTGCAGATCGCGTTGCGCTTCGGTGCCGTGTTGGCGGCGCTGGCCTGCGCGATGGCCGTGCTTTCGGTGTGGCTGACGGGCACCGGCTACTACTGATATCGAACCACGCTGACCGGATCGCGTTGGACGGGTCCGGGAAAAGGGAAAGACATGCCTTCTGAAAGTTACAAGGTCGAAACGCATCAATACGACGTGGTGGTGGTTGGCGCGGGCGGTGCGGGGTTGCGGGCGACCATGGGCCTTGCCGCCAAGGGACTGTCGGCCGCCTGCGTGACCAAGGTTTTCCCGACCCGTTCGCACACCGTCGCGGCGCAGGGTGGCGTGGCCGCCGCGCTCGGCAACATGGGCGAGGACGACTGGCGCTACCACTTCTACGACACCGTGAAGGGCGGCGACTGGCTGGGCGACCAGGACGCGATCGAGTACATGTGCCGCGAGGCCATTCCGGCCATCATCGAACTCGAGCACTTCGGCGTGCCGTTTTCGCGTACGCCGGAAGGCAAGATCTACCAGCGCCCGTTCGGCGGCATGACCACGCGCTACGGCGAAGGCGTCGCGCAGCGCACCTGCGCCGCGGCCGACCGCACCGGCCACGCGATCCTGCACACGCTTTACACGCAGGCGCTGAAACACGACGCCAAGTTCTTCGTCGAATATTTCGCGACCGACCTCGTGAAGGATCCGCGCAGCGGACGCATCACCGGCGTTCTCGCGATCGACTTGAACGAAGGCACGCTGCACCTGTTCCAGGGCCATGCGATCGTGCTGGCGACCGGCGGTTACGGTCGCGCGTATTTCTCCTGCACTTCGGCGCATACCTGCACCGGTGACGGTGGGGGCATGGCGCTGCGCGCGGGCCTGGCGTTGCAGGACATGGAGTTCGTGCAGTTCCACCCGACCGGCATCTACGGCTCCGGTTGCCTGATCACCGAAGGTTCGCGCGGCGAGGGCGGTTATCTCACCAACTCCAGGGGCGAGCGTTTCATGGAACGCTACGCGCCCAACGCGAAGGATCTCGCGTCGCGCGACGTGGTCAGCCGCGCGATCACCATGGAGATCCGCGAAGGTCGCGGCGTCGGCGAGCACGCCGACCACGTGCACCTCAACCTCGCGCACCTCGGCGCCGACGTTTTGCGGGAACGCCTGCCGGGCATTTCCGAAACCGCGCGCATCTTCGCGGGCGTGGACGTGACGAAGGAACCCATCCCGGTGCTTCCGACCGTGCACTACAACATGGGCGGCATCCCGACCAACTACCACGGTGAAGTGGTGCAGAAGGCGGGTGGCGACCCCGACGTCGTGGTGCCCGGCCTGTTCGCGATCGGCGAAGCCGCGTGCGTGTCGGTGCACGGCGCCAATCGCCTCGGCTCGAATTCGCTCCTGGACCTGGTGGTGTTCGGCCGCGCCGTCGCCAACCGCTGCGCCGAAATCATCAAGCCCGATACGCCGCACCACGACTTGCCGTCCGACGCGCTGGAACCCGCGCTGACGCGCCTCGACAAGCTGCGCCATGCCAATGGCGGCACGCCGACCGCCGAGTTGCGCCTGAAGATGCAAAAGACCATGCAAGCCGACGCCGCGGTGTTCCGCACCGCCGAGACGCTGCAACAGGGCTGTACGAAGATCGACGAGGTCTACGCGGGGTTTGCGGACATCAAGGTGACCGACCGCTCACTGATCTGGAATTCCGATCTCGTCGAAACCTTCGAACTCGCCAACCTGCTCGGGCAGGCCGTGGCCACGATGCATTCGGCCGAACGGCGCCCGGAAAGCCGCGGCGCACATGCGCGCGAGGACTATCCCGAGCGCAACGATGCCGAGTGGATGAAACACACACTGGTGACCGTCGACGACAACGGCCGCTGCGGGTTCGATTACCGGCCGGTGCATTCGAACACGATGGACGACGAAGTGGCGACGGTACCGCCGAAGAAGCGCGTTTATTGATTTGCTGCAGGAGCGCGCCTGCGCGCGATGGTCGCCTGCAGGCAGGCTCCTGCAATCAAGGGAAGAACGATGGCCGAATTCACATTGCCGCAGATGTCGAAGGTGCAAAAGGGCAAGCACTTCGCCGCGAAGCCTGGTGCCAGGAAGGTACGCAACTTCCGTGTGTACCGCTGGGACCCCGACGTCGGCGGCAACCCGCGCGTGGACACCTACGAGGTGGACGTCACCGGCATGGCGATGGTCCTCGACGTCCTGCTGAAGATCAAGAACGAGATCGACCCCACGCTCACGTTGCGCCGCTCCTGCCGCGAAGGCGTGTGCGGTTCGTGCGCGATGAACATCGATGGCGAGAACACGCTGGCCTGCACCAAGGGGCTGGATGAATTGCCCGACGGCCCGGTCAGCATCTATCCGCTGCCGCACATGCCGGTAGTCAAGGACCTGGTGCCGGACCTGACGCATTTCTATGCGCAGTACGCCTCGATCAAACCGTGGCTGCAGACCCAGAGCTCGCCGGGTTCGCGTGAGCGCCTGCAATCGCCGGAAGACCGCAAGAAGCTGGATGGCCTGTACGAGTGCATCCTGTGTGCGTGCTGTTCGACGTCGTGCCCCAGCTACTGGTGGAACCCCGATCGATTCCTCGGCCCCGCGGTGTTGCTGCAGGCCTACCGCTGGATCATCGATTCGCGCGACGAAGCGACCGGCGAACGCCTGGACGATCTCGACGATCCGTTCAAGCTGTACCGCTGCCACACCATCATGAATTGCACCAACACCTGTCCGAAGGGCTTGAACCCGGCCAAGGCGATCGCCGAGATCAAACTCATGCTCGTCAACCGCACGGTTTGACGGCGCGGATTCTGCGGGGAGCGGGATGGTGCCTTCGACCGACGCGCGATTGAAGCGCATCCAGTGGCGTTGCCGGCGCGGGACGCGCGAACTTGACGCGCTGCTGGGCGGCTGGCTGGACGCGCACGGTGCGTCCATGGACGAGGCGCAATTCGCCGTCTTCGATGCGCTGCTGGACCGGCAGGACCCGGAACTCTGGGACTGGTTGATGGGCCACACCGAACCGCCGCGCGCGGAATGGCGCGCGATCGTTGCCGAGATCCGCCAACGCGCGGGCCTTGCGCGTTGAAGCAGGCGCCGGCCATCGGGTTCACCTGCCGCGTATCGTGGTCGATGGTGATAGCGACATTCGTCGTCGGGCTGCTCGCTTTGATTGCGGTACAGTTGATGCGCGGCCCGGCATGGCTGCACCATGTCCTTCATCTCGCGACCCTGGCCTATGTCGCGGCGGCCGTCGCCGGCATGTTGCGGCCCCGGGTCAAATCCTTGACATGGCGCGAAGACGGAACCGCCGACATCACCTTGCGCGACAGCGCCGTCGCGAGCGGACGAACGGTGCAGGGTGCCGTGGGTGGTGCTCGGGTACTCGGGCCGTTGATCGTGCTGACACTGCGCTGGCCACCGCGCGCACGCGCCCATGTGTGGCTGCTCCCCGACAACCTCGATGCGGACACCCGCCGCCGGCTGCGGATGCGGCTTGGTACGGAAGCGGCCGGCACCACCGCGTCAGGGAACGCCGACAGCCGTTGATGGTCTGAACCGCTTGCCCACGCGTGAGGATTCCATCACGCTTGCGCGTCACACTCCGTTCGTCCCCGGCGCGGGTGCCATCCTGGACAAGGATGGGACCGAAGTCGAAGGATGTCGGCGCTTCGGCTTCGTTCGCGTTGCCTACTACGCTCGGCGCGAACGGCTTTGGTCATCATCAGGATAGGCTCGGTTGCCTCGCATGTTCCGCCCCCTAGAACTCTACATCGGCACCCGCTACATCCGCGCCAAGCGGCGCAACCATTTCATTTCCTTCATCAGCATCGTGTCGATGCTGGGGCTGGTGATCGGCCTCACCGCCTTGATCACCGTGATCTCGGTGATGAACGGGTTCGATGGCGAGTTGCGCTCGCGCACGCTGGCGATGGTGTCGCAGGCCACGATCAGCGGCGTCGGCAACAGCATGTCGAATTGGCAGCAGGCGCTCGCGATCGCGGAGCGGAATCCGCACGTGCGTGGCGCCGCGCCGTACGTGGAGCAGGGGGGCTGGCTGGTCGGCAACGCCGCGAACGCGGGCGCGTTGATCCGCGGCATCCTGCCCGACCAGGAGCCCAAGGTCGCCGACATCGGTTCCAAGATGATCACCGGCCATCTGTCGGCGCTCACGCCAGGATCGTGGAAGGTCGTGCTGGGCCGCGACCTCGCGTTGCAGCTCGGCGTCAACCTGGGCGACAAGGTCGTCGTGTACGCGCCGGGTGGAAGCGTGTCGCCGATCGGCGTGCTGCCGCGGTTTCGCCGGTTCACCGTCACGGGCATCTTCGAGGCCGGCCTGCAGCAGTACGACTCCGGACTCGCGATCGTCAACCTGCACGACGCAGAAAAGCTGTTCCAGATGAGCGGCCCCTCCGGCGTCCGCCTGAAACTGGACGACGTGTTCGCGGCCAACAAGGTGGCGACGACGCTGGCCAACAAGCTGGGCGATGCCTACCGCGTGCAGGGGTGGATGCAGCAATACTCCAATATCTTCACCGCGCTCGCGATGGAAAAGATCGTGATGTTCATCATCCTGTCGCTGATCGTCGCGGTGGCCGCGTTCAACCTGGTGTCGTCGCTGGTGATGCTGGTCACCGACAAGCAATCGGACATCGCGATCCTGCGCACGCTGGGCGCCACGCCGCGCAGCATCATGGGCGTGTTCATGATCCAGGGCATGCTGATAGGTTTGATGGGCATCGTGGTCGGCGGCGTCTGTGGCGTGCTGCTCGCGACCTGGCTGCCCGCGATCGCGAACGGCATCCAGAACCTCACCGGCTACCAGTTCCTGCCCGAATCGGTCTATTACATCAACAGCGTCCCCAGCCAGTTGCGCTGGAGCGACGTCGGCTGGATCACCGGCATGGCCTTCCTGTTCTCGCTGCTGGCGACGATCTATCCCGCGTGGCGGGCGTCGCGCACGCAGCCAGCGGAGGCGCTGCGTTATGAATAATCCGGCCCCGGAGAACGGCGTGGTGCTCCGCGTCAGCCACATCGCCAAGACCTACAAGGAAGGCAAGCTGCGCACGCCGGTGTTGCACGACGCGAGTTTCGAGGTGGCGCGCGGCGAGACGCTGGCGATCGTCGGCGCATCGGGTTCCGGCAAGAGCACGCTGCTGCACATCGTCGGCGGGCTGGACACGCCGAGCAAGGGTTCGGTGGAATTGCAGGGAAAGGAATTGTCGAAGCTGCCCGACGCCGAACGTGGACGCGTGCGCAACCGGCTGCTGGGTTTCGTCTACCAGTTCCACCACCTGCTGCCCGAGTTCACCGCGCTGGAAAACGTCGCGATGCCGCTCTTGATCCGCGGCACGGCGATCCACGAGGCGCGCGCGCAATCGCAGGCACTGCTGGAACGTGTCGGACTGGGACACCGCCTTGAACACAAGCCCGGCGAATTATCCGGCGGCGAGCGCCAGCGCTGCGCGATGGCACGCGCGCTGGTGACGCGCCCCGCGTGCGTGCTCGCGGACGAACCCACCGGCAACCTCGACGAGCAGAACGCCTCGGCGCTGTATGAGCTGATGCTGGAACTCAACCGCGAAATCGGCACGGCGATCGTGCTGGTGACGCACGACCGCAACCTCGCGCGGCGCATGGACCGGGTGCTGGAACTGACAGGCGGGGCGTTGCACCCCATGCCGCGAGACACCTGACCGCAATGGGGGCGCGCATGGAACGCCGCGCAAACCACAACGGACCGGGAATGCTGGCCGGAGCGCTGGCGGTCCTTGCCGGCGCGGTGCTGGTGCAGGGACTGTCCGTGCTGCCGCCACGCTGGCTGGATGCGGTGCTTGCGGTCTTCGCGCTGGCCGGCTTCCTAGCATGCCTGCGTTGGCAAAAGTTTGCCTGGTTGTGGGTGGTCCCGCTCGTGGTGGGCGCGTTCGCATGGACGGCGTGGCGCGCCGATCTCGCGATGCAGGCGCGCCTGCCGCACGCGCTGGAAAAGCAGGACATCCTGGTGAACGGAACGGTCACGGACCTGCCGCAGGCACAGGACGGTTCGACGCGTTTCGAGTTCGATATTGCGCGCGCCCAATTCAACGGACGCTCCGTGCCGGTGCAGGGCCGCGTGCGTTTGTCATGGTATGCCTCGCGCCGGCACGACGTGCCCGTAATCCACCCGTGCTCGACATGGCGCCTGCGGGTGCGGATGAAGCGTCCGCATGGCCTGGTCAATCCAGGCGGGATGGATTTCGAACGTTCGGCGTTGCAGAAGGGCATCATCGCGACCGGCTATGTTCGCGATGATCCGGCCAACGCCCCGCTCGAACAGGGCGCGTGCGTGGATGGTCTCCGTGCACGCATCGCCACCGCGATCGCGGCGGCACTTCCCGAGGATGCCCACGCCGCGCGGTTGTTGCGTGCGCTCAGCGTCGGCGACGAGCGTGCGCTCGACGAGCACGACTGGCAGGTGGTGCGCGCGACGGGCATCAGCCACCTGATCGCGATTTCGGGATTCCACGTCGGCCTTGCCGCCGTGTTCGGCGCGTGGCTGGTGCGGCTGGCATGGTGGCTGCTCCCATCGCTGGGCCTGCGCCTGGCGCGACCGCTGGCGGAAGCCGCGGTGGCGTTTCCGGCGGCGCTGGCCTACGGCGCGCTGGCCGGGTTCGGGTTACCCACCACGCGCACGCTGCTGATGATTGCCGTGGTCGCGGGCTGGCGGTTGCTGCGGCGCGGCGGCGGATTCGGCGAAGGGTTTGGTTTGGCACTGGCCGCCATCTTGATTGTTGATCCGTTGTCGGTGCTGTCGGCGGGCTTCTGGTTGTCCTTCGCGGGTGTCGCATTGCTCGCATGGACCCTTGCGCGCGACGCGGGTTGGCGCGGCCATCTGAAGGAGATCGGACTCGCGCCGCTGCTGATGACGCTGGCGCTGCTGCCGCTGACCGTCTGGTTTTTCGGGCAGGCCTCCCTTGTGGCGCCACTTGCGAACCTCGTCGCCGTCCCGTTCGTGAGCTTCGTGATTGTGCCGATCGACCTCGCCGCGTGCGCGCTGTTGTTCGCGTGGCCGTGGGCGGGGCATTTTCTGCTGCATGCCTGTGCGCACCTGGTGGACGCGTTGTGGTGGTTCCTGCTGCACCTCGCATCGTGGCCGGCCGCGATGCAGTACCTGCCGCAAGCATCGCTGCTCGCGTTCGCGCTGGCCTGCATCGGTGCGGTGTGGCTGCTCGCGCCGCGCGGCGTGCCGGCGCGTGCGCTGGGTGCGCTGGCGCTGCTGCCGCTGTGCTTGCCGCGCACTACATTGCCGGCCCAAGGCGCGTTTCGCGCGACGGTGATCGACGTGGGCCAAGGGCTGTCGGTACTGGTACGCACGCGTTCACACGCACTGCTGGTCGACACCGGCGCGCGCTATCCCTCCGGTTTCGACCTCGGCGAGGCCGCGGTGGTGCCGACCCTGCATGCGCTCGACGTGACGCATCTCGACGGGCTGGTCATCAGCCACGGCGACAACGATCACTCGGGCGGCGCGGTATCGGTGCTGTCGGCGTACCCGGGCACGCCGGTGTGGGGCGGTGAACCGGTGCGTGGACCCGTGCCGATGCGGCAATGCCACGCGGGCCAGCGCTGGCAATGGGACAGCGTGGACTTCCGCATGCTGCGCCCGCCCGCACCGGTCACGGTGCAGGGCAACGACGCCGGTTGCGTATTGCTGGTCAGTGGCCGCAGCGGGCGCTTGCTGCTGCCCGCCGACACGTCGTCGAAGGTCGAACCGGACATCGCCCGTGCCGTGCCGCCGGGTCCGCCATTGGTGCTGGTCGCACCGCACCATGGCAGCAAGACCTCATCGAGCTTCGCGTACCTGCAGGCGCTGCATCCGCAACTGGCCATCGCCTCGACCGGTTACTTGAACGGTTATCACCACCCGGCGCCGGAAATCATCGCGCGTTACGCCAGCCTCGGCATTCCTCTGCTGGGCACACCGGCGACCGGCGCCGTGCGCGTGGCGTTTCCCGACGACATGCCGCCGCACATCATTTCCGAGGAACGGTGGAGGCAGGCCCGCTACTGGCGCGAACACGGTGCGGACGGGTCGACTGGATCACGCTGAAGCGCGCGGACACACTGCTATCATCCTGCGCGAATCCACCGGTTGGCGGAGTTTCACGTGTTCGAAATCCTCAAGGCGGGCGGCTGGGGCATGCTGCCCATCCTGGTCTGCTCTGCGGTCGGCCTGGCGATCGTGCTCGAGCGCTTCTGGACGCTGCGTCGCAGTGCCGTGTTGCCGCCCGGCCTCGGCGAACAGGTGCGCGGCTGGGCGCACTCGCAGCAATTGAATCCCTCGCACATCCAGGCGCTGCGCGAGAACTCGCCGCTGGGCGAGGTGCTTGCGGCGGCCCTCGACGTGCGCAATCGCCCGCGCGCGGAGATCAGGGAACGCATCGAGGACACCGGCCGCCACGTGGTGCACGGGCTGGAACGCTACCTCAGCACCCTCGGCACCATCGCGCTGATCGGACCGCTGCTGGGGTTGCTCGGCACGGTGTTCGGGTTGATCCGCATGTTCCTCGCGGTGATGGTGTCCGGCGTTGGCGATCCGATGAAGATGGCCGGCGGCATCGGGGAAGCGCTGGTGTGCACGGCGTCGGGCCTGGTCGTCGCGATTCCCGCGTACGTGTTGCACCGCTATTTCCGTTCACGCGTGCGCGGCTACGTCGTGCAGATGGAAAAGCAGGCGACCGCCTTGCTGGACGAGCTTTCGGCCACGCGCCAGCCGTCTGTTGAAACGCGCACCGCGGCCACGGCGGCCAGCGCGCCGCGCGTCGCGCGCGCCACGAGCTGACATGCGTATCGGCAACGACAACGCCGACGAATTCGAAATCAACGTGGTCAGCCTGATCGACGTGCTGCTGACCCTGTTGATGTTCTTCGTTCTGACCACCACCTTCGTGCAGCAGGGCCACCTCAAGGTGTCGCTGCCGCAGGCCAGCGACAAGCCCGCGGCGCCCGTCGCGGATACGCTGGTGGTCGTGATCGACAAGCAGGGGCACTTCTTCGTGGCCAACAACCGGGTACTGGGTGACGACGAGTCGACCCTGTCGCGCGCCATCCAGGCCGTGGCCGGCAGCGATCACCAGCGCCCGGTGCTGCTGCGCGCCGACGCGATGACGCCGCACCAGGCCGTGGTCACCGCGATGGACGCGTTGGGCCGGCTCGGCTTCACGCACTTGTCGATCGCAACCGCTCCCGCGGCCCCGTCGCCATGAAATCCGCCAGGGTGGGTGGAGCCTCGGACGCGGCGACCTACAAGCGTCTGCTGGGCTTGCTGCGCCCGTACCGGTGGGTCGTGGTCATCACCATCGTGGCGATGGTGGCCGATGCGGTGTGCATGACGCTGTTCGCGAAAGAGGTCAAGCCGCTGGTCGACAAGTTGTTCGTGAACCGCGACCCGCACATGATCTTCTGGATGCCGATCATCATCGTCAGCATCTTCTTCGTGCGCAGCATCGCGGTTTACGTCGAGAGTTACGGCAGCGCCTATGTCGGACGCAGCGTGGTGCAGGACATGCGCCGCCGCATCTTCGACAAATACCTGCGCATGCCGACGACCTTTTTCGACCGCGAGTCGTCGGGCCAGCAGATTTCCCGGATCACCTACACCAGCGAACAGGTCGCGCAGGCCACGACCGATTCCGCGAAGATCGCGATCGTGGACGGGCTGACGGTGGCGGGCCTGGTCGCGATGATGCTGTGGACGAGCTGGATGCTGACGCTCGCGCTGCTGGTGATGGTGCCCTCGATCGGCATACTCGTCACCTACGTCAGCCGGCGCTACCGCCGCATCAACGTCACCATCCAGGACGTAGTCGGGCGCGTCACCGGCGTGGTCGAGGAAGTGGTCGGCGCGAACCGCGAGGTCAAGGTGTTCGGCGGGCAGGATTACGAGGCAAAGCGTTTCGACGACGTTACCGACCGCACGCGCAAGTTGAACATCAAGGTCGCGGCGACGAACGGCCTGTCCACCGCGTTCGTGCAGCTCGCCGCCGCGATCGCGCTGGCCCTGATAGTGTTCTTCGCCACGCGGCCGTTCATGGCGCACCGCGGCTTGACGGCAGGCGGCTTCATGCGCCTGTTCATGTGCATGGGCGGCATCCTGCCGTCGCTGAAGCGCCTGACCACGGTGCAGGCGAACATCCAGCGCGGGCTCGCTGCGGCGCAGGAACTGTTCGGGATCATCGATGCGCCGGTCGAGCGCGACGACGGCACACGCGTGATCGAACGTTGCCGGGGCGACATCGCGTTCCGCGACGTGCACCTGACCTACGCGGGTGCCAGCACGGCTGCGTTGCGCGGCATTTCACTGGATTGCCCGCGCGGTTCGATCACGGCGCTGGTCGGACGTTCGGGTAGCGGCAAGTCGAGCCTCGCCAGTCTGATTCCACGCTTCTACGAACCGACATCGGGCGAAGTCCTGCTGGATGGCCACCCCCTGGGCGAATACAGCTTGCGCAGCTTGCGCGCGCAAATCGCATGGGTGGGCCAGGACGTCGTGCTGTTCGACGACACCATCGCGAAGAACATCGCCTACGGCGCGCTGGCGGGCGCAAGCGAAACGGCCATCACCGCCGCCGCCGAGGCCGCGAACGCGATGGAGTTCATCCGCGAACTGCCCCGTGGCATCCACAGCCGGGTGGGCGAGGGCGGCACGTTGTTGTCCGGTGGCCAGCGCCAGCGCATCGCGGTCGCGCGCGCGCTGCTGAAGGAT
Source organism: Rhodanobacteraceae bacterium (assembly GCA_035277545.1). Classification (GTDB taxonomy): domain Bacteria; phylum Pseudomonadota; class Gammaproteobacteria; order Xanthomonadales; family Rhodanobacteraceae; genus 66-474. Next base: position 3 of record DATEKI010000191.1, on the reverse strand, counting down.
GCG
>DATEKI010000190.1:0-9637 GCA_035277545.1 Rhodanobacteraceae bacterium | reverse complement strand
CGCGGCGGCTACTGCTTCGAACAGAACCGCTTGTTGAGCGATGCCCTGCGCGCCATCGGCTTCCAGGTCACCGACCTGGCCGCGCGCGTGCTGTGGGGACAACCCGAAGACGCGATCACCGCGCGCACGCACATGCTGCTGCGCGTCGAAGCCGAAGGAAAATCATGGCTGGCCGATGCGGGCTTCGGCGGCAACACACCCACCGGTCCGCTCGAATTCGTTCCCGATGTCGAACAGCCCACGCCGCACGAACCGTTCCGCCTGATCCAGCGCGACGACAGCGACTGGCGACTGCAACTCTTTGCTGCCGATGCGTGGCAGACGCTGTACCGCTTCAACCTGCAGCCGCAATTCCCGGCCGATTACCGCGTCGGCAACTGGTGGACATCCACCCATCCCGATTCGCACTTCGTCACCGGCCTCACCGCGGCGCGTGCGCCGGGCGGCCGCAGGCTTACGTTGCGCAACCGCCAATTCACTGAGCGCACCATCGGCGGCAATACGATCAAGCGAACCCTCGCCACCACAGCGGAAATCCGCGTGGTGCTGCAAGATGAGTTTCTGATCCGCCTGCCGCAGCACCCGGACCTCGACCGGAAGCTCGGCAGCCTGCCGGACTGATCTTCGCCGCACGCAACACGACCCCGGAACGCCGGGCGGACATGCCGGTCGACCTGCCCGATGACACCGGGGCCCACGATGCGATCGCCGTGACAGAAAAGGGCTGCCGCGACTGGACGCTGTGAACCATTGGCTCGAGGTCCGGTCATGGCGAAGGACGCCGGCGCGACCAGGCGTTGGAGTGACCGCCATGTCGGGGAGTGCGGATGCCGGCCGCACGTGTTCAATCATGCTTGTCGTCGGTCGGCTGCACCCTGGACGTGGACCGCACCGCGCGAATGGCCTTGGCATCGAGCCGCTCGATGCGCATGATCTGGCAGCGGTCGCCACCCGCAAGCACCGCGTCCCGGTTGGAGCTCACCAGACCACTCTGTGACGTCAGGCCGATCATGGCTCCGGCGGTCTGGAGACCCAGGCACGGTCCCGCCAATTGCAGGCGATAGGCCTGGACCGGACTGGTCCAGACCACCACGTAACCGAACTGGTTCGAGTCCCAGCTGTACAACGACGTGAAGTTGAACCACGGCACGTCGCCTTGCACGTATTTGCCGTAGTCGATCGCCTGATGCGCGTGACGCGCAGACGACTCACGCGTGGGCTGCTGGGCGCAGGCAGCCAGAGCGACCACCAGCAGCAGCGAAATCCACTTGAGGGAACGCATGGCGCCACCTCGGACGAGGGATGAGGAGTCATCATCCTCCCGCGCAGGCGGGGCTGCAATGGCACGAATGCTTGTGTGCACCCGGATATCGGCAAGAGCCAAATGGATAGGCTTGCCGCATCCTGCTGCTTGCCCTCCGGGCCATCGGCTTCGCCGATGTTCGCTTCAACATCCCTGTCTACGCGGTCGGGTTCCCGCGCCAGTGAAGCTGGCGCGGGCCCCGGAATGGCGACGCACGTTTTTGTGCAACGATTACCTCTGCAGCAACGCCGTCAGCTTGTCGAGCTGCGCGCGATAGTTGTCCAGCACGCCCGCCGTGACCGCCGCGTATTTGTCGGCACGGCTCCAGTCGCGCGCGTCCAGCGCCTCGTGCACGGCCGGGATCGTCTTCGGCGCATAACCCGTCAACTCGCCCGGCGCCTGGATCATGTTCTTGAACCAGGGGCGGCCCGGCAGCCCCTGCGCATCCAGCAGGCGCTGTTCCATGCCGCGCATCAACTGGTTGACCTGCGCAAGTTGCGCGGCCGGGATGTCCAGTCCCTTTCCGGCTCTCGCATCGTATGCCTTTTCATAGGCTTGCGCGCTTTCCTTCAACTTCTTTGCCGCGGCATCCAGCGGCGCGAAGTCGATCTTGGGCACGTCCGACAGGCGCTCCGGTGGAGCCACGGGATGCAGCGGATCGGCGGCAAGTTTGTACGCGCCGGCATCGAGCAGCTTGTGCTGTGCGTCGGCTTCCTTGCGAGCATTGTCGACCTGCTTGTGCAACTGCCCGACATAGCGATCCAGCGTGCTGCTGAAGTCGCCGAAGCGCATCGGCAGAACTTCCGCGTCGGCGGTACGCATCACGATGTGCCCGGCCACCTGCGCCAACGCGACTTCGTACTTGAAGCCGGGATCGCCGAAGCGGTCGTAGTGGTCGAAGTCGTCGTAACGCGAGTGGTACACGCCGCCCTGGTTGGACTCGCCGCCGAAGCCGACATCCAGCGTCGCGATGCCGAGGTGTTCCAGGAACGCGCTGTAATCGGAACCCGAACCCAGGGGCTCGATCGGGATGTCGCCGCTCTCGCCCGCCAGTTTCGCGCTTTCCTTGAGCGTCGGACTGGCGTTCTTCTCCGCAGCATGCACGTCGAGGAACGCGCGCTGGCGCTGCTGCACGCTTGCATGGGTTTCCGGATCGGTCACGCCCGCTGCAACCTGGTTGACCAGGTGTTGCAGCGAGTGGCTGCCGCCCGCGTACAACATGCCACGCCCGTTGGTATCGGAGTTGAGGTACATCACGGCTTTCTGCTGCAGTTCCTTCGCATGGGTTTCGGCCCACTCCGTGGAACCCAACAGGCCCGGCTCTTCACCGTCCCAGCTTGCATAGACGATGGTGCGCTTCGGCTTCCAGCCCTGCTTGTACAACGTGCCCATGGCCTTGGCCTCGGCCAGTTCCGCGACCATGCCGGCCAGCGGGTCGAACGCACCGAACACCCAGCCATCGTGGTGGTTGCCGCGCAACACCCACTGATCGGCGTCGCTGGAACCCGGCAGCTTCGCGATCACGTCATAGATCGGTTTCAGGCTCCAGTCGGACTTCACGACCATGTGCACCTTGGCCGGACCCGCGCCCACGTGATACGTGAACGGCAACGCGCCGCGCCAGCTTTCCGGTGCATCGGGCCCACCCAGCGCCTGCAACAGAGGCGTCGCATCGGCGTAGGAAATCGGAAGCACCGGAATCTTCAGGATGGTCTTGACGTCTTTCAGCGGCAGGTGTTTCGCGCCCGGCACGGAGCCGTAGCCCGGCGTGGTGGGATCACCAGGGTAAAGCTGCATCTTGGCCACCGAGCCACGCTGCACGCCTTCGGGCGGACGGGTCGGGCCCTTGGGGAACGGATCGCCGGTGAAGTAGCCGTCGTCCCGCGGATCGGAATAGATCAGGCAACCGATCGCACCGTGCTGATAAGCGAGTTCCGGCTTCAGACCGCGCCAGCCGGCGCCGTAGCGCACGATCACGATCTTGCCCTTGACGCTGATGCCGAGCCGCGCAAGTTCCTTGTAATCGTCGGGCATGCCGTAATTGACGTACACCAGCTCGCCCGTGACGTCGCCATCGGCGCCATACACGTTGTACGGCGGCAACGCGCCCGGCAGCGCCGAGGTGGGATCACCCTTGATCGGCGGCTCGTGCAGCGTGGCCTTGAAAGTGGTGGGCGCGACCAGTTCCACCGATTCCCTGATCGGCGTCGGATACAGCACGTCGAACTGTTCGATGTGCGCGTCCCAGCCCCACTGCTTGAACTGCGCCAGCATCCACTCGGCGTTGGCCTTGTCGTGCGGCGAACCGACCTGGTTCGGTTCCGAGGACATCTGCTTCAGCCAGCCGCGTATCTCGTCCGCGTTCAGCAGCGAATCGAAACGCTGTTCGAGCTGGCGCTGTTGCGCCGCGCCGCTTGCCGTGAAACCCAGCATGCCGCCGGACGGCGCTGTTTGCGCCGGCGGCGTCGCCGCACCCGCGGCACAGGCCAGCGACAGGCACGCCAAGGCGATGCCGAACTTGCGTACGTGGACCGGTTTCATGCAAAACCCCTCAGGTTGATCGCCACTTCACTGCCACGCTCACGCGCGGCAGGCATCGGCGGAACCGCCACTTGTACGCCGCTTCAGAAGGTTTTGCATGGGACAATGGTCACGCCTGCCGTCGTGACACCCCCAAGCTGCCTTCACGGCCTCGCCGGCGGACGGCCCAGGAAGCCGCGGGTGCAGAACGCGACGATCAATCCGAACAGCAGCATCGCCGCCAGGTTCTCGATGAACGACGCCACCGTGAAATGGTTGATACGGTGCCACGCCGAGAAATAAATCACCACATAGTTCATCACCACGAACACCACCACGCCGTAGGCAAGGCCGGCAATGACCGGCCGCGCCGTCAGCCAGCGCAGGCGCAAGGCGGCGAGCGCGAAGATCGCGGCAATCACGAGTGACATGCCCCATTGCAGGAACAGGCCCAGCCACTCGACCGCCGCACCGCCTTGCAGCGCAGTCTTGCCCATCACGCCGCCTGCGATGAAGCGCAGGATGATGCGCGGGTCGATCAGGTTGATCAGCGCCGCGGCGCCGATATCGACCGTGCCGGCGATCAGGCCACCGGCAAGGATCGCGCGCGACAGTCGCGGGCCGCGGACGGATGCGCGTTCAAAACCGGCGGCAGGTGCGTTCATCGAAGTCGTCCCGGGTGGCGATGGCACATCATCACCGGAAGTGCCCGCGGCGCATAAGTGACTTTCGTCATTTGCCGGTCGTGGTGCTGTTTGAATCCATCCCGTTCGCATTGAACGCAGCGAGCGAAGCCGAAACGCTGGTGGCCCTTCGACTCGGACCCTTGCGGGCCCACGCCCAGAGCCCGCCCTGGACTCGATCCGGCGGCGAACGTATTTCAAACCGGATCGCCACCCGTTTGCCGCCGAATTGGCGCGCCGCGAAACGGCTTGCTATGGTGAGCGCCCGCCCACTTCCACGGCGACGATGCTGCCCAGCCCCACCCAGATCCTGCGCAATCGCCTCCAGCAATTCCACCGGCGCATCGGCGGACGGCACTGGTTTCCGCACGTGCCGCTGGCGGTGTTGCTCGGACTCGGCGGTTTCTGGTTGCTGCAGAACGACCTCGGGCGCCACTGGCGGCACATCCTCGACCAGCTTCTGAACGGCGGCCAGGACCTGCACCCCGCGCTGCTGCCGCCCATCCTGATCGGCCTCGGCATGCTGATCATGGCCATCGGCCTGCTGTTCCGTTCGCGCATCGCGTGGCTGATGGCATTGCTGTTGGCCGCGACCGCGGCGATCAGCATGTACTTCGGGCAGCACAGCCATGCACACCTGCTGATCGGCTACTTCATCCTGATGCTGGCGCTGCTGGCATTCGCATGGCGCCAGTTCGACCGCACCAGCGTCACCGCGAGCACGTTGTTCGCGCTGACATCGGTGGTGATGTTGCTCGTGTACGCGACTTTCGGCACCTTTTACCTGGGCAGCGAATTCCACCCGAAGGTGACCGACCTCGTGACCGCGCTGTATTACGCAATGGTCACGATGAGCACGGTAGGGTACGGTGACATCACGCCGCAGACGACGGAAGCCAAGCTGTTCGCGGTGTCCATCATCGTGCTCGGCGTCGCGGTGTTCGCGACCTCGCTCACGGCCGTGATCGCCCCCCTGGTCACCCGCAGCCTGCAACGCATCGTCAACCGCAAGGACAAGCGCATGCAACGCGAAAACCATTTCATCGTGGTCGGCAACACGCCGCTTGCGATCAACACCTGGCGCGAACTCGCGCGCCGCGGCCACCCGGTCACGCGGCTGCTGCGCCAGGAGCCGGAGACCGGCATTCCCGACGACGTGGACCACGTGGTCGGTGAACCCAGCGATGGCGATGTCCTGCGCAAGGCCGGCGCGGACAAGGCGCAAGCGGTGCTGGCGATGCTGGACGACGACTCCGAAAATGCGTTCGTGGTGCTGGCCGTGCGCGAACTTGCCGGCAAGGCGCGCACCGTCGCGGCGGTGAACGACGCGAACCATCTCGGCCGGGTGCAGCTGGTCCAGCCCGACGTGGTGATCGCGCCGCAGATCCTGGGCGGCGAACTCGCCGCGATGCTGCTGACCGGCGAGCAGGTCACCGCCGATTTCGTGATGAAGCGGGTTTTCCAGCAGCCCGCGAATCCGCCATCGACTCCCGCGGCCTGACGGGGCCGCGCGGCCCGCATTGCCCGACTACAGGAACCCGTTTTGATGCGCGACTGGCTTTTGCATGGTGAATGGTTCGGCAACCCGGCCCTTGCGTGGGTGATCGCCGGTGCGTGTGCGCTGTTCGGTTACCTTGTCGTGCACAGCATCGCGCTCTTCCTCGAATCACGCCTGAGCAAGCTGGCCGAACGCACGCAACGGCCGGGTCCGCGCGTGGCCGCCAGCGTGGTCGCCGCCACGCGCGGCTGGCTGCTGCTGCTGATTGCCGTCGTGATCGCGCTCGATTTCCTGCACTTCGGCAACGCAATCGACCTCGCGGACAAGGCGCGCACATGGAACGCAAGGGACTGGCTGCACCTGTTGACCTATGCGCTGGTCGGCATGCAGGTGTCGCTGTGGATCATCGCATTGCTGGTTTCGCTGCTGCGCACGTCCGCCGAGCGCGGCGACACGCATCCCGCCAACCCGGTCATGCTGGGTGTGCTCACGTGGGCCGTGCAGTTCTTCGTCTGGGTCACGCTGGCGCTGGCGTTGCTGGCTGCCGGCGGCGTCAACATCACCGCGTTCGTCGCCAGCCTGGGCGTGGGCGGCGTCGCGGTCGCCTTGGCGCTGCAGAACGTGCTGACCGACCTGTTCTCTTCGATCGCGATCGGACTTGACAAGCCCTTCGAAGTCGGGGAATTCATCGCCTTCGGCAGTGACCTCGGCACGGTCACGAAGGTCGGCATCAAGTCCACGCGCATCCAGTCGCTGTCCGGGGAAGAGCTGGCGGTCTCCAACTCGGTGCTGTTGAAGAACCTGATCCACAATTACTCGCGGATGAAGCAGCGGCGGGTCGTGTTCAACTTCCGCCTGCCGTTCGACACGCCGCGCGAAAAAATCCCCGAGGTCGTCACGCGCGTGCGCGGTTTCATCGAGCGCGAGAGTCCCACGCGCTTCGACCGCGGCTATCTTTCGGGATTCGGCGACTACGGACTGGATTTCGAGTTCGTGTATTACGTACTCGACCCGGCCTACAACACGTTCGTCGAGATCCAGCAGCGCATCAACCTGGCAATGCTGGACGCGTGGGACGAGCTTGGCATCGAATTCGCGGTGCCCGCGCGCAAGGTCCATGCCAGCGTGCCGGCAAGCGGTGGCGCCATCCTGCAGGTCTCGGGCGAAGGAAAATAAAACCCGCGCTGCACCGCGAATGCCATTCCATCACGCGCGCCGCGGCGTCGTGACTCTTTCTACACATGCTTTGTCGACAATGGACGGCAACCGGGACACGCGTCCCGGGTGGATGCAAGAGCTGCCATGAACAAAACCGCAAATGCCTCGGCCCTGGGCTACGGCGCGTTCGCGCTGACCCTGTGGTTGAACAGCATGGCGCCGGCAGGATGGTTCGACCAGCCATGGAACAACAGCCTGCTGCAGTTGTTGACCGCGGTGCTCGGCGGATGCGTGCTTGCGATCGCCGGCATCTTGCAATGGCGCCGCGGAAATTCGCTCGACACCCTGCTGTTCCTCGCCTTCGCGGCGTACTGGTGGATCAGCGCCTTGTACCAGCACACGCTGGCCGACGGGAACCACGTGACGACCTCGGCCGGGTTCCTCGGCTGGTACTGCATGGTGTGGGCGTTCCTCGTTTTCTGCGCATGGATCGCCGCGTGCCGCGACGGCGTCGCCCGCATGCTGTTCACGGCGGGTTTGTGCCTGTCTCTTTTCGCTGCCGCCCTTTCCAGCTGGGCGCACCTCGAAGCCCTGGTTGTCCTGGGTGGTTACCTCGGCCTGGTCACGGCCGTGGTCGGCATCTACATCGCGGCCGCCGAAGCCGTCAACGAAATCCATGGGCACGCGGTGCTCCCACTGGGGGAACCGACGCAAGGCCCCGCTGAGATGTCGAATCGCTGAAGAACCGCCGCGACCGAATCGGCAGGGTTGCCGGCTTGAACGCCGCTGGCGGCCCGCAAGGCGCGCCATGCGGACGCGGCGGGTCGCGTGGCCGGTCATTCGGCGGTTCGCTGGTGCGCCGCCGCATACCGTGCTAGCTTTGCGGCATGGCATCACCCCGGGTCATCAAGAAGTACCCCAATCGTCGCCTGTACGACACCCGCGTCTCCAGCTACATCACGCTGGAGGAAGTGCGGCAGTTGGTGCTGTCCGGGGAGGCTTTCGAAGTCCGTGATGCCAAGACCAACGAAGACCTGACCCGCGCGGTATTGCTGCAGATCATCGCCGAGCACGAGCAGCACGGCCAGCCGATCTTCTCGACCGCGCTCCTGTCCCAGATCATCCGCTTCTACGGCGACGCCATGCAGGGCTTCGTGGGCGGCTACCTCGAGAACAGCCTCAAGGTTTTCCTGGAGCAGCAGCACAAGTTCCGCGACCAGTTGAACAGCCTGCTCGGGCAGACGCCGTGGTCGATGTTGAACGAGGTCACCGAACGCAACATCGAACTGTGGCGTTCACTGCAACCGGGAGCCGCGGCCGGCGCGAAGCACGCGCCCGACGCCGCTTCGGATACCGGCAAACCTTCACGCAAGCGCCGTTGACACTCCGGGTCCGGCTTCGTACCATCGCTTGATTGCTGCGGCGCAACACATGCCGCTGCGCCGCATTTTCCGGAGACTCGAATGAGCAAACGTGTAGCCGTCATCACCGGCGGCATCGGCGGGCTGGGCACCGCCATCTGCAAGAAACTTGCGGAAGATGGCCGCCAGGTCATCGCCGCGGATCTCGGCAATCGCCAGGAACGCCTCGCCGCGTTCCGCGAGGAAACCAGACAATACAACGGCAGCATCGTGTTCGCCCCCGCCGACGTCGCGAACTTCGAGGATTGCGCCAACCTCGTCAACCACGTCACCGAAAAATACGGAAGCGTCGACATCGTGGTGAATGCGGCCGGCATCACCCGCGACACCTCGCTCAAGAAGATGAGCCAGACGCAGTGGACGGACCTGATGCACGTCAACCTGGATGGCGTGTTCAACATGTGCCGCAACACCGTGGACGGCATGACCGAGCGCGCGTTCGGGCGCATCGTCAACATCAGTTCGGTGAACGGCCAGACAGGCCAGTTCGGCCAGACCAACTACTCCGCCGCCAAGGCCGGCATGCATGGTTTCACCATGGCGCTGGCCCGCGAAGTTGCGAAGAAGGGCGTCACCGTGAACAGCGTGTCGCCCGGCTACTGCAAGACCGAGATGGTGATGAAAGTGCCGGAAGACATCCGCGCCCAGATCGTCGCGCAGATCCCGGTCGGACGCCTGGGCGAACCTTCCGAAATCGCGCGCACCGTCGCCTTCCTCACCGCCGATGACGCGGGCTTCATCACCGGTGCGAATATTCCCGTCAATGGCGGCTACTTCATGTCTTTTTGAAGCCCCTCACCCTTTGCCCCCTCCCCAGAGGGGAGAGGGGAACGAAGGGAGTCGCGCTGCGCGCGACGCGGTATTGAATGAAGCGGGCGGCTATTTCATGTCGTTCTGAAGGTGCACCGGCGGATCGCCGGCGCGCATGACTTCCGGCCCTGTCCGCCATCATCGCAGGGTGTAGGCTCCTCCCTTCCGATCGAAGGGAGGACGCCGTCATGCGTCGGCTTGCCGTTGCGCTGGTCTTCGTTTCCGTCCCGTTGCTCGCCGCCGT
>DATEKI010000189.1:0-5340 GCA_035277545.1 Rhodanobacteraceae bacterium | reverse complement strand
CGGTATGCACCTGCAACTTGAGCGCCTTGCCGAGGTTGTACCAACCCGCCGACACAACCGGCGCCAGTTCGCAGGCGTGTCGCAGCGCCGCAACCGCACCGTCGAGATCCCCCGATTCGAACAGCGAGATGCCAAGGCCGGCATGCAGCCCCGCACCCTCTCGTTGGTTCACGAGCGCCTTGCGGAAGAATGCCACTGCATCGCTGTGTCGGCCCTGCATCTGTGCGGCGACCGCGGCCATGCCCAGTGCCGGGACGCAATCGGGCGCCCGCTGCAATACAGGCTCCAGGATGCGCGCCGCGGCGGCAAACCTCCGGTGCGCCAACTCGCCCTGCGCCTGTCGCAGGAGTTCGCGAACGCCCGGGGGCAGCGATTGAGCGGCCACGCTTGGGATGGATGTGCCTGCCACGATGGCTGCGAAGCGTACACCCGTACCTCGCGCGGTGCCGCAGGCCGTGGTTCGCGTTACACCAGCGTAGTGGCGATCCGTCCCACTTCCGCCAGCACGGCCTTGCGCGCGTCCACGCCGACGCGCGGATTGTCGTAATACGCAGCCGCCAGCAGCGGCTTGCGCTGCGGCGGCCAGATGATCGCAACGTCGTTGTTGGCGGTATTGCCGGAACCGGTCTTGTCGCCGACGCGCCAGTCAGGCGGCAGCCCTGCGCGAAGGGTTTCCGCACCGGTCTGGTTGTGCAGCAACCAATCCATCAATTGCTTACGCGAGGAATCGGACAGTGCATTGCCCAGCAGCAGCGCCTGCAGGTCGTGCAGCATCCACGTCGGGGTGGTGGTGTCCTTGTCGCCGTCCCAGCGATTGAGCGTGGGCTCGGTGCGATCCAGGCGGGTGATGGGGTCGCCAAGGCTGCGTGCGAGCTTCGTCACCGCCGCAGGCCCGCCGACACGTGTGATCAGCAGATTGGCCGCGGTGTTGTCGCTCAAGGTGATCGCCGCGCCGCACAATTCCGCGATGGTCAGACCCGATGGGCCGACGTGTTTGCTCGTGACCGGCGCCCAATCCAGCAGCACTTCCTTGCCGTACACGATGCGGTGATCGAGCTTTTCCTCGCCGCGATCGACGCGCTTCAATACCGCCGCCGCGAGCAACAATTTGAAGGTGCTGCACATGAGAAACCGTTCGTCGGAACGATAGCCTTCGCGCCGACCGCTGCCGGTATCCAGGATCGCAACGCCGAGCCGGCCGCCATGCCGGCGTTCCAGCGTGGCCAGCTTCGCCCCCGTACCATCGAGCGCCGGCCTGGCCATGGCGGGCACCATGCGTACCGCAACGATGGCAGCGCCCCCCAATGCCATACCCTTCAACACGTCGCGACGCCGCATGGTTTTCCTCCGCTGATCGGGCAATGCTGCAGCGTAAGCGGGAAATCGGGCGGCGTGGTGGAAAACCGGTGCGTGCGCGGAGCCGGGCAAACACCTTGAGGCGGGTCGGCGGCACCTCCATGTGATGAGGACCGCCATGCGTTCCCCGAGGCAGCCCGCCATGCCCGATTACCGCAAGACCCCCGAAGCCTTGGCCAGGCTCACGCCGACGCAGTATCGCGTAACCCAGGAATCGGCCACCGAGCGGCCGTTCGACAACGAGTTCAACGACCATGACGAGCCGGGACTGTACGTTGACATCGTTTCCGGGGAACCGCTGTTCACCTCGCTGGACAAATTCCGGAGTCATTGCGGCTGGCCGAGCTTCACGAAACCGGTCGAAGCCGCGAACGTGATCGAGAAACACGACGCCAGCCACGGGATGGTCCGCACCGAGGTGCGCTCGATGCACGGCGACAGCCATCTGGGTCATGTCTTCGACGACGGCCCGCGCGATCGCGGCGGCTTGCGCTACTGCATCAACTCCGCGTCGTTGCGCTTCGTTCCGCTCGCGGATCTGGAAAAGGAAGGCTACGCGGAGTACCGTAAATTGTTTCACGAATAATCCCCTCCCCCTTCAAGGGGAGGGCTTCCATCGGAGAACCACACCATGACCACCCAACGCGCCATCCTTGCCGGCGGCTGTTTCTGGGGCATGCAGGACCTGATCCGCAAACAGCCCGGCGTGGTGTCCACGCGCGTCGGCTATTCCGGCGGTGACGTCCCGAATGCCACCTACCGCAACCACGGCACGCACGCCGAATCGATCGAGATCGTGTTCGATCCCGCGCGGATGGGTTATCGCAAACTGCTGGAGTTCTTTTTCCAGATCCACGACCCGACCACGCGCAACCGCCAGGGCAACGACGTCGGCACCAGCTACCGCTCGGCGATCTTCTATACCAATGACGAGCAGAAGCGCGTCGCCGAGGACACCATCGAAGACGTCAACGCGTCGGGCCTTTGGCCCGGCAAGGTCGTCACCGAGGTCGCGCCCGCCGGCGATTTCTGGGAAGCCGAACCCGAGCACCAGGACTACCTCGAGCGCATCCCCGACGGCTACACCTGCCACTTCGTCCGCCCGGACTGGAGACTGCCGGTGCGCGAGAAGGCTGCGGGTTGAAAGGCATTCCGTCGCTACTGCTTCCCTCCTTCCCCTTCAAGGGGAAGGCCGGGATGGGGATGGTGTTTGCCATCCGCATTGAACCCATCGCCTCCCAACCCTTCCCTTTAAGGGGAGGGTTTTAGCAACTGGAGATTCGAATGAACCCAACGCCCGCCTATGCCGCACAGGCCGCGGACAAGCCGCTCGGTCCGCACGCCATCGAACGCCGCGCGCCAGGCGCGCACGACGTCGCCATCGACATCAGGTTCTGCGGTGTCTGCCATTCCGACCTGCACACGGCGCGCAACGAATGGGGTGGCACGCGTTACCCCTGCGTGCCCGGTCATGAAATCGTCGGCACCGTCACCGCCGTCGGCAAGGACGTGAAGGGTTTCAAGGTGGGCGATACCGTCGGCGTTGGTTGCATGGTGGACAGTTGCGGGCACTGCAACGCCTGCAGGGCCGGCGAGGAAAACTATTGCGAGAACGGTTTCACCGGCACCTACAACGGGCCGGCGCAGGAAGACGGGGGCAACACCTGGGGCGGCTATTCGACCAGCATCGTGGTCGACCGGAAGTTCGTCCTGCACATCACCCACGAAGACAACCTCGCCGCGGTGGCGCCGCTGCTGTGCGCGGGCATCACCACGTATTCACCGTTGCGGCATTGGGGCGTCGGCCCAGGCAAGAAGGTTGGCATCGTGGGGCTCGGCGGTCTCGGCCACATGGGCGTCAAGCTGGCGCACGCGATGGGCGCGCATGTCGTGCTGTTCACCACGTCGCCGGGCAAGGTGGCCGACGGCAAGCGGCTCGGCGCCGATGAAGTCGTGATCTCGAAGGATGCCGGCCAGATGGCGAAACACGCGGCCAGCTTCGATTTCATCCTCGACACGGTTTCAGCGCCGCACAGCCTCGACGATTACCTCGTCCTGCTCCGCCTCGACGGCACCCTCTGCCTCGTCGGCGCGCCGCCTGCGGCCACGCCACACCCCTCGCCGCGCGTACCCAACCTGTACATGAAGCGCCGTTCGCTCGCCGGCTCGCTGATCGGCGGCATCCGCGAAACCCAGGAGATGCTGGACTTCTGCGCCGCGCGCGGCATCGTCTGCGACATCGAGATGATCGCCATGCGCGACATCAACAAGGCCTACGAGCGCATGTTGAAGAGCGACGTGAAGTACCGCTTCGTGATCGACATGCAGTCGTTGAAGGACGAAGCAAAGGCCGCGTAGTGTTGCCTTCTTCCGCTCGGAAAGGGCGCGCAGCGCGCCGTTTCCTTTGTCGTGAGAGCCCGTAGTGCGGGAGGAGCGCGGCGACAAATTCGTCTGGAAAGAATTTGGACGGCCGCAGGCCGGCCCTGAGCGCGAGCGAAGGGTGAGCATCAGGGATGATGCGGGCAATCCCGCCATGATTCCCTGGCCAACCCATCGGACGGCGGATTTCATGCGCCTTACAATCGGCGCATGACCACCCGCAAACGCCTCGTCCCCTGCCTCGCTGCCGCGCTCATTCTGGCCGGCTGCTCCCATCCCAACGAACCGCAACACGCATCATCCGGTGCATCCGGGCAATCGGCGGCCAGCCCGGCATCGGCCGCGACGCCCGCCGATGCACGCAAGGCGGCACGGTCCGTGGCGGAGCGCTTCGGCAAGCAGATGCAGAAGGTCTCGGTACTCGCACCGCCCGGCGCGGTGCGCGAGGAGTTGCCCAAGGCCTACGGTGGATTGTTGTCGCCGGAACTGCTGAAGGCCTGGCAAGCGCACCCCGACCGGATCATCGGCCGCGAGGGGTCGAGTCCCTGGCCCGATCGCATCGGGATCAAGCAGGTTGATTGCGCGACGAACAGCGCCTGCCGTGTAAGCGGCGACGTGGATTACATCACCAGCAACGAAGTCGCGCACGGCGGCGTGTTCATGCGCCGCGCCATCACGCTGGACCTCACGGCCACCGCGCACGGCTGGCGCATCGCGGCCGTGCATCTGGAGCCCGCGAGGCGGTGACATGCGCGAGCACCTGATCGCCTGCGTGCTGGGTGGGACCGCGCCCGGTGCGAAAACCGAACTGCACGACGTCGCGTTCGCGGTCGGCGATTCGCTGGAAGCCGTGCATGACCAATTGCTCGAAAGCTGGTTCGGCGAGCCGCGCGGCCTGCACGTGGATGCGTGGTGCTTCCTCGACAGCGTCGCCGGTTACAGCGTGCAATTGTCGCGCACGCCAACGAACAACGGGTTGCACCTCTACTTCATCAACATCGGCGGGTATCGGCCGGGTGTGTTCGGTGAACACCACGCGTGGGGATTCTTCGGCGCGCCCAACAAGGCGCAGGCCAAGCAACGCGCCAGGGACACGCTGTTGCCGAAGCATGTGGAAACGCACAAGGACGACCTGCACGAAATCGATGACTGCCTGCAGGTCGCGCGCGTCGGCGCGTGGCATGTGCATCTGGCAGCCGATGCCAACGCGCGGGAACCGGCCGTCACCAACGGCTATTTTCCGCTGCCGAAGTCCACCATCGACACCTGGATCGCGCAGCACCCGGACGCTTGAATGCCCGCGCCAGCTCAGTAATGCACGCTGGCGTAGCGTTGCAGCAGTTGCTTGAACTCGGGCGTATTGCGGATCGGATCGTAGTCCACGTCGGTGCGCACGGTGGCGATCGAAATCGTGCCGCCATGCTCGGTTGAAACCAGCGCATCCAGGATCGGTACCGCCTTGTCGGCATGGCCCAGTTGCGCCTCGATTTTCGCGAGATTCATCAGCATCTCGGCCCCGCCCTGCCAGTTCTTCGAAATCGGCAGGATCGCCACCGCGTGCCGGCTTTCCCGTTCGGCTTCATCCTTGCGACCCAGGCGCGCATA
>DATEKI010000188.1:0-6134 GCA_035277545.1 Rhodanobacteraceae bacterium | reverse complement strand
CTGCAGGTAGGCCACCATCGCCCAGATCGTGTGGTCATCGTGGGTCGCCCCCCAGGCCGGCATCGCGGTCATCTTCAGGCCATGCTTGATGATCCAGAACGCCTCGGCAGGATCAGGCGCGAACCGTGTGAGGTTCGGCGGTTTCGGATACAGGCCGTCGCGCAATTCGGAGTGGCCCATGCCGGGCGCAAGATGACAGCCCGTGCACATCTCGGCGTAATGCTCGGCGCCCAGCTTGACCAGCGCAGGATCGTCCAGCGGCGGCGGCTTGATGTCGGCGGCGCGGCGTTCGGTCGTGTGGTCGCGCAGGAAACCGATGGCGTGGCTCGTGATGCCCCAGTGCGGAACGTCCGCGCCCACCTGATAGGCACCGGTGAACACCACGACGAAATAGGCGATGATTGCGATGACGATCCAGAAAACCAGCGCGCCGATGAATCGCATGTGATCCTCCCGGAGGTCCGCGGCCGTGGCCGAATGTTTCCGATGCTACTCCGGTGCGTGGCTCGGCGCAGCGCAGCCGTGAATCACAACATGCCGGATGGCAGGCACTTGCCGGCAGCAGTGGCGCGCCCGACTGGTCGAGCACGCGGCGTTTGCGACAGTCCAGCGGACTCTCGCGCCGCGGGCGAGGAGGAGGCATGGATGCCGACTGGACGGTCGCACCATGGATGGTTTCTTGCGAGAATGCGCCAGCAACGCGCCCGTAGCTCAATCGGATAGAGCATCGGCCTTCTAAGCCGACGGTTGCTGGTTCGATTCCAGTCGGGCGCGCCAATCAAAACGCCGCGCGTGCGATCGCTCGGTCAGGCCAGAAAATTTACGGACGAAGCAGCGATCAAGGACTGACGATCGGAAAAACAGTGGTCGGGGCAGAGGGATGACTCGCGCCATCCTTGCGCGCGCCCTTCGGGCCATCGCGCTGGCGCGCGATGTTCGCTCCGCCATCCATGGCTCCGCAGTCGAACGGCGCCTTCTTGCGAAGGCGCCAGTTCTCATCCTCACCAAAACCAATGACAAAAACGGGCCGCAAGGGCCCGTTTTCATCATTGGTCGGGGCAGAGGGATTCGAACCCCCGACATCCAGCTCCCAAAGCTGGCGCTCTACCAGACTGAGCTATACCCCGAAGCATCGCCCGCAAACCTGCAGCGAAGTGCAGATGGTACGGTCGCGCGAGCGGACCGGTCAACGCAGGCAACACACCCTGCGCCGTGCATCCTCGCAATCTCGAAAACGACGAAGCCGACGGATTTGCCGTCGGCTTCGTCGTTGAATGGCGCGCCCGGAGAGATTCGAACTCCCGACCACCAAGTTCGTAGCCTGGTACTCTATCCAGCTGAGCTACGGGCGCATTGAAACTGTTGTACTTCGAACCATCCATGGTGCGAACGTCCAGTCGGCATCCATGCCTCCTCCTCACGCTCGGCACGACAGCCCCCCGGACTGTCGTGAGCGCCTCGCGTTCGACCAGCTGAGCTACGGGCGCATTGAAACATAAAAGCGAGCCGCGAATTATCCGTTGTCGCGACATCGACGTCAACGATGGAATGGCGGAGAGAGAGGGATTCGAACCCTCGATCAGGCTTTTGACCCGATACTCCCTTAGCAGGGGAGCCCCTTCGGCCTCTCGGGCATCTCTCCGAAATCAAATTTCTTTCGAACAACCGTCCCTGATGCGCCTCCCAGTCGGCATCCATGCTTCCTCCTCACCGCTCGCGCATCTCCGGCTTTTCAATCGGGCAATCATCCGGCACGCACACGCCGATCCGGCAAGCCGGTCGGCTAGGATAGATGCGGGAGCGATTTTGGTAAAGCCGCGGAACGGCGGGCGTCAGCCCCTGGCCGCCTCGTCGCCGGAAGACTCGTCGGAACCGGAGCCGGCAGAACCCGTTTGGTGTTCCTGCTGGATGCGCTGGTAAATCTCTTCGCGATGTACCGCGACATCCTTGGGTGCGGTGATGCCGATGCGTACCTGGTTACCCTTGACACCCAATACCGTGACGGTTACCTGGTCGCCGATCATCAGGGTTTCCCCTACGCGGCGGGTCAAAATCAACATGACGGAACTCCATTCGTTCGGATCGGTTAGACCCGATACCCGCATGTGCGTTCCCCTCCGGATCGCACATCACGGCAATTCAGGACGATCGCGAACACGTCCGAATGAATACGCGTGTTCAGGTTCCTCCATCACCCGCACTAGACCGGTACAGGGGCGATCGATGCGTGGCGACTATAGCTGAACGCGCAGCGCAGGCGCAATGCAAGAAGCGGTCGAAACGGCATGACTATTGGCATGGCGGGCGGTCAGGCGACCATGGGCGCCAGCCATTTGGCCAGCCCTTCCAGGGCATGGTCCAGCCCGGGCGAATCCGCTCCTCCGCCTTGGGCCATGTCCGGCCGGCCGCCGCCCTTGCCGCCGATCTCCCTGGCAACATGGGCCACGATGTCACCCGCTTTCACTTTTGCCAGCGCGTTCCCGTGCACCCCCCCGACCAGCGCGGCTTTGCCGTCACTGCCCGAAGCGAGCAGCACGACGCAATCGCCGAGCTTCTGCTTCAGCGTATCGACCGCCTCGCGCAGCGCCTTGGCATCCATGCCCTCCACGCGCGCGGCGACCAGCTTGATGCCACCGACATCGACGGCGTGCGCGGCCAAATCGCCGGTCGCGGAGCTGGCGGCCCTGGCCTTGATTGCATCCAGTTCGCGCTCTAGCTTCTTCTGTTTGTCCAGCAGCAGGCGCAATTTGTCGGCCACGTCGCCCGCGTTCGACGAAAGCAACCCGGCGACCTCGTCCAGGCGATGCTCCTCCTCGGCCACGTGCGCCATCGCACCAGTGCCGGTCAAGGCCTCGATGCGCCTGATGCCGGCCGCAACACCGGATTCGGACACGATCTTGAACAGGCCGATGTCGCCGGTGCGCGACACGTGCGTCCCTCCGCACAGTTCGGTCGAGAAATCGCCCATCCGCAGCACGCGGACTTCGTCGCCGTATTTTTCGCCGAACAAGGCCATCGCGCCGAACGCGATCGCGTCGTCGTAGGCCATATGGCGGATTTCCGCCGGATCGTTGCGACGGATCTGTTCGTTGACGCGGTCCTCGACGTGGCGCAATTCGTCCGGTTTCATCGGCTGGAAATGCGAGAAGTCGAAACGCAGGCGATCGGGTGCGACCAGCGAACCCTTTTGCGTCACGTGCTCACCCAGCGTTTCGCGCAACGCCGCATGCAAAAGATGCGTCGCCGAATGATTCAGCACCGTCGCCTGGCGGCGCGCGGCATCGACGCGCGCGAACACGGCATCGCCGACGCGCAACGGTTCGCTGCCTTTCCACTCGCCGACGTGTCCATGGAATTGCCCTCCGAACTTTTGCGTGTCGTTGACGATGAAGCGACCCGATGCGAGCTCCAGGGCACCCGTGTCGCCCACTTGGCCGCCCGACTCCGCATAGAACGGCGTGCGATCCAGGATGACCGCGGCCGATTCGCCGGGCTGCAACACATCGACCGCGCGGCCGTCACGCAGAATCGCCAATACCTTGCAGTCTTTCGCGCCGAGGGCTTCGTAGCCAAGGAATCGCGTCGGCGAAAGCTTGCTCGCCACTTCCGCAGGCAATTGCGCCTTGCTCTCGAACTTGCTGGCGGCGCGCGCGCGTTCGCGTTGCGCTTCCATCGCGCGCTCGAAACCGGCCATGTCCACCGACATGCTTCGTTCGCGTGCGATGTCGGCGGTCAGGTCCACCGGGAAGCCGTAGGTGTCGTACAAACGGAATGCATCTTCGCCCGGAATCACCTTGTCCGATTTGGACGCGACTTCATCAAACACTTTCATGCCGTGTTCCAGCGTCTCGCCGAAGCGGTGTTCTTCCGCACGCAGGGCTTCCTCGACGAACGTCTGCCTCTTCGCAAGCTCGGGATACGCCTCGCCCATTTCGGCAACCAGCGGCGCGACCATTTTCCAGAAGAAATCGCCGCGCACGCCGAGCATCCAGCCATGACGGAGCGCGCGGCGGATAATCCGGCGCAGCACGTAGCCGCGGCCTTCGTTGGACGGCAGCACGCCATCCACGATCAGGAAGGCGCAGGCGCGGATGTGGTCGGCGATCACGCGCAGCGACTTGTTCTCGTGGTCCTTGCAGCCGGTGAGTTTTTGCGCGGCCGCGATCAGGTGCTGGAACAGGTCTATCTCGTAGTTGGAATGCACGCCCTGCAACACCGCGGCGAGGCGTTCAAGACCCATGCCGGTATCCACGCACGGCGCCGGCAACGGCGACAGCGTGCCGTCCTCGGCGCGGTCGAACTGCATGAACACCAGGTTCCAGATTTCGATGTAGCGGTCGCCGTCCTCATCGGGCGAACCCGGCGGACCGCCCGCCACGTCGGCACCATGGTCGTAGAAGATTTCGCTGCACGGTCCACACGGTCCCGTGTCGGCCATCTGCCAGAAGTTGTCTGACGCGAACGGCGCGCCCTTGTTGTCGCCGATCCGCACGATGCGTTCAGGCGGCACGCCGACGACGTTTTTCCAGATGCCGTACGCCTCGTCGTCGGTGTGGTAAACCGTCACCCACAGCTTTTCGGGCGGCAACCCGAAAGTCTTCGTCAGCAGTTCCCATGCCCACTCGATCGCCTCCTTCTTGAAGTAATCGCCGAACGACCAGTTGCCGAGCATCTCGAAGAAGGTGTGGTGGCGCGCGGTGTAGCCGACCGAATCGAGGTCGTTGTGCTTGCCGCCCGCGCGCAGACAGCGCTGCACGTCGGCCGCACGCACGTACGGCAGCTTCTCGCTGCCGAGGAAGACGTTCTTGAACTGCACCATCCCCGAGTTGGTGAACAACAGGGTCGGATCGTTGACGGGGACCAGCGGTGCGGAGGGCACGATGGTGTGGCCGCGATCCTTGAAGAACTCGAGGAACCGTGCGCGAATTTCTGCAGTTTTCATGCGGTTGCGTCAGGAAGCTCAGGTGATGACGAGTCAAGGCGGCGCGCCGGCCGACCCGCCAAAACCATGGCGGAACGCTAGTCGCCGGGATCGCCAACCTCGGAATGGGTGACGATTCTAACTGTGGCGGCACCAAAACCGCGACGCAAGAGGAACGCCGCGCGCTTGCCGCGCTCGCCATGGTCGGCGGCAGCCTTGCCGCCGTACTTCTTGCGCAATTGCGCCCGTGCCAGCGCTTCCCAATCGGTATCCGCCTCATCGAGCAGCGCGCGGATCGCGGCATCGGCCAGCCCGTGCGAGCGCAGTTCGGCCTGGATGCGCGCGGGACCGTAGCCCTGCCCGACCCGCGCGCGCACGATCATTTCACCGAAACGGCCGTCGTCCTGGTATTGCTGCTTCTGCAGCGCGCGCAGCGCAGCCTCGGATTCTTCCTCGTCGCAACCGGCATGTTCCAGCCGCGCGCGCAACTCGCGCTGCGAGTATTCGCGGCGAGCAAGCATGCCGAGCGCGCGGTCGTAGGCGCTGCACCCCGGCCCGTCACCACGCGTGTTCCGCTTGCGCTTCATCACGTTGCCGCATGCGCAGCCATGGTCACCAGAGCCGATCCCCTGTCACCATCATCCCGGATTTCGCTTCGCTCCACCCGGGCAATTCGGCCACTCAAGCCTCGACTTCCTCGGCATCTTCGGTCGCGGCGACGCCGCCACCCGTGCGCGCGGCATCCAGCAGCTTGGCGCGCAAGGCGGTGTCGAGTTCCTTGGCAGCGGCCGGATTGTCCTTGAACCACTGGCGCGCATTTTCCTTGCCCTGCCCGATCCGCTCGCCGCCGTAGCTGTACCAGGCGCCGGACTTCTCGACCAGGTTGTTGGCGACGCCCAGTTCGATCAGTTCGCCCTCGTAGGAAGTGCCCTCGCCGTACAGGATTTCGAACTCGGTCTGACGGAACGGCGGCGCCACCTTGTTCTTCACGACCTTCACGCGGGTTTGCGAGCCGATCACTTCCTCGCCCTTCTTGACCGCGCCGATGCGGCGGATATCCAGGCGTACCGACGCGTAGAACTTCAGCGCGTTGCCGCCGGTGGTGGTTTCCGGGTTGCCGAACATCACGCCGATCTTCATGCGGATCTGGTTGATGAAGATCACCAGCGTGTTGGAACGCTTGATGTTGCCGGTGAGCTTGCGCAGCGCCTGG
>DATEKI010000187.1:0-2175 GCA_035277545.1 Rhodanobacteraceae bacterium | reverse complement strand
GTGCGCGGCGGCCTGCTGCTGATCGCGGCGGTGACGTTCGCGATGGGCATTGCGCATGTGTTCTGGCTGCAATTGATCCTGCGACTGCTTGCGGGTGTGGCCAGCGCCTGGGTGCTGGTGCACGTGTCCGCGTGGGCATTGACGCGTTTGCAGGAGCTTGGTCGCGGCGGCGCCGGCGGCACGCTGTACGCGGGTGTCGGCATCGGCGTCGCCGCGGCCGGGCTGCTCGTGATGGGCGCCATGCAGGCGCAGTGGCATTCCGATCGCACCTGGCAGCTGTTCGGCGTGCTGTCGCTGCTGGTGGCGCTGGCGTTGTGGCGCGCGTTCCGCGGCCGCGATCCCGCGGCACGCGGGCATGACATCCCTTCCACGCGCATCCACTGGAACGCCGACAAGCGCCGCCTGCTGTGGTGCTACGGCGCATTGGGGATCGGCTACATCATTCCGGCGACGTACCTTCCCGAAATGGCGCACCGCTACATCACCGACCCGCTGGTATTCGGCCTTGCATGGCCGGTGTTCGGCGCGGCATCGGCGCTGTCCACGGTCATCGCCGCGCGCTGGCTGGCGCACGTCAACGACCGCAAGCTGTGGGCGGTCTGCTACCTGCTGATGGCGCTGGGTTCCGCGTTGCCCGCGTTGTGGCCGGGCCTGGCGGCGATCCTGATCGCGGCGCTGCTGGTCGGCGGCACCTACATGGTGGTGACGATGCAGGGCTTGCGCGAGGCGCGGCGCGCGGCCGGCGCCGAGGCCACGCCGTTCATCGCGGTGATGACCGCCTCGTTCGCGATCGGGCAGATCGCGGGGCCGTTGCTGGTGAGCGCGGTCGCGCACCTGCCGCACGGATTCAACGCCATGCTGCTTGCCGCCGCGATCTTGGTGTTGCTGGCGGCGGTGTCCTTGTGGCGTTCGGCGAACGCCACTGAATAACCTGCTGCGCTCGGCAGCTTGCGCGTCGGCGGTGCTCGCAATGCTCACGTACTGACGTGTACGCTCCGCTTGCTGCGCTCCGGCGTCACGCAATCCGCCTTCGCTCGCGACGGTTCTTCAGCGGCGTTGTCAGACGATAGGCACCTTGCGGATATTGCTCTTCGGATCCAGCCAGAACGAATCCTTGACGAAGCGGTTGAACAGGTCCGGCGGCAGCACCGATTCACGCTTGGGCGCCGACACCTTCGACTTCACGGTGTGCAGGCCGGGCAGGCCGAGCCGCGCATCGAACTCGTCGGCCTTGTAGTCGATGTGTTCGAAATCGTGTTCGAACCACGGTTCGCCTATGAACTTGTAGACCGCCTGCATTGCGGTCTTCGGATCACCGGTGAGTCCTTCGTAACTCAGCAGCAGCAGGCGCCCCGGCGCGTACTGGCCGTAGAAGGCATCCTTGGTGGCCTGGAACGAAAAACCCACCATGCCGTTCACGTCGATCAACGCCTCGGCGCGCGAGTACACCGTGCCGTTCGGGTTGAAGTGGAAGATCTTGTTGGCGTTGAGCGGCTGCTTGCGCACCAGACGCTCCACGCTGTCCAGCACCCACGGCATTTCGCGCACGCAGGCGATCACCTTCGAGTTCGGGAACAGTTGCGCCAGCATCGGCAGCTTGCTGCACCACACGCGGCCGGTGTCGAACACCATTTCGGTGCCCAGGAAACCGCCGTAGAAGTTCTGGAAAACGCCGCACAGGATCGCCGCACGCTGTTCGTCGCTGATCACCACCGAGAAGTCGTTCTTGCCGCTCATCTCGGCGACCAGCGAACTGACCATGTCGCCAGCGGGCTGGTCATGCCGGCGTGGAAACGCGGGTTCTGCTTAAGGAGCGCGGAAAGCAGCGTGCTGCCCGAACGCGGCAGGCCGGATGAAATGCAGCTTTTCAGGCGGCTTCGCCGTCTGCGGCTTGGCGGGCATGAGCAGGCCCTGCCCGTGACGTGGCGGAACGGCGAGTGTACCCAAATCGTCCTCGCCCTGAAGCGGGGCGGCCGGGAAGCCGGATGTGGCGGTACTGGTGCATCGCGGGCAAGGTACCTATACTTGTACCTGTGACCCCGCTCACCGACCGCCAACGCGCAATCCTGGAGTTCATCGCCGCGGCGATCGGCGAGGGCCTGCCGCCGACGCTGGCCGAAATCGCGGCGGCGTTCGGCTTCAACCAGCCGCGCGCGGCGTACAAGCATTTGCAGG
>DATEKI010000186.1:0-8774 GCA_035277545.1 Rhodanobacteraceae bacterium | reverse complement strand
TGTTGTTGCAAGTGGTGTTCCACGCGCGCATGGCGGAAGAGCAGCACCTGTTCGCGTTCGACGACGTGGTGGACGCGATCAGCGCCAAATTGGTGCGCCGCCATCCGCATGTGTTCGCCGACGCGCATTACGCCGATGCAGGAGAACAATCGCGCGCGTGGGATGAAATCAAGCGCGCCGAACGCGCGGCCAGGGGTGACGGCGACACCAGCGCGCTGGCCGGCATCGCGCGCGGCCTGCCGGAATGGCAGCGCGCCTTGAAACTGTGCGACAAGGCCGCGACGGTGGGTTTCGATTGGCCCGGTCCGGAGCCCGTGCTGGACAAGCTGCACGAGGAAATCGCTGAGGTGCGCGCGGAATTCGCGGCGGGCGCGGGCCACGACCGCCTGCTGGACGAGGTCGGCGACGTCGCGTTCGTGCTGGTGAATCTCGCGCGCCACGCCGGCGTGGATTTCTCCGCCGCGCTGCGCCACGCCAACGCCAAGTTCGAGCGGCGTTTCCGGCGGATGGAAGTGTTGGCAGCCGATGCGGGCGAAACCCTGGCCGGCAAGTCGCTGGCCGAGCAGGACGCGTTATGGGATCGGGCGAAGTCCGAGGAACGCTGAGGCTTTTTTGATCGTCATCCCGGACGCGACCCCGGATCGACAGCCCTTCCGGGCCAGGCTGCGTCGCGATCCGGGACCCGATGACTTTGCTTGTGCTTTGAAAGACACTGGTTTACTCGCGCCATCCTTGGCGCTCGCCCTGCGGGCCGCCTGCGGCGTTCGCGTTTGCAATCCTGCAAACGCAGTCCCGCTTTCTCGGGAATGACGAAGGGTGCTGATGCGCTGGTTTTGGAAAGCAGGTAGGCCGCAAGTCATGCCGACTTTGGGCACATGGCCGGCGCGCCGGGCGTGGTTATGCTGCGGCCGTCCACCGCGCTGCGGTGCCACGGAGAATCGTCATGCACAAACCCATACTGTTGCTCGCGGGCGCATCGTTGCTGGCGTTGTCGTTCACGGCCATGGGCGCCGAACAATGCCGCTACAGCGCACCGCGCAAAGCCGAGATCAATGCCGCGGGCCTGAAACTGCTGGCGGTGCAGATCGGTCCCGACGACCTGGTGATCCACGGTGAGCCCGGTTTGACCAACGTGGTGGTGCGCGGCACGGCCTGCGCATCGAACCAGAAATGGTTGCAGGACGTGAAGGTCGAAGCCTCGCGCAGCGGCGACACCGCCAGCCTCATCGCGCGCGACGGCGACCACACCATGCTGATGTCGCTGTTCGGTGGTTCCTACGCCTACCTGAAACTCGACGTGCGCGTGCCACAATCGCTGGCGCTCAAGCTGCAGGAAGGCTCGGGCGACGCCAGGGTCAACAACGTCGCCGCGCTGGATGCTTCACTCGGTTCCGGCGACCTCAAGGTGAATGGCGTGGCGGGTGAACTGGCTTTGAGCGTCGGTTCCGGTGACGCGGTGGCCAACGATGTCGGCACCTTCAACCTGTCCAGCCTCGGTTCCGGCGATGCCAGCGTGGATGGCGTGCGCGGCAATGCGCACGCCGGCGGGGTCGGATCCGGCGACCTGGTATTGGGCAGTGTCAAGGGTGCGGTATCGTTGGGCTCGATCGCGTCCGGCAGTGCCCGGATCACCGGCGTCGGCGGCAGCCTCGACGCGAAAAGCGTGGGCTCGGGCGACCTCATTGTCAGCAACGTCACCGGCAACGTGTCGGTGGGCGCGGTGGCCTCGGGCGACGTGAAGATCTCGAAGGCGGGCGGCAACGTGCACGCGGGCAGCGTCGGTTCGGGCGACTTCGGCGCGGATGGCGTGGGCGGGGACTTCACCGTCGGCACGGTCGGCAGCGGCGATGTCAGCCACCGGAACGTCAAGGGCAAGGTCAGCGTGCCGCGCGGCGACGATTGAGGCCCTCGAAATCCGTCCACACTTCGACTTCGCGCCTTCGGCGCTACGCTCGGTGCGAACGGTTTTCGGGATTGCCGGCCACGGGCGAACCCGCAGCCGGTGCACCAGAAAATGCGGCGGACAGGAAGGGAGGTCTGTCCGCCGCATTCGTCACTCGTGATGCCAGGCGGTCGTTGCCCCGCCTTCCCATGACAACGCGGCAGCACCGGATCGGTTGACACCTTCGGCGCAGTTGCGCCATGCGGTTTTCACGCAATGCTCACCCGTTCGGCGGCACATTGACGACCGGTGCCACGGTGGCAGGGATCATGGGGGGCGAGGCTGAACATGACGGAGTCCGAACACGAAAAACAGACGGGGCTGGTCCTGCTGGTCGAGGACAACAGCGGCATCGCCGAGATGGTCGGCGAATTCCTCGAACGGCGTGGCTACACCGTCGATTTCGCCGGCGATGGCGTCAGCGGCCTGCACTTGGCCGTCACCAACAGCTACGACGTGATCGTGCTGGACCTGATGCTGCCCGGCATGGATGGCCTGGACGTCTGCCGCAAGCTGCGCGGCGAAGCCAAGAAATCCACGCCGGTGTTGATGCTGACCGCGCGCGACACGCTGGAAGACAAACTGGTCGGTCTCGACGCGGGCGCCGACGATTACCTGGTCAAGCCGTTCGAACCACGCGAACTGGAAGCGCGCATCCGCGCGCTGATCCGGCGCGAGAGGCGGCAGGTTTCCAGCGAGGTTTACCAGGTCGGCGGGCTGGTGCTGGATACCGCGACGCTGCGCATCACGCGCGACGGCGAGGAAATGCAGGTTTCCCCGATCGGCCTGAAACTGCTGGCCATCCTGATGCGCGAATCGCCGCGCGTGGTCTCGCGCCACGACATCGAACGCGAAATCTGGGGCGACACGCTGCCCGATTCCGACACGCTGCGGTCGCACCTGTACAACCTGCGCCGCGTGGTGGACAAGCCGTACGCGAAACCGCTCGTCCACACCATCCACAGCGCGGGCTACCGGGTCGCCGACCTCGATGCCGAAGCGCAAGCGAGCGCCCTGGCCTCGGGCCACTGACGGCCGCGGCTTGCGCGGCATCCGTCGCGGCGCCCACAATCCGGCACGCACCGGATATCGCGGGTAAGCTTTTCCCATGGCCCGTTACACAAGCATCGGCCACCGCTTCTGGGTGATGTTTTCGCTGTGGGTGGCGGCGATCAGCGTGGTCACCGCGCTGGGCGTGTACGCAGCCGCCAACTCCAGCCGCACGGCGATCGCGCGCCAGGAACTCGATCGCGAAAACATCTATTACGCGCAACAGCTGGTGCGCAACCCGCAAACGCCGTTGCCGGATACCTGGTTGCTGCGCGGATACCTGCGCGCGCCCGGTGCGCCCGGCGGCGCGGTTCCGGCCAAGCTCGCGAACCTGCCACCCGGTTACCACCAGGTTGCCCAGCCCGATGGCACCGAGGGCACCGTGCTGGTGTCGGATACGCCGCGCGGCCGGCTGTTCCTGCTGTTCAACAATGACCGGCCCAACAGCGTGGTGATGCTGTTCGGACTGATTCCGGTCGTGCTGGTGGTGCTGATCATCTACCTCGCGACCTGGCTGACTTACCGCGCGTCGCGCAAGGCGCTGTCGCCGGTGATCGAACTGGCCAAGGTGGTGCGGCGCTGGAACCCGGACCATCCCGATCCCGCGTCGCTCTCGCCAGATCGGCTGCCCGCCGCCAGCGACAGCGACGTGGAAGTGCTGGTCGCCGCGCTCTACAACTTCGCCAACCGCCTGGATGCATTCGTCGAGCGCGAACGCAATTTCACCCGCGACGCCAGCCACGAACTGCGCACGCCGTTGACGGTGATGAAGGTCGCGGTGGACGTGCTCGCCGACGAGGACATGAGCCCGTTCGCGCAGCGTTCGTTGGCGCGGATCAGGCGCTCCGTGCGCGAGATGGAGGCGCTGATCGAAACCTTCCTGGTGCTCGCGCGCGAATCCGATTCCGGCCTGCGCGACGAGGACTTCCTCGCCAACGACGTGGTGGGCGCCGAAGTCGCGCGTTACCGCGAGCTGCTCGCGGGCAAACCGGTGCAACTGGAGGTGGTCGAGCACGGGCGCTTCGCGTTGCACGCGCCGCCGCGCGTATTCGCGGTGATGATCGGCAACCTCATCCGCAACGCCTGCCTGTACACCGAGCAGGGCAGCGTAACCGTCGAGGTCGAAGCCAATGACGTGCGCGTCACCGACACCGGCAGTGGCATGAGCGAGGAAGACCTCGAGCGCGCCTTCCAGCCGTTCTACCGCGGCAGCCGCACCGGTCGCAGCGGGCACGGCATCGGCCTCGCGATCGTGCGCCGCATCGCCGACCGCTACCACTGGCAGGTCACGCTGGAAAGCGTGCTGGGCAAGGGCACCACCGCGACGGTGCATTTCCCCGCCGCGCAACCGCCCGATGCCGCGTTGCCCGGGCCGGCGAAGCAAGAGAACGTGTCCGGTACCGAAAGCCGCGCCTGAGCTTGTGTTTCCGAAGGTCGGCTTCGGCCCGTTGCAGACGCATCGCTTTCCCGAACGAACACCCTCGACAGCGGTCATTCGAGCAGGCTCTCTGGCAACCTTCATGAATCTGAAGCGAGTACGGCGAGCTTGCCGCAAGGTCCGCTTTCGCGTCGGCTGGCGCCGTCATCCCTGATGGCTTCGGATCGAGGCCATGGGGCGGCAATTTGTTCCACGCGCTGACCTCAATCACTGCTTGACATGCCTGAAAATAGTTTTATAGTTTCCAAACTATGAAACAGAAAGTAGCTGTAGAGGCGTTGAAAGCCCTGGCGCACGACACCCGGCTGGCGGCGTATCGCTTGCTGGTCCAGGCCGGTCCTGATGGGTTGGCGGTGGGTGAGGTAAGCGATCGCCTCAAACTGCCGGCGCCCACCCTCACCAGCCATCTGAACGTGCTTCGGCACGCCGGCCTCGTCCACGACGTGCGCGAAGGCCGCTCGATCCGCTGCCGCGCGGATTACGCACGCATGAACGCACTGCTCGGCTTCCTGACCGAGAACTGTTGCGGCGGCGACACCTCTTCCTGCGCCCCCGCATGCGCACCCCAACCCAAACGGAGTCCATCGCGATGAAACGTTTCCACGTACACGTCAACGTCAAAGACCTGGATGGCAGCATCCGCTTCTATTCCACCTTGTTCGGCATTGCGCCCACCGTGCGCAAACCCGATTACGCCAAATGGATGCTGGAAGATCCACGGGTCAACTTTGCGATTTCGCAGCGTGATCGTGCCGCAGGTATCGATCATCTCGGCATGCAGGCGGAGGACGGGGCGGAACTGGAAGCCATCGGCGAACGGCTGATCGCGGCCGATGCGGTCGCCCTGGCCGAACAAGGCACCACCTGTTGCTATGCACATTCCGACAAGTACTGGGCGGAAGACCCGCAAGGCGTGCGCTGGGAGACTTTCAGCACGCATGGCGCAGCCACGACCTATTCGGCACCTGCGACGCACGCGGAATCCGCCGAAAACAAGGCGTGCTGTGGACCGCAATCCTCCTGTTGCGGGTCGAAAACCCAAGCTGCGTGACGAGAACGCATGACGAACATGGTTCCGTACCGCGTGTTGTTCCTGTGCACAGGAAACTCGGCGCGCAGCATCATGGCCGAAACGTTGTTGAACGTGCCCGGCCATGGCCGCTTCGAGGCGTTCAGCGCAGGCAGCCATCCCGCGGGGCGGGTGCAACCGTTGGCCGCCGACTTTGCGACCAGCATCGGCTATTTCGCCGAACGCCTGCGCAGCAAATCATGGGATGAATTCACCAGGGAAAGCGCGCCTGCCATGGATTTCGTGATTACGGTGTGTGACAACGCTGCGGGCGAAGCATGTCCGGCATGGCCCGGCGCGCCCGTCACGGCGCACTGGGGCGTACCCGATCCTGCGTCTGTCGTCGGGAATGAATCGATCCGGCGCGCCGCCTACCGCGATGCGTGGGAGCTCCTGCGCGAGCGCATCGAGGCGATGAAGGCGCTTCCGGCCGACCGGCTTGTCGGTCCGGAAGCCCGCCGTGCGTTGCAGGAAATCGGACGGGTCGGCGCGGAGCCCCACGCATGAATGCACCGCTTGTGGAATCGCCCGTTGTCACTGTTTCAGGCGGCGCCACCATCGGGCTCTTCGCGCGCTACCTGACCATCTGGGTGTTGTTGTGCATCGCCGCGGGCACGTTGCTCGGCCATCTGTTCCCCAACGTCTTCGCGGGATTGGGCAGAATGGAAGTCGCGCAGGTCAATTTGCCGGTCGCCGTGTTGATCTGGCTGATGATCGTGCCGATGCTGCTCAAGATCGACTTCCATGCACTGGCAGGCGTGCGCCAACACTGGAAGGGAATCGGCGTCACGCTCTTCGTCAATTGGGCGGTGAAGCCGTTCTCGATGGCATTGCTGGGCTGGATCTTCATCCGCCACGTGTTTGCCGCGTATCTGCCGGCGGCTCAGCTGGATTCCTATATCGCCGGGTTGATCCTGCTGGCGGCGGCGCCCTGCACGGCGATGGTGTTCGTGTGGAGCAACCTCTGCAACGGCGAGCCGCACTTCACCTTGAGCCAGGTGGCGCTGAACGACGCCATCATGGTGTTCGCCTTTGCACCCATTGTGGCGCTGCTGCTCGGCATTTCCTCGATCAGTGTGCCGTGGGACACGCTGCTCCTTTCGGTGCTGCTCTACATCGTGATACCGGTGATCGCGAGCCTGCTGTTGCGGAGGCGGTTGCTCGCGCAAGGCGGAATGCGCCGATTGCGGCGCGTGCTGAACCAGTGGGGGCCGGTATCGCTGGCGGCGTTGCTCGCGACACTGGTGCTGTTGTTCGGTTTCCAGGGCAACCAGATCGTGGCCCAGCCCGCGGTGATCGGCATGCTCGCGGTGCCAATCCTGATCCAGGTGTATTTCAACTCAGGGTTGGCCTACTGGCTCAACCGCAAGCTGGGTGTGCCGTACTGCGTCGCCGGCCCTTCCGCATTGATCGGGGCAAGCAACTTCTTTGAACTGGCAGTGGCGACTGCGGTGGGGTTGTTCGGCGTGCGCTCGGGCGCAGCGTTGGCCACCGTGGTGGGCGTATTGATCGAGGTGCCGGTCATGTTGTCGGTGGTGCGAATCGTCAATCGCTCTCGCGGGTGGTACGAAGCGCGAACATGACTGCACATGGAACGTCCGCTTGTTGGACGTTAGCCGGGCCAATGAGCTTCCGCTCCGGGTCGTGAAGAGTCCGCCGGCCTTCGAGGAGCGGGCCATGCGAAACTGCGGCGCTGGATCGTTACCGCCGGAGCCCGCACATGAATCCCGCCACCGCTCAACCCACGCTGCTTGTCCATGGTGGCGCCGGGGTGATTCGCCGCGACATGGATGCGGCGACCGAACGCGGCGTGCGCGCCGCGCTGGCCGAGGCGTTGCGTCGCGGCCATGCATTGCTTGCGGCGGGCGGTTCGGCGCTCGATGCGGCGGCCGCGGCGGTCGTGGTGCTGGAGGACGCGCCGTATTTCAATGCCGGTCACGGGGCGGTGTTCACGCATGACGGCATCAACGAGCTCGATGCCGCGGTCATGGATGGCGCGACGCTGCGCGCGGGCGCCATCGCGGGCGTCCGGCGCGTGCGCAACCCGGTGTTGCTGGCACGCGCGGTGAAGGAGCATTCGCCGCACGTGATGCTGGCGGGAGAGGGCGCGGAAATCTTCGCGCGCGGACAAGGCATCGCGCTGGTCGATCCGGATTACTTCCGCACCGACCGGCGCTGGCGCGAATTGCAGGCCGCGCAGCGCCAGGCAAGCCGCAACGAACACGTCGATCATTTCGGCACGGTGGGTGCGGTTGCGCTGGATGCACAAGGCCGGCTGGCCGCCGCCACTTCAACGGGCGGCATGACCGACAAGCGCTGGGGCCGCATCGGCGATGCACCGGTGATCGGCGCGGGCACTTACGCGAACGCCGCCTGCGCCATGAGCGGCACCGGCTGGGGCGAGTTCTACATTCGCACCGCGGCCGCGCATGCGGTGTGCATGCGCGTGGCCGCGATGCGGCAAACCGTGGAACAGGCAGCCGAAGCGGTGGTCAACGAGGAAATCCCGGCGCTCGGTGGCAGCGGCGGCGCGATCGTGCTGGGCGCGGACGGCACGTTCGCGATGCCGTTCAATACCGACGGCATGTTCCGCGGCCACATCGGCACGGATGGCGAGCCGCGCGTCGCGATCTGGCCGCACGAAGGCGTGTAGCGTTGCGCGGCGTGCAGGCCGTTTGCGGTTCTGCGACCATCGGCGCGTGAATCCGGCGAATCCCGCTCCATGACGGCACCCTTGCAATCGCTGCCAACCAACTACCAGGACCGCGACATGTACGCCGGCTTCTGGCGGCGCGCCGTTGCGTGGTTCATCGATGGCCTGATTCTCTCGCCGGTTTTCGTGGTGCTTTACCTGATCGTGGTTGACACGTCCGCGGTGCCGCTGGTCATGCGGCCGGGCGGCCTCGTTCCGTTACGCGTGTTGCCTGCGCTGTGGTCGGTGTGGGTTCTGGTGCCATGGTTGTATTACGCGCTGTGCGAAGGTTCGGCGTGGCAGGCCACACCCGGCAAGCTGGCGCTGGGTCTGCGCGTCACCGACGAATATGGGCGCAGGATCGGCTTTGCGCGCGCCAGCGGACGCTTCTTCGGCAAGTTCCTGTCCGGGTTCATCCTCGATATCGGTTACCTGCTGGCGGGCTGGACCGAACGCAAACAGGCGCTGCACGACTTGATGGCAAGTTGCTGCGTGGTGCGCAAGGATGGGTTGCGCGCCTGGCAAGGCCGCGGGTCGGACGTGCCGGATGCCGCGGCGATGCTGCCACGCGCAGGCATGCCGG
>DATEKI010000185.1:0-2777 GCA_035277545.1 Rhodanobacteraceae bacterium | reverse complement strand
GGCATCGAACTGGTCAACATCGGGCGCTGGCCGGACTGGCTCGATTCGCGCAACCAGACGATGCGCGAACCCTATCCCGCGGTGCAGGTCGATGCATTGCTGGCGTTGCTGGCGCACTTGCGCGGCGCGCTGCCCAACCTTCGATCCATCGCTGGCCACGAAGACCTCGACACTGGCACGGTCGCCGCCAGCGACAATCCATCGTTGCAGGTGCAGCGCAAACTTGATCCTGGTCCGATGTTCCCGTGGCCACGGGTGATCGACGCGTGCGGCCTCCGCAGACCGGAACACTTGGCGACACCGCTATAATTCCGCGTCTTTTTGCACGCACCACGCCCGCCATGACCCAACCGCACGTCGCCGAACTGGTCGAACTGCTGAAACTGGAACGCCTCGAGGACAACCTGTTCCGCGGGCAGAGCCGGGACATCGGCACCAGGTACGTTTTCGGAGGCCAGGTGCTCGGGCAGGCCTTGTCCGCCGCGCAGCAGACGGTCGATGCCGCGCGCCCTGCGCACTCGCTGCACGCGTACTTCCTGCGCGCGGGCGACGTCGAGGCGCCGATCGTCTATCGCGTCAATCGCGCGCGCGACGGACACAGCTTCTCGGTGCGGCGCGTGGAAGCGATCCAGCACGGCCAGCCGATCCTCAATTGCGCGGTGTCGTTCCAGGTGGACGAGGACGGTTTCGAGCATCAAGCCGGCATGCCCGAGGTGCCGAAGCCCGACGACCTCGAGCCGGCCAGATCGCTGCCGCAGGCCGAACTCGCCAGGTTGCCGCCCAAGCTGCAGCGTTGGCTGTCCACCGACGGTCCGTTCGAATATCGCTTCGTGTGGCCGCGCGACGAACTGCACCCGGCCAAGCGCCCGCCTTACCAGCACATCTGGTTCCGCCTCGCGCAAAAGATCGACGCCACGCCCGCGCTGCATCGCGCGCTGCTGGCGTACGCGTCCGACTACCATCTGATCGGCACGGCGCTGCTGCCGCATGGCGTTTCCTACCTGACCCCCAACCTGCAGATGGCCAGCCTCGACCACGCCTTGTGGTTCCATCGTCCGTTCCGGGTGGACGACTGGCTGTTGTATTCCTGCGAAAGCCCGACCGCACAGGGCGCGCGCGGACTGGTGCGCGGGCAGATGTTCGACCTGTCCGGCAAGCTGGTTGCATCGAGCGCGCAGGAAGGTTTGCTGCGGTTGCGCAAGGACTGACCGCTTCCGCGATCCCCGCCCCCGCGCTTGCGCCGAACGGCCGCGGCTCCTTCAGGAAATCCTAACGAAACCTTGCGTTGCAACCCTCAGCAGCTGTCGTAAACTTCCGTCATGCGCCGCATCTATTCCTCCCCCCGGATCGAAAACGTCGAGCGCCTGGTCGCGGTGATGGCCGAACACGGCATCGCCACCAAGGTGACCAACCGGCGTGCCTACGACAGCAAGAGCTACAAGCAGTTTTCCTACGCGCGGCCCGGTCACAGCGACGACTGGCCTGCGGTGTGGGTGAAACATGCCGGCGACCACACCCGCGCGCGCCAGTTGATGCGCGAGATCGGCATCGAGCCGGTGACGCGTTACGCGGAGGAACTGGCCGCCTACCGCTTCCAGAAGAATGGCGGCCGCAGCCCCGCCGGCATCGCCGCGCGGGTGCGCACCGCGGTGCTCGTGGCCGTGGCCATTGCCGTCGCGATTTACGGAGCCAAACTGATTTCCGTCTGGTGATGACTTCCGTGTGGTGATCCCGCGATGACCCTGCGCAGCGAACGCGTCCGCCTGTTCCAGACCCTGCCGCACGCCTGCGGCTACTTCCCGGCACGCACCGCGCAGAACCTGGTACTGGACCCGGCCGCACCGAACCTGCCCAAGCTTTACGCGCTTTCATTGGCGCGCGGTTTTCGCCGTGCCGGCGGCCACGTCTACCACCCGCACTGCCCGCGCTGCCACGCCTGCGAGCCCTGCCGCATCGACATCGCCGCGTTCGCGCCCGATCGCAGCCTGCGCCGCTGCGGCGCCGCCAACGCGGATCTCGAACTTTCCGAATGCGAGCCCGGCCTGACCGACGAGCGGCATGACCTCTACGCGCGCTACCTGCGTGCACGCCATCCCGGCGGCGGCATGGACGACGCCAGCGACGAAGACTTTTCGCACTTCCTCGCGTCGCCGTGGAGCCCGACGGTGTTCCTCGAATTCCGCCTCGACGGAAGGCTTGTCGCGGTGGCGGTGACCGATGTCTGTGAAACCGGGCTGTCGGCGGTGTACACCTTCTTCGAACCCGAGCTGCCGCGGCGCGGGCTCGGCACCTACGCCATCCTGCGCCAGATCGAACTGACGCGCATGCGCGGGTTGCCGCACCTTTACCTCGGTTACTGGATCGAAGGCCATCCGAAGATGGGCTACAAGGCGCGCTTCCGCGGCTTGCAGGTGCTCGGGGCGGATGGCTGGCGCGCGCTCGGTGAACGGGCGCCGTCGTGAACGCCAGGTTGTCGTTCACGGCCATTGTCGCGTTGGCGATGATCGCCTGTGCGTCGGTCGCCTTCCCGCGAACCGGCGATCCCCACGCCACGACGACGGACAGCGCCACAGTCACCAGGCGCGAGCAACGCTGGCTGGCTGCCGTATCGCCCGGCGGCGATCGCGGCACGCTCACGCGCATGCGGACCGATCACCAGCGGCGCCGGCGCAACGGACTCCTCGCCGAGGCCGGGAAACGGGGCGTTGACGAAGAACGGCACGCCTTCGACACGCAGGTCGCGGGTCGAGCCGAACGCGCGGGTGTTGTCGGCATTC
>DATEKI010000184.1:0-3324 GCA_035277545.1 Rhodanobacteraceae bacterium | reverse complement strand
GCGTTGCGCGGCATGGCTCAACGCGGTCGCGCTGCCCAGCACTTTCGGTGCCCAACCGGTCTCGGAGAGTTTGTCGCAACCGCCCACCGCCACCGCGCCCGTCAACGCCAGCGCGTCGCGCAGGAAGCGGCGGCGCTTATTGATGAGTTTCATTGCTCGTTTCCGTTTCGATCGAGTAGCGACCGGTAATGATCGAACGCAGGTTGTTGCCGACGCCGGTCACGATCACCTCGAAGATGTGGATCAGGAAGAAGATGATGAAACCCATCGCGAACAGGAAGTGGATGCTGCGCGCGGATTGCCGGCCGCCGACCAGATCCACCAGCCAGCCCAGCACCGAATCCAGGCGCGGCGACATCGCGAGTCCCATCAACACCACGCCGCCGCCGAAAACGAAAATCACCACGAGGTACGCGATGCGTTGCAGCACGTTGTAGCGCGCGGATTCCTCGCCGTGCGGATGCCGCAGCAGCGCGTGATCAATGATCGAGCGGCCGATGCCACGCCAGTCGCGTCGGTTCGGAACGAGGTCGCGCGTCAGGTGCCTCGTCCAGAGTGCGTACAGGAAGAAGCACACGCCGTTGATCACGAAGATCCACGCAAAGAAGAAGTGCCAGGCACGGCCCATCGCCAGCCATTGCGGGCCGGGGATCGTCGCCCAGGCCGGGAAGCCACGCACCGCCGGTTGCCCGTCCACCCGGGATACGCCGAACCAACCGGTGGTGTCGAAGTGGTGCGACCCGATCGCGGTGACACCGTGCAGCTTTCCATCGCGGGTCTGTGTTGCACCAAGGCTCAACCACGGATGTCCGAAGGTCGAACGCTGGCCCCAGTACAGCGCTGGATGCGCGTTGAAAATCTGCAGGCCACTGCCGAGCAGGATCAACAAACAAATTGCGTTGATCCAGTGCATGATCCGCAGCGGCAGCGTATGCCGGTAGATCAGTCGTTTCGCCATCCGCGGCGCGTCGACCGGCGGCGTGGGGAACGCGTCTTCGGGGATACTGGCCATGGGGCACTCCGCGCTGGCGGCGCAAGCGTACTCCGAACCGGTGGCCACGGCGTGGCACCGATTAGGCTTGGCCGGGCGGCAGGCGATATGCTTGGGCTTTGCCCCGCGCGCAGGAGAACGGCATGTCACTGACAGGCAAGCGTATCGCAGTCACCGGCGCCTTCGGTTCACTGGGTTCGGCGGTGGTGCAGGCCGCCCTGGCGGCGGGCCCGAAGGTCGCGGCCATCGACCGCGTCGAGGCACCGGCCGACACGCATGGCGCGCAAGCGTTCGGTGGCGTGGATCTTGCCGATACCGCGCAGGCGAAAGCGGCGATCGATGCCGCGGCCAAGGCGCTGGGCGGACTCGATGCGCTGGTCAACATCGCAGGCACGTTCCGCTTCGAAACGCTGGCCGATGGCAGCCCCGAGACCTTCGACCTTTTGTATCGCATCAACCTGCGCACCGCGGTCGCGGCCAGCAAGGCCGCGCTTTCGCACCTGCCGGATGGCGGACGCATCGTGAACATCGGTGCGGCGTCGG
Source organism: Rhodanobacteraceae bacterium (assembly GCA_035277545.1). Lineage (GTDB taxonomy): Bacteria > Pseudomonadota > Gammaproteobacteria > Xanthomonadales > Rhodanobacteraceae > 66-474. The sequence goes on along the minus strand of DATEKI010000184.1, from coordinate 1,790 downwards.
CATTGAAAGCCGGCGCCGGGGTCGGCGCCTACACGGCGTCGAAATCCGGCGTGATGCGTTTCACCGAATCGCTCGCCGAAGAATTGAAGCCGCGTGGCATCACGGTGAACGCGGTGCTGCCGTCGATCATCGACACGCCACCCAACCGCAAGGACATGCCCAAGGCGGATTTCGACAAGTGGGTGAAGCCCGCGCAACTCGCCGACGTGATCGTGTTCCTGCTGTCGGACCAGGCTTCGGCGATCACGGGCGCGCTGATCCCGGTGGTCGGACGCGTGTAGGGCGGGAGAAGCCGCGCAGCGGCGCGTCCCGCCAAACCGGAGGCGGGATTGTTCGCATCGTCCCTGATGCTCACCCCTCGCTTATGCTCGGGGCCCGCCTGCGGCGGTCCAAATTCGTTCCAGACGAATTTGTCGCTCCGCTACTGCCTACGCGTCGAGGTGATACCGCGTCGCCGCCTCGACTTCGTGCTTCGAACCCAGGAACACCGGCACGCGCTGGTGCAATCGCGCCGGTCGCACATCGAGGATGCGCTCGCGCCCCGTCGTCGCTGCACCGCCGGCCTGCTCGACGATGAAGCTCATCGGATTGGCTTCGTACATCAGTCGCAACTTGCCGCCTTTCGATTTCACCTTCTCGTCCAGCGGATAGATGAAGATGCCGCCGCGCGTCAGGATGCGGTGGACGTCCGCGACCATCGACGCGACCCAGCGCATGTTGAAGTCGCGCCCGCGCGGGCCGGTCTTGCCGGCCAGAAGATCCGCGACGTAGCGCTGCATCGGCGCTTCCCAGAAGCGCTGGTTGGACATGTTGATCGCGAACTCCGAGGTGTCTTCCGGAATCGTCGCGTTGGCGCGCGTCAGCCGGAAGCTGCCGACTTCGCGGTCCAACGTGAATACGTTGACGCCGTGGCCGGTGGTCAGCACCAGCAACGTCGACGGGCCGTAAACGCAGTAACCCGCCGCGACCTGTTGCGTGCCGGGTTGCAAAAAATCCTTCTCGGTCGCCTGCGTCACGCCCTCCGGGCAACGCAGCACCGAGAAGATCGTGCCGACGGATATGTTCACGTCGATGTTGCTGGAGCCGTCCAGCGGATCGAACAGCAACAGGTAATTGCCTTTCGGATATGCGTCGGGAATCGGATACGGATCGGCCATTTCCTCCGACGCGCAGGCCGCGAGGTGGCCGCCCCAGGCGTTTGCCTCCAGCAGGATCTCGTTCGAAATCACGTCGAGCTTTTTCTGCGCCTCGCCCTGCACGTTGCCGGTGCCCGCTTCGCCCAGCACGCCGCCCAGCGCGCCCTTGCCGATCGCGATCGAAATGCGCTTGCAGGCGCGCGCGACCACCTCGATCAGCAGCCGCAGGTCGGCGTTGATGGCGCCGTGGCGGCGTTGTTCCTCGATCAGGTGCTGGGTCAACGAGATGGGTTGCATGGCGGAGTCCGTTTGCGGGAAACGCCATTGTCCCGGCTTCGCGCGCGGCTTGCCACCCGCTGCTGACAGCACGTTGTCAGCAGGACGGCGCCATGCTGCACGCGCATACCGAAAGGAGCCTCCCATGCAACACGCGCTGTCGAAATGGCTCGCCGTCTGGCGTTCCGCGGCCCGGCATTTTGCGCGGATCGAGGGCCTGCCGCCGCGCGCATGGCCTTTGCCCGCAGCCTCCACGCGTCCGGCAAACCCGTGTCCGTCCCGTTCCGTTCCCGCAAGCCACGCCGAAGGAGTTCCGACCATGCACCCGCATTCCCCGATCGTTTTCTTCCATGCGCCGCACAGCCGCTCCAGCGCCAC
>DATEKI010000183.1:0-6757 GCA_035277545.1 Rhodanobacteraceae bacterium | reverse complement strand
TGTTCGCTGTAACCCGGCACCGCGTTGATGCTGAGTGCCTTCTGGATGCTCATGCCGCTTTTCAGTTTCCGGCGGATCAGGCCGGTCTGGTAATTGATGCTGCGGAAACCCGACACGGTTTCCAGCTTCACGCCATCGTGTGCCGCGGCGGCGAACATTCTCTTCAACGCGGCGGCGGCCGGCGCCACCATTTCCACCTTGCGCCCGTACACGTCGCGCGGCACCTGTACCAGGTCCTTCCCTTCGGGAAGGGGAACGAGGTTGTGGCGCGCGGCGTAATCGGCAGGGATGCCCAGGCCGCGATTCACTTCGTTGATGTGCGCGACCGACGCCGCCGGTTGCGAGGGCCATGTGGCCGGACACAACGGCGCCGCGGCGCGCGCGGCGGGCAGGATGGCGGCGATCATCGCGGCGGATACTGCGGAGCGGAACAGGGGCATCGGGTATCCCGTGGGCAAAGGGCGCATGATAGGCGCGGTATCCGAATGCGTGTACAACGGCCGGGCGAAAGCGCTTCTCCGGCGGTATCATTGCGCGATCGTTTCAAGGCTTCCCGTGATGCCCATCTACGTATTCCGCTGTGACGACTGCGGCGAAAAATTCGAGCGCCTGCAAAAACTGTCCGACCCCGACCCCGATGTCTGCCCGCATTGCGGCAAGCGCCACACCGTGCACAAGCAGGTGACCGCGCCCGCATTCCGTCTGTCGGGCAGCGGCTGGTACGAAACCGATTTCAAGTCCGACAAGGAAAAGAAGCACAACCTTGCCGGTGATGCGGCCAAGCCGAAGGAAACCTCGGCTGAGAAACCCGCCGAGCCCGCCAGGGAATCCGCCAAACCCGCACCGGAAAAGGGCAGCAAGGCAGCCGGGGACTGAGTCGCGTCGTCGCCAGCCCCGGTTCAGTTTTCGCTGTTGAAACTGGCGCAAAACCAATCAGGAGGGCAGTGCGATGCGCAAGATCGGATGGATGCTCGCAGCATCTGTTTTGGCGTTCACTGGTGCGGCCAGCGCGCAGGTGACTTACGGCAACCAGCCCCCGCCGCCCCCGAATTACTACCCGAATCGCCCGCCGCCGCCCGGCTACGGTCCGCAGACCGTTTCCTGTGGCAGCCCCCAGCACCGCATGTTGCGCTGCGCGGTGCCCGGCAATTGGCGCGGGGTGCGTATAGTCCAGCAGACCTCGAAGTCGGCATGCATAGAAGGCCGGACCTGGGGCTTCGACCGCGGCAGCGTCTGGGTCGACAGGGGTTGCGGCGGGGTATTCGCGGCAGCCGGCGGCTGGCAACCGGGGCCGGACTGGAATCGCGAGTTCGTGGTTTCCTGCGGCAGCCCGCAATACCGCTATTACTTCTGCCAGGTCGACGTCGGTGCGCGCGGCCACGTGAGGCTGCAACACCAGAACTCCGATTCGGCCTGCATCGAAGGCCGGACCTGGGGTTGGAACCGCGCGGGCATCTGGGTGGACAAGGGCTGCGGCGCGCAGTTCCTGGTGAGAAGGCGCTGGTGATGCGCGGCGCGGCCCGCGGCCACGGACGCGGGTCGAGATGAACGCGCGGCTGAATCCGTGCGCGCCGCCGCACGGGTTGGCCATGTCGATCCGCTAAAATACGCCGATGCCTTTGGATGGATATCGGGCCTGTTAGCTCCACGCCAAGCCGGCCGCGTCGGCGGCCCATTGCCCGCAGGGCAAGGAAGAGTGAGGAAGATGTATGTCGATACATAGACGAACGATGACGCCGCCATGTGGGCAATGGGCCCCGGCCCGAAGGGTTGCTCAGCGGCCGCCATCCATCGGTGCGCGCCTTGACCAGAGAACCACTCTGGCCCTGCGGCGCGCGCCTTGTCTGGCGACCGCTGCGGAAGCAACGCGGTTCGCTTGGTGTGGAGTTAACAGGCCCTAGCCTTGTCCTGGTTCGAGCGCGTGCGCGGGTTTGTCGCCCGGGTCTGGCCATTCGCACGCTGGCCCATCCTGATAGGAATCGGTTTCGCGGTCGGTTTCGTGGTGCCGTACACGCTGGTGCTCGACCACCGCGTGAAGACGCGCGTCAGCGAAATCGATTTCACGCAGCCGACGCGGGTGTACGCGCGCCCGCAGCTGCTGGAAGCCGGCGTGCCGATGAACAAGGCGACGCTGGCGCTGGAACTGCAGATGGCGGGCTACACCGAGGCCGCGCACGTCGCGCAGGTGCCTGGTACGTACAGCGCGGACGGCAACGATTTCACGATCGCCTCGCGCGGCTACATGGATCCGGTTGGCGGTGAGCTGCCGCGCCGCGTGCGCGTGAAACTGGGTTCGGGAAGCATCCAGTCCGTCTTCGACCTGACCGCGAACAAGCCGCTGCGCAGGACACATCTCGATCCCGCGCGCATCGCGACGATGTACGGATCCGACCAGGAGGAACGCATCGTCGCGCAACTGTCGGAGCTGCCGACGCTGCTGGTGCAGGGCGTGCAGGCCGTGGAGGACCGCGACTTCAAGAACAACCACGGCATCGACCTTTCCTCGATCGCGCGCGCCGCGCTGGCCGACCTGCGCGCGGGCCACGTGGTGCAGGGTGGCTCCACCATCACCCAGCAACTCGTGCGCAACCTGTTCCTCGATCGCAACCAGACGCTGGTCCGCAAGTTCAACGAAGCGCTGCTTTCGATCCTGCTCGACGCGCATTACAGCAAGGGCCAGATCCTCGCCGCATACTGCAACGAAGTGTTCATGGGCCAGCAGGGCGGGCAGGCCGTCCATGGTTTCGCGGCGGCCAGCTGGTACTACTTCGGTCGGCCCGTGCAAACCCTGCGCCCGCAGGAAATCGCGTTGCTGGTCGGCATGGTGCGAGGACCGAGCTACTACGATCCGCGCCGCAATCCCCAACGCGCATTGGCGCGCCGCAACGTGGCACTGGACGCGTTCCACGCGACCGGCCTGTTGAACGACCTGCAGTGGAATGCCGCGAAAGCCGCGCCGCTGGACGTGACCGCGAATCCGCAACTGGTGGTCGATCGCTTCCCCGCATTCATGGACGTCGTGCGCGGGCAGTTGAAGCAGGACTTCACCGACCAGCAATTGCGCAGTGGTGGACTCAAGGTTTACACCACGCTCGATCCCGCCGCGCAGACTTACGCGGAACAATCGCTGGACGAGGCGCTGAAGGGCCTCGGCAAACGCGGCAACGGCATGGAGGGCGCCGTTGTCGTCGTCGATCCGGGCAATGGCGACGTGCTGGCGATGGTCGGCGGACGCCAGTCCGACCAGCACGGTTTCAACCGCGCCTACGACGCGCGCCGCCCGGTCGGTTCCAGCCTGAAGCCATTCTATTACCTGATGGCGCTCAGCAATCCGTCGCGCTGGAACGTGGCATCGCTGCTCGACGATTCGCCGATCTCGATGAAGCTGCCGAACGGCAAGTTGTGGACGCCGCAAAACGACGACCACCAGTCGCACGGCGAGGTGCCGATGGTCGAGGCGCTGGCCAAGTCCTACAATCTCGCCAGCGTGCACCTGGGCTTGCAGCTCGGCATCAATCGGGTGGCTGCGTTCCTGCGTTCGTTCGGCTTGAAGGACGTGCAAGCCAATCCGTCGCTGTTGCTGGGCGCCGTGGACATGTCGCCGTTCCAGCTGGCGCAGCTCTACGAGTTCATCGCCGACGACGGCCACGCCTTGCCGCTGCTGACCTTGCGCGGGGTGCTGGATGCCAGGGGCAAGGTGCTCAAGCAATACGCCGTGCAGCCCGGCAAGGGCCAGTACCAGCAGTCGGTGGGGCTGGTGCGCTGGATGATGCAGCAGGTGACCCAGTACGGCACCGCGGCCGCGATCGGCGATTCCTCGCTTGCGTCGCTGCACGTCGCCGGCAAGACCGGCACGTCCGATCACCAGCGCGATTCGTGGTTCTCGGGGTTCACCGGCGATCGCCTCGCGGTTACGTGGATGGGCCGCGACGACAACCAGCCGACGCACCTGTGGGGCGCGACCGGCGCGCTGCGGGTGTGGATGAAGCTGTTCGAAAAATTGCCGAGCGCGCCGCTGGCCACGTCGCTCGACGACGGCATCCAGTACGCATGGATCGATCCCGCGACCGGGCAGGGCAGCCTGCCGCAGTGCGACGGCGCGAAACAATATCCCTTCATCGACGGCTACGCGCCGGCGGTGCAGAACCACTGTTATCTGCAGCGGCTCGAAAACTTCTTCGGTGGCGGCGGCAACGACGCCGCGGCGCACCCGCAGCCTTGAGAATCCTCTGGAGCAATGCATGACGCGCAACCTGATTCGAGCCGCGCTGGGCGCGGCTGCAGCCGTGGCCCTGGCCGGCTGTTCGCATCCGCCGCAACCGGCTCCCACAAGCAATCGGTTGTCGCCAACCACAATGGTGGAGGCAATTCGCACCGCGCGCACGGGCGACAAGTCGGTGGTGCAGGTCACGCCGCTGCGCGATCCCAACGTGGACGGTTACCTGGATGGCGCGCGCACCGACGAGGGGGCCGGCAAATACCAGGATGCGCTGGCGAAGGTGAATCAGGCGCTGAAGCTGTCGCCCGACGCTCCCGACATCCTGCAGTTCCGCGCCGAAATCGAAATCCTGCTGAAGGACGACGCGGCCGCCGAGGCCGATGCGCGGCGTTCGTACGACTTGGGTGCGAAAGTCGGTGGCCTGTGCGCAAGCAATTGGGAAACCGTTCTGCAAATCGCCGAATCGAAGAACGACCAGGCCGGGGTGCAGTCCGCCCGCGCCGCGCGCGATGCCTGCCACAAGGCGGGGCCGATACGCATGTGATGCGAGGTTGTCTTCCCCTTTCCGAAGGAAGGAGGGATCGAGGAGACGGCTTTCGATCCGCGATGTTGCGCAGCATCCCCCTGTCGCTTCGCGGCGACTCCTTTCCGGAGGAAGGAGTCGATCACTGCCGGAACACGCACAGCACCACCAGCAGCGCGATCCCGAACGCCGCCATCAGCATCGAGAAGGTGAAGGCGAGCCAGGGCGTGTGGTACCAAACGTGGCGTGGATTTTCGCGATGCCACTTGAGGCCGTAGGCGAGGAAGCGGAAACCGGTCGCGAACAGGATCAGCACCCCCAGGGCCACCAACACCACGCCGCCGAGGGTGGACAGCGGATTGGGCAGCAGGTCGGCGGCCTGCGTCACCTGCCATGGCGGATGATTCAACAGCAGGCCGAAGCGGTCCACCGCGATTCCGAAGATCATCAGCGACAGCGCGGTGCGCGTCCACACCGCCAGCGTGCGCTCGGTATTCATGTAGGAACGTTGCAGCGACAACTCGACCAGTTCGTGCGCGGTCGTGGGTTGTGGGAGAGGGTCCTGTTCGGCCACTTGGGCGCTCCCGTTGTTTGTCGACGGACGTTGCGGATAGTTTGTCACGGCGCTCTTCCGGGCGGTGCCCGTCAACCCCGGAATACGCTCAACACGACCAGGAGAACGACGCCGATCACCACGGTCAATGTCGCGAACGCAGACGCCAGCCACGGGCCATGGAAGCCCGGGTGGCCGTATTCGCGCAGCCAGATCCTGCGATAGGCATGGTGGCGAATCGCGGCACTGAGCGCGATGAATAGGCCGAGCGCAACCAGGAATATTCCGCCGATGCTGGATTCCGGGTTCATCGCCAGCAGCGTGCCGAGGTGCGGCGGATGGTTGCGCGCCAGCAGCAAGCCGTAGCGGTCGATCACGGTGCCGAACACGATCAGCGACAGCGCGGTGCGCGTCCACGTTGCCAGCGTGCGGTCGACGTTGTGGTAAACGACCTCGGCCTGCAGTTCGACCAGTTCGCGAACGGCCGCATTTTCATCGGCCGGCGTGGTTTCCGTCATGGCGGCGTTCCCGATGCCGTGGTGCATGTCCGCTGACAGTGTGTCACTGTGGGGCGTGGCTGGCTAGCGATCGGGAAACCATGCCATGCCGATATCGTCTTCATACGTGCCGTCCAGCCGGTGCACGCGTCGGCGGAAACGTGCTTCCTCGACAAACCCGAGGCTGCGATAGAGGGTCTGCGCGCGCAGGTTGCCGGCGCGCACGTTGAGTTCGATCTTGCCGACGCGGCGATCGCGCTGCGCCCAGTCCAGCAGGTCGTGCAGCAGCGCACGGCCGATGCCGCGTTCGACATGGCCGGGATGGACCACGATCGTCAGCGTGAACACATGCGCGTTGGCGCGCATCGGCATCGGATCGAGGAAGGCGTGGCCGACCGGCGCGCCGTTTTCCTCCATCACGATGTAGCGGCCCTCCGTCGCCAGCTTCGCGATCTTGTTGCGGTAGGCTTCGACCGGAATCTCGCCGGGATGGCCGATCAGCAACCCCGGCGTGCGTTGGGTTTCGGCTTCCGCGGTGGCGATGGCTTCGGCGTGTTCGGGCGTGGCGGCGCGGATCTGCATGCCGCGATTCTATCCACGCGGCGATGCCTTATTGGCCCTGCATCATCGCCGTGTAGCGCCGCTGCATTTCCTCGGGCGACATTTCCTCGATGTTGTGTCCGATCAGCCAACGGTGTCCGAACGGGTCGAACACCGATCCGCCACGCTCGCCGTAGAAGGCGTCGCTGGGTCCGCGCTCGAGGGTTGCGCCGGCCTCGACGGCGCGCCGGATCGCCGCGTCGGCGTCGTCCACGTGCAGGTGCATCGTCACCGCGGTGCCGCCGAGGGCCTTCGGATCGCGCAGGCCGTATTCGGGAAAGGCGTCAGCCAGCATGATCGTGGTGCCCCCGAAATCGAGTTCGGCGTGGCCGATGCGCCCGCTTGGTTCGGCGAGGCGGAACTTC
>DATEKI010000182.1:0-6243 GCA_035277545.1 Rhodanobacteraceae bacterium | reverse complement strand
GGCGTGATCTCGTCGCGCACGCGCTGCCAGTCCACGCTGAAGTCCGGCAGGCGCAACGGCACGTGCACGGTCTTGCCGCCGGCCAGCGCGATCGCGGGTTCGTAGCAGTCGTAGCAGGGATCGAGCACGATCACCTCGTCGCCCGCGTGCACCGCGCAGGCGATCGCCGCGAAGATCGCTTCGGTCGCGCCCGAGGTCACCGTCACTTCCGTGTCGGCGCTGATGCGGCGCCCATACAGGCGGTCCACCTGCAACGCGATCTGCTCGCGCAACTTCGGGATGCCGCTCATCGGCGCGTATTGATTGCGTCCCTCGGTCATCGCGCGGGTCAACGCGTCGCGCAAGGTGGCCGGCGTCTCGAAGTCGGGAAAGCCCTGCCCCAGGTTCACCGCCTTGTGCTCCAGCGCCAGCTGGCTCATCACCGTGAAGATCGTGGTGCCGACCTTGGGAAGTTTCGTTTCAATTTGCATGCACGTCATTCCGTTTGGACGGCCGGGAATCGCGCGATGGTAGCACGCTGCAGGGACCTGCCCTCCATCGCTCAACCGGGTTCGTGCTCGAACGCTTCGGCAAGGAAATCCACAAGCGCGCGCACCGCCGGCAACATCCCGCGACGGCTCGGATAGACGATGTGCAGGATGCCTTGTGGCAGTCCCCATTCCGGCAACACCACGCGCAGGCGGCCATCGCGAAGTTCCTCGATGCAGGATTGTTCCGGAACCCAGGCGATCCCGATGTCCTGCATGGCCGCCTCGATCAGCACCCGGAATTCGCCGCTGACCAGGCGCGGCCGCACCGGCACGATCGTCTTCGCACAGGCGCGGTCATACAGCTCCCAGGCCTGCTCGCCCTCCTGCTCGAAGATGCTGAGCACCGGCAGCGCGGACAGGTCCTGCGGGTTGCGCGGCTCGCCATGTTCCGCGAGGAACGCCGGACTCGCGACCAGCACCACCCGCTTGGGGCCGAAGCTGCGCGCCACCAGTTCCGCGTCGCTGTCGAGCTTGTCGCGCACGCGGATGGCGATGTCGTAACCTTCTCCGACCACGTCCACCCGCCGGTTGCTGGAAAATACCCGCAGCTGCACCTGCGGATAACGCTGCATGAATTGCGGCAGCAACGGGGCGAGCAGGCTCTGTGCCAGTGACACCGGGCAACTCAATCGCACCAGCCCACTGGGCTCGCCGCGCAGCGCGGCCACGTCCTCGGTGGCGGCGCGCGCTTCTGCCAGCATCGCCTGGCAATGCCGGTAGAACCGTTCGCCGGCTTCGGTCACCACGAACTTGCGTGTGGTCCGTTGCAGCAGGCGCACGCCGAGGCCGTCCTCCAGCTGCGACACGCGCTTGCTCAGGCGGGATTTCGGCACGTTGAGTGCACGGCTCGCGGCGGAGAAACCGCCATGCTCGACCACCGCCGCGAAGAAATACAGATCGTTGAGGTCGGGCAACGCCCCTGCGAGAGCGGATGTGGCGTTCGCCATGGTGAACACTCCGTTCGAGTCGGCCCATCTTATCGAAGCCGCGCGTCGGGCCTATCGTTTGCGCGTTGCCGCGCAGTGCGGCCCAATAAGGATAGGCACGTGAAACTCCTGCACATCGATTCCAGCGTACTTGGTGAAAACTCCGCCTCTCGCGGCATGACCGCCGCGATCGTCGCGCGTCTGCGCGCCGAAAATCCCGGCATCGACGTGGCCCGCCGCGATCTCGCCACGCAAACCCTGCCGCACTTTACGCCGGTCCTGGCCGAAGGCCATCCGTGCGTCCAGCGCAACGGCGAAATCGTCGACGAATTCCTCGCCGCCGACATCGTGGTGATCGGTGCGCCGATGTACAACTTCACGATCCCGACACAGCTGAAGGCGTGGATCGACCGGATCCTGATCGCCGGCAGGACTTTCCGCTATACGGAGAACGGTCCCGAGGGCCTGGCCGGCGGCAAGCGCGTGATCATCGCTTCTTCGCGCGGCGGCATCTACAGCCAAGGTCCGGCGGCGGCCGTCGATTTCCAGGAAACCTACCTGAAACACGTGTTCGGCTTCATCGGCATCCATGACGTCGAATTCGTGCGCGCGGAAGGGTTGAACCTGGGCGCCGAGCAGCGTGAATCCGCCATTGCGAAGGCGCATGCGCAGATCGCGGATGGGATGCCGATCGCGGCGTAGGCTTTAAAGCCCCTCTCCCTTCGGGAGAGGCGGCCGTAGGCCGAGCGCGCAGCGCTGGGGTGACGGTTCGAGTCTCGCGCAGACCCCCACCCTCACCCGGCGCTTCGCGCCACCCTCTGAGGGGAATCAAGCAACGACCCTCACGGGCACCGATTTCGCCGCCGGTGTCTTGCTGAACTTCGCGTAGTGGGAAAGCGGGATCAGTGGATTGCATTCCGGGTAGTAGCCGCCGATACAGCCGCTCGGGATGTCGAACGTGACGATGCGAAGTCCGCCGACTTCGCGATGAATCCCGTCGCCCGCATCCGACACCAGCTTCACCGTCTGGCCGTCGCGCAGGCCGAGCCGTGCGATGTCGTCCTTGTTCATCAGTACGACTTCGCGGGTGCCGTCGATGCCACGGAAGCGGTCGTCATAGCCGTACACCGTGGTGTTGAACTGGTCGTTCGACCGCATCGTCATCAGCCGGAACCGATCTGGCGCATCGTCGAATCCGGTCGCGACCAGCGCGGGCGGCACAATGAAATTCGCCTTGCCGGTGCCGGTCTTCCACACCCTTTCGCGCGCCGGGTTCGGACGATGGAAGCCGCCCGGCTGCCACATGCGCGTGTTGAAATCCTTGAACTGTTCCGGCCAGGTCTGCTCGATCGCCTCGCGGATGGTCGCGAAATCATCGCCCCACGTGTCCCATGGCACCTTCGGATTCGGCGGCAGCGTGGCCTTGGCTAGCTCCACCACGATGCGGGTTTCGGATTTCAGTTCCGGACTCGCTGGTGCGGCCTTGCCCACCGAAGCATGGATGCAGCTGGTGGAATCCTCGGTCGAAAGCACTTGCGCCTTGCCGTTCTCGACCACTTTCTCGATGCGGCCAAGGCACGGCAAAAGGTACGCGACTTCACCGTTGACGAGATGCGAGCGATTGAGCTTGGTCGCGATCTGTACCGTCAGGCGCAACTTGCTCCATGCCGCGTTGACGCGTTCCTGTTCGGGAATCGCCCGCAGGAAATTCCCGCCGAGACCAACGAAGCCGTGCACGGTTCCATCGAGCACGCCTTCGCAGCACTCGACGGTATTCAACCCCTTTTCGCGTGGCGGCTCGAAACCGTACTGCTGCGCCAATCGATCCAATGGAACCAGTGCGGGATCATCGGCAATGCCGACCGTGCGTTGCCCCTGCACGTTGGAATGTCCGCGCACCGGGCATAGTCCGGCACCCGGCTTGCCGATGTTGCCGCGCATCAGCAACAGGTTCGCGACCATGTGGATGTTGTATTCGCCCAGCACGTGCTGGGTCAGGCCCATCCCGTACACGCCGATCACGGCATTGGCCCGCGCGTAAACCCTGGCCGCGCCTTCGAGGGCGTCGCGCGTCAAGCCCGATGCCACTTCGATGTCCGCCCAGGACTGGGCGCGCACGAACGCCACGAAGTCTTCGAGACCGTGGCAATGTTGCGCGATAAATGATTGATCCAGAACGGTCTCACGCCCTTGCGCGCGCGCATCGTCGTCCAGGGCCAGCAACACCTTGCACAGGCCGGTGATCGCCGCGATGTCGCCGCCGGCCTTCACCTGGTGGTATTGCGTCGCCAGCGGCGTTTCCTTGCCCGTCAACATCTCGACGGGACTTTGCGGATTGGTGAAGCGTTCCAGCCCGCGTTCGCGCAACGGGTTGAAGACGATGATCGGCACGCCGCGCTTTGCGGCCCGCTGCAGGTCGTGCAGCATGCGCGGGCTGTTGACGCCGGCGTTCTGGCCGAAGAACAGGATGCAGTCGGTCTTCGCGAAGTCGTCCAGCACCACCGTGCCGACGGCCGAACCGACGCTCTTGCGCAACGCGACGCCCGTCGCCTCATGGCACATGTTGGAGCTGTCCGGCAGGTTGTTGTTGCCGTACAGCCGCGCGAACAACGCGTACAGATAACTCGTTTCCAGCGAAGCGCGGCCCGAGGCGTAGAACACCACGGATCTCGGATCGATCGCCCGCAACCGTTTCAATTCGTCACCGATCGCGCGGAACGCCTCGTCCCATCCGCCGGGCACGTACTTGTCCGTCGCGCGGTCGTAACGCATCGGGTGCGTCAGCCTGCCCTGCTGCTCCAGGTCATGATCGGACCAGCCGAGCAATTCGGTGCAGGTGTGTTGTGCGAAGAACTCCGGCGTCGTGCGGAGCGACGTCAATTCCCATGCGCTGGCCTTGGCGCCGTTCTCGCAGAACTCGAACTTCGCGGGTCTGGCTGGCTGCGGCCACGCGCACGACACGCAGGTGAATCCGCGCGGCTTGTTCTGGCGCCAAAGCTCCCGGACCGTCGAGGGAATCGGCACCTTTTCGCGTTGCAGGATGGCCTTGACCGATTTGACCGAACCCCAGCCGCCGGCGGGGTCTTCGTACGGTCCTATCTTGGGGTTGCGATCATCGGCCATGGCGCACTCCATGCGAAGGAGATGCGGGACAGTGTAGAACGATCGGGAATGGCGGAGGGAGTGGGATTTGAACCCACGAGGGGCTTGCGCCCCTGCCGGATTTCAAGTCCGGTGCATTCGACCACTCTGCCATCCCTCCGATTGGTGAATCCTTTTCCGCTGCCAGAACCTCTTGCCTTCCGTCCGGCCGGGATTGTTCGCATCATCCCTGATGCTCACCCCTCGCTGCGCTCGGGGCCAGCCTCCGGCTGTCCAAAATTGTTCCAGACAATTTTGTCGAACCCACGGTACGGCGAGCCGTACGCCGGATTTCAAGTCCGGTGCTTTAGACCACTCAGCCATCTCTCCATTTTTTAAATCTCGTCAGTCCGGACGCCGCGTAGTGGCGATCCGGAACCCAGTGACTTCGGCTCAAATTACTGAAGACGCTTGGTTCCGGCTTGCGCCGGAATGACGATATCTTAATTGCTCACGACCATTCCGAATGCTCACGAAATGCTGGCCGCGCCACCCATGTACGGCCGCAGCACTGCCGGCACGACGATCGAGCCATCGTCGTTCTGGAAATTCTCCATCACCGCGATCAGGCAGCGACCAACCGCGAGACCGGACCCGTTGAGCGTATGCACCAGTTCCGGCTTGCCGCTGGCGGGATTGCGCCAGCGCGCCTGCATCCGTCGCGCCTGGAAATCCGTGCAGTTGGAGCACGACGAAATTTCGCGATACGTGTTCTGCGACGGCAACCAGACTTCCAGGTCGTAGGTCTTGGCCGCGGCGAAGCCCATGTCGCCCGTGCACAGCGCCATCCTGCGATAGGGCAGCTCGAGTTTCTGCAGCACCTTTTCGGCGTGGCTGGTCAGTTCCTCCAGCGCCGCGAACGATGTCGAAGGTTCGACGACCTGTACCAGCTCCACCTTCTCGAACTGGTGCTGGCGGATCATGCCCTTGACGTCCTTCCCGTAGCTGCCGGCTTCGGCGCGGAAACACGGCGTGTGCGCGGTCATGCGCATCGGCAGCGCGTCGGCTTCCACGATCGAATCGCGCACCAGGTTCGTGAGCGAAATCTCCGCGGTGGAAATCAGGTAGCGCCGCGAGTCGCCCACCGCCGTCGAGAACATGTCTTCCTCGAACTTGGGCAGTTGCGATGTGCCCACCATGGCTTCGGCATTCACCAGCAGCGGCACGTTGCATTCGGTGTAGCCGTGCTCGCGGGTGTGCAGATCCAGCATGAACTGCGCGAGTGCGCGGTGCAGGTGCGCGAGTTGCCCGCGCAATACGGTGAAGCGCGCGCCGGACAGCTTCGCGCCGGCTTCGGCATCCAACCAGCCGTGGCGTTCGCCGAGCTCGACGTGGTCCTTCACCACGAAATCGAAACCACGCGGCGTACCCCAGCGTGACACTTCTACATTCTCCGATTCGTCCTTGCCGACCGGCGTCGATTCGTGCGGCAGGTTGGGAATGCCCAGCGCGATCGCCGAAAGTTTCTGTTGCACTTCGGCCAGCGCGGCTTCATTGGCTTTCAGCTTGTCACCGAGGCCGGCCACCTCGGCCATGATCGGCGCTACGTCTTCGCCCTTCGCCTTGGCCTGCCCGATCGCCTTGGAACGCGTATTGCGCAACGCCTGCAGTTCCTGCGTCTCGGTCGCGAGCCGCTTGCGGTCGGC
>DATEKI010000181.1:0-4277 GCA_035277545.1 Rhodanobacteraceae bacterium | reverse complement strand
GACGATTACCAGCAGACCTGGATCAACCCCAACAACCCCGACATCATCGCGGTCAACAGCGACCAGGGTGCGATCGTCACCGTCAATGGCGGCAAGACCTGGAGCTCCTGGTACAACCAGCCGACCGCCGCGATGTACAAGGTCGGCATCGACAACACCTGGCCTTATCGCGTTTGCGGCGGCCAGCAGGACTCGGGTTCGGCCTGCGTGCTGTCGCGCGGCAATGACGGCGAGCTGACGGCGCACGATTGGCATCCGGTCGGCATCGAGGAATACGGTGGCGCCGCGATCGATCCGTTGCACCCGAACCTGGTGTACGGCGGGTCCCGCAGCGGTGTCACGCGCTACGACCGCGACACGGGGCAGATCGCCGACGTCGGCCCGGTCTCCGGAAGCCGTCCCGATTACCGCACCGTGCGCACCATGCCGATCATGTTCTCGCCGGTCGATCCGCATCGGCTGTACTTCGCCTCGAACACGGTGTGGCAGAGCGACGACGGCGGCCAGGACTGGAAGTCGATCAGTCCGGATCTGACGCGCAAGGCCTGGACCGTGCCGGCCAGCGTCGGCAAGTACAAGGACGACCCGGACGCCAAGTCCACCGACCGCGGCGTGGTGTATGCGCTGGCGCCTTCGCCGCTGGACAAGAGCCTGATCTGGGCGGGTACGGATGACGGCCTGATCTGGGTGACGCGCGATGGTGGCGCGCATTGGGACAACGTCACGCCGCCGCAACTGCAGCCGTGGTGGCGCGTGTTCTCGCTGGAAGCCAGCCATTTCGATCCGAAGGTCGCCTATGCGGCGATCAACACGATGTGGCTGGACGACATGCGGCCGCACCTGTTCCGCACCGAAGACGGCGGCAAGACCTGGAAGGAGATCGACAACGGCATCACGCCGGACGCGGCCACCAACGTGGTCCGCGAGGATCCGGAACGCAGGGGCTTGCTGTTTGCCGGCACCGAAACGCAAACCTGGGTGTCGTTCGACAACGGCGACCACTGGCAATCGCTCAGGCTCAACATGCCTGCGGTGTCCGTGCGTGACCTGCAGGTGCACGGCGACGACCTGGTCGCCGCAACGCACGGCCGCGGTTTCCAGGTGCTGGACGACATCACGCCGCTGCGGCAGGTCGACGCGCAGGTCGCCAGGGCACGCGTGACGCTCTACAAGCCCGAAACGGCGATCCGCGTGCGCTGGGGCATGAACCCGCCGACGCCATGGCGGATGCCGTCGCTGCCCAATCCACCGCCGGGCGCGATCATCGACTACTACCTTGCCGGCAACGCCAGCGGACCGGTGACACTGGACGTCTATACGTCAGGTGGGAAGCTGGTGCGGCACTACTCCAGCGCCGATCCACAAAAGCCGCTGGACCCGAAGAAGCTGCAGGTACCGGACTGGTGGCCGCGTCCGCCGATGAACCTCTCGACGCAAGCCGGCATGCATCGCTTCGTGTGGGACATGCATTACACGCCGATGCCGGGCGCGCTGCAGTTCCTCGATGCCAACCAGGCGGTCAAGCACGACACGCCGGTGATGGCCAGCTCGCCGTGGGTGATGCCGGGCAATTACACGGTCAAGCTGACCGCGAACGGGAAAACGTACACGCAACCGCTGGTGGTGCGGATGGACCCGCGCGTGAAAACCTCGACCGCGGACTTGCAGAAACAGTTCGACGCCTCGATGCAGGCTTACCAAGAAGCCGTCGCGGCGAGCGAGGCGCTCGGCCAGGTGCGCGACATGGAAAAACAGGTCGCGGCACGCAAGCCGTCCGACAAGCTTGCGGCCTACGAGAAGCAACTCGAGGCGCTGTCAGGGCCCAAGGCGACTTCGCCGTTCGCGTTCTTCTTCCACCGCGGCCCACCGAACCTCGGCAGTCTGGGCGGCTCGCTGCAGATGTTGATGGCCAGCATGCAGGGTGCGGACCAGGCGCCGACCGCGGCGGATCTCGCGGCGCTGGACAAGACCGGCACCGAACTCAAGGCGCTGCTGGATCGGTGGCAGAAGTTGAAGGGCCAGCCGCTCGCGGATCTGAACGGCGCGCTGCGGCGCGAACGGCAGTCGCCGTTGGTGCTGTCCAGGCCCTACGCCCCGTTGGACTGGAACGCAGGCTGGATCACCACCAACCGAGACCAGGAAGAGCAGTAAACGGCAGGATTTGCGCGACGCATGGGAGGCATCCGTCCGCCGTCGGGGCGGATGCCTGCGGCCGATGGACAAGCGCATCGGCCGCCAATCAGTCTCCCGGTGCGCGGGAATTCCGCAAGCGGTCATCGAACGGCTCGCGCCGGCAGGCCTGCTCCATTCGCCACAATGCATGGAAAAGCCCGGGGCCGGCTTCGTCCATCAGCGCTTGCGACGCTTCGCCCATCCGGACCAACGCCTTGCGGAGATGGCGGGTTTCGGTCATGCCCTTGGTGGTAAGTGCGACCACCGTGCGCCTTCGATCCCGCTTGTCGATGCGGGTCTTGACGAATCCCTGGCCCTGGAGTTGCTTGATCCAGTTGATGACCAGCGGGTGTGACTGACGCAACAGGGTGGAAATCTCGGTCACGCCCAATGGCCCGCGTTCATCGAGGGCCAGCAACGTGGAGGTGGTGCGCGGTGGTGCGGTCACGCCGACGTCGGGATACCAGGCGTCGGCCCCGCGCACGAGTTCGTCCGAAAGCCGCCTGAGCAGGTGCGCAAGGTACGCCGGCCCCTGCCTCTGGATGAAGTCCTCGCCGATCCCTTTCCCTTCTTTTCCCTGCATGTTTGGCCCCTTCGACCTGTGTGAAATCCGCTCACGCTTGACGGTCGGATCATTTTAGGTAAACATTTACATAAATTCCACCTCGTCGGGTACGCCAATGTGCTCATTCCTGTCAGCGAGCGCCGCAGCCATCATGCATCGGGTGCCGTTCGTGTTTGCAGCGCTGCTTCTGGCCGCATTGACCCTGCCTGCCATGGCATCGCCGGAAGCGCGCACCGGTGATTGTCCTGTCGGGATCTACCAACTGGACGACGGCAGCAAGCTCGATGTCGGGTCGAGCGATGGCGACCACCTGCGCTGGCGGAAGGAAGACGGCACCACGGGTCTGCTGACCCATGGTGCCAAAGGTGCGTGGACCAGCACGTTGGGCTGGACGGGGCGCCCGGATGGCAAGCGAGTGTCATTCGATTGCGACAAGGGCAGGGTCACTTTCGCCGGGACGTCGGGCAAGCAAATTCCGTTGCAGGTGACGAACGTGACATTCCAGGGCGCGGGTGTGCGGCTCGCCGGGCGGCTGGTGATGCCGCAAGGCGACGCCCGCGTACCGATCGTGGTGCTGGTGCATGGGTCGGAGCACGAGTCCGCGCTGAAATTCTATTCCCTGCAACGGCAGTTTCCCGCCGAAGGTATCGGCGTGTTCGTGTACGACAAGCGCGGCACCGGCAAGTCAGGCGGCACGTATACGCAGAACTACCTGCTGCTGGCGAACGATGCGATCGCTGCGGTGAACGAGGCCAAGCGCCTCGCCGGCGCGCGTGCCGGCCGCGTTGGTTACCAGGGCGGCAGCCAGGGTGGCTGGGTGGCGCCACTGGCCGCAAAGATTGCGCCCGTCGATTTCGTCATCGTGGGATTCGGCTTGGCGGTGTCGCCGCTCGAAGAGGATCGCGAAGCCATCGCCTTCGACCTGACCAGCCGCGGTTACGGGCCCGAGGTGATCGCCAAGGCGATGCACATCGCCGATGCCGTATCGACCATCATCGTCAGCAATTTCCGCAAGGGATACGACCAGCTTGCCGTCGTAAAGGCGAAGTACGGCAAGGAACCGTGGTTCAAATATGTGCACGGCGACATCGCGTTCTACCTGTTGGAAACGCCCGAGGCCAGGCTTCGTGAACAAGGCCCCGCGCTGCTGGCCGGCGTCCCGGCGAACTACGACCCCATGCCGGTGCTGCGCAACCTCGACACGCCGCAATTGTGGATACTGGGCGCCGATGACCACGACGCGCCGAGTGCGGAGACCGAACGACGCCTGCGCGCTCTGCAGGCCAGGGGCAAGCCGATCACGGTCGCGGTGTTTCCGCATACCGAACACGGCATCTACGAGTACGAAACCACGGCCGACGGCGAGCGCGTGGACACACGCAACCCCGAAGGCTACTTCGCGATGATGCGCGACTTCGTCCTGCACGGACGGCTTGACGCGGGACGTTATGGCACCAGCACGATCTACCGTTCGTCAACGGTATCGAGCGAAGAGAGCGCGCATCATTGATGTCAGAACCGCGCGCCGCCCCGCAAGGGG
>DATEKI010000180.1:0-15931 GCA_035277545.1 Rhodanobacteraceae bacterium | reverse complement strand
CTGCTGGGCGCAGTGATCCGCGCGCGCGGGAGTGACGCGGTCTACGAACGCATCGAACAGATCACCGCGATGCGCCAGCAATTCATCGGCTTCAGCGGGCCTTCGCTTCGACCCGATCCGCCGGCGGAAGCGGGAACGAAGGCAACCCGTCGCTCCCGCAGGCACCGCCGCAACGGCTAGGCCGCTTCGCGTTCCGGAACCGCGCTCGCGGCATCCCGCTGCTCCAGCACCACTGCCACCGCATGGATCACCGCCGCGATGCGCGCGGCGCTTTGCACCGCCTGCGCGGAAACATCGTGCTTGCGCAGGGCGCGTTCGTGCGAGGCCACGCAACTGCCGCAGCCGTTGATGGCCGACACGGCCACCGACGCGAGGTCGAAGTCGACCTTGTCGCAGCCGGGACTGGCCATCGCGTTCATGCGCAGGCCGGCCCGCAAGGTACCGTACTCGTCGTTTTCCACGAGGTGCAGGAAGCGGTAATAGACATTGGTCATGCCCATCAGCGCGGCGGCGGTGCGCGCGCCATCGAGTTCCTTCTCGTCGGCATGCTGCGCCGCGAATTGCGCGATCGCTGCGGTCAGCGGCGCATGCCGTGACGCGATGGCGGATGCCAGCGCGATGATCGCGATCTGCTTCTGCGAAAGTCCCGGCGCGCCACCCTCGCCCAGCACCGACTCGAGGTTGAGGCGAAGGTCCTTGGCATAGTCGGGCAGGCCGGACTTGATGCGGTCAAGACTCATGATGTTCTCCTGTCGGGTGAAAACGGCGGCGGGATAGCTCCCGCCGCCTTGGGGCGCCGCGCCGGTGGAGGGGGAACCGGCGTGGCTGCACGCGAACGCCTTACGCGGCCTTCAGGGTTTCCTCGCCCTTGGTCCAGTTGCAGGGGCAGAGTTCGTCGGTCTGCAGCGCATCCAGCACGCGCAGCACTTCGGCCGGATTGCGCCCAACCGAGCCTTCCGTGACATACACGAAGCGGATCACGCCATCCGGGTCGACCAGGAACGTGGCGCGCTTGGCGACGCCTTCGTCATCCAGGATGCCGAGCGCACGGGTCAGGTCCTTGTTGATGTCGGCCAGCATCGGGAACGGCAGGTCGCGCAGGTCCTTGTGGTCGCGGCGCCACGCGAGGTGCACGAATTCGGAGTCGGTGCTGGCGGCGAGGATCTGGCAGTCGCGATCCTTGAACTGTTTGTCGAGATCGGCGAAACCCTTGATCTCGGTCGGGCACACGAAGGTGAAGTCCTTCGGATAAAAGAACACGCACGCCCACTTGCCCTTGTAGGTGTTCGAGTCGATGTTGACGAAGGCCTTGTCGAGGCTTTCGATGGACACGGTGGCCTTCAGGTTGAAATGCGGGAAGTTGCTGCCGACGGTAAGCATGGGAGAAGCTCCTTTGGGGTTGAACAGGTTGGACAGGCGGCGGGCGCCGCGGTTCACGGTAAAAGGTATAGGCCCCGGATCTATAATTCAAATTGATTGTTGCGATCTGATTGATAGGTTGTGTATATTGACACTACCTACGAAGTTGCTGTTGTTGAAAGTCAGGCCATGGATGGCCGCGGTGGTCTTCATGACCCATGACCCCTCACGTTTGCGAATTGACTGATCGATGCGGCGATCAGGGACGATCGCACAGGAAACAACATGAATCTCCGCGACTTGCACTACCTGGTTGCCTTGGCGGACCACAAGCACTTCGGCCGCGCGGCCGCGGCGAGCTTCGTGAGCCAGCCGACCCTATCCACCCAGATCAAGAAGCTGGAAGACGAACTCGGCGTCACGCTGGTCGAACGCACGCCACGCAAGGTGCTGCTGACCGAAGCCGGACAGCAGATCGTGGCGCGCGCCCGCGAAGTGCTGAACGAAGTCGGGCAGATCAGGCGCATCGCCCATCGCGATCGCGATCCGGAAGCCGGCACGTTGACACTCGGCATCTTTCCCACGCTCGGCCCGTACCTTTTGCCGCACGTGCTCGGCACGATCCGCGACCGCTTCCCGCGCCTGGAATTGCTGCTGGTCGAGGAAAAGACGGCCGAGCTGCTGCAGCGCCTGCGCGAAGGCAAGCTGGATGCGGCGATCCTCGCGCTGCCGGTGCACGACGACACACTGCACGCGGAATTCCTGTTCGAGGAACCGTTCCTGCTGGCCGCACCCGACGCGCACCCGCTGGCCGGACGGCGCAAACTGAAACTCGACGACCTCGAGAACCAGCACCTGCTGCTGCTGGAAGACGGCCACTGCCTGCGCGACCAGGCGCTGGAGGTCTGCCGGATGTCGGGGGCCGGCGAAAAGCACGGCTTTCGCGCCACCAGCCTCGAAACACTGCGGCAGATGGTGGCGGCGAACGTCGGCGTCACGCTGTTGCCGGTGCTTGCGGTGCAACCGCCGATCGCGCACACCGGCAACGTCCACCTGACGCCCTTCCGCGGGCATGCACCCAGCCGGCGCCTCGCGATGTTCTGGCGCAAGAGTTCGGCGATGCACGGTTTCCTGCTGCAGCTGGCGGATGTCTTCAAGAACCTGCCGCGCGGGCTGCTGGACCCGGCCACCCTGCCCTCGGCCGGCGCGCCCGCCATTGTGAAAAAGCCGCGCGGTCGCTATGTTGCAGGCAAGGCCCGCAGGAAGAACTGACATGGACAACAAGACGCCGATCATCCTTTCACGCCTCGACGTCGAGCGCATCGAAACGCTGCTGGAGAACCCGGCCCTGCGCGATTCGCCGGCGGCCGAGCGCCTGCGCGCCGAATTCGAGCGTGCCGACATCGTCGAACCCAGGGACATGCCCGCGGACGTGGTCAGCATGAACTCCTCTGCCGATTGCGTGGACGAGGCCAGCAACAAGCACCATACGCTGACGCTCGTGTATCCCAAGGATGCCGATGCCGACGCCGGCCGCATTTCCGTGCTGGCCCCCGTGGGCAGCGCGCTGCTGGGCCTGCGCATCGGACAAACCATCGATTGGCCGGGCCACGGCGGCCGCACCCTGCGGCTGAAGGTCACCGCGATCCACTACCAGCCGGAAGCCGCGGGCGACCTGCATCGTTAGCCTTGCGATCATCCCCGGTCGCCATCTTGCCAACGCCGCCAATGCCTCCGGCAAGCGACCACCCGCCACATCCGTCCCACCCCGGCTTTGCCGCGACCGCGGCTCCAGCACGATAGCTTCCGGCTATCGTCCTGATCGCTTCAATCAATTGGATGAAATCCATCCGGGATGCTAGCGTCGAGGTTCCGGCACACAACGAGAGGCGCGACGACGATGGCCAAACTCACTGGAAAAGAGGCCCGCAAGCTGGCGGAGGAATTTCATGGTCCCCAGGCACTGGGGCCTTTGACCTGGCTGGTCGGCGAGTGGGAAGGCAACGGCGGCGTCGACGTTTCGTACCACAACAAGGACGACGAAACCGGCGAGACGGGTTACTTCGAGAGGTTCCGCTTCCACCCCATTCCCAAACAGGAAAACGGCCAGCAGGAAATCGAGGGGCTGAAATACGAGAACACCGCGTGGCGCCATGGCGAGGAAGCCATGAACCCGTTCCACGACGAAGTCGGGTACATGCTGTGGGACAAGAAGCGCGGGCAGGTCAAGCGCGTGGTGGTGTTCGGGCGCGGCATCGCGATCCTTGCCGGCGGTGACGCCAAGCCGCGCGACAAGACGTTGCACTTCAAGGCGACCGCGGGCGACCGCAACTATGGCATCCTGCAGAACAAGTACCTGTCCGAGCGCGCCGAGCTCAAGCGTTTCGAAGGCACGTTCAAGCTCAACGATGACGGAACGTTCAGTTACGACCAGACACTGGTCCTGAAGCTTGCAGCCCTGGGCGGCAAGGAGCTGGACCACACCGACAGGAACACGTTGCACCTCGTCAAGCGTTTCCATCCGAGCGCCGAGAACGTCTGATTGCAGGAGACTTCGAGGCCACGGTTGCAACAAGAAAGGGACTGCCGTCGGCAGTCCCTTTTTTCGTGCGCGCGTGATTCTTCGCGTTGGCGACCGCACGCCACCGCACGGATGGGCGGCTGAAGTATTCTTGCGCCGTTTCGGGGACGGGGATTCCTGATGCGGAATTGGCGTACCCGGTTCTTGTGCGCACTGCTGCTCCTGGCCGGCTGGCTGTGGTGGCACGGGCGGCCGATCGCGCGCGCAGGCGGCGTGCTGGCCGCGAATGACCCGGTGCAGACCGATTTCGATACGCCGCAACCCGCGATCCCGTTCAAGGGCGCGACGCTGCATCCGCTCGCGAAATTTTCCATGACCGCGCGCGTGCTGTCGCGCGACGACTACCGCTTCGACGCGGGAGCCGACCTGTCCCCCACCGACCTCGCATTCGGCTGGGGAAGGATGTCCGACAGCGTCGTCCTGCGCGGCATCGGCATCAGCCAAAGCGGGCGCTTTTATTACTGGCGGACAAAAGCGTTTCCGATTCCGCGTCGGGAAATCGAGACGCACAGCGCCAACATGCACATGATCCCCGCCGACGCCACGGTGGCGTACCAGTTGAAACGCGTGCGCGCGGGCGACGTGGTGTCGCTCGACGGCATGCTGGTCGAAGCCGACAAGGCGAACGGCTGGCGCTGGCGCAGTTCGTTGACGCGCGACGACACCGGCGACGGCGCCTGCGAGCTGGTTTACGTGCAGTCGCTCACCATCCAGCCGCGCTAGCCCTTCCACTCAATGCGTGAGGATGCGCCGGGGTTTGATCGGCAGTTTCCCGCGCCAGTACTGCAACAACACGAACCCGCCGACGGCGCCGCCGAGATGCGCGAAGTGCGCGACGCCGGATTCGTAGCCGCTGACCCCGAAAAACAGTTCGAGCAGGATGTAGCCGATCACGAACACCCAGGCCGGCATCGGGATCGGCAGGAAGATCAGGAACATCTTCAGGCGCGGATACATCACCCCGAACGCCACCAGCAGTCCGAAGATCGCGCCGGACGCACCGAGCGTCGGGTAGAAGCCGTGCGTGAAGTACTGCGCGACCAGCATGTGCGCGGCCGCCGCGGTCACCGCGCAGAAGAAGTAGTAGAACGTGTAATGCTTCGCACCCAGCAAATGTTCGATCGGACCGCCGAACATCCACAGCGCGAACATGTTGAAGAAGATGTGCGACCAGCTGCCGTGCAGGAACGCGTAGGTGATGATCTGCCAGAAGTGAAATCCCGACGCCAGCACTTCGCCATTCGGATATTGCACGAGTTGCGCGTGTCCGATCGGCCACAACGCACCGTATGCGAGCAGCAAAGGCTGCAGCGACGGAACCTGCTCCAGCAGGAAAACCACCACATTTGCGATCAGCAATGCGCGCGTGACGGGAGGCAGATCGTAGAGCATGGGCGCGTTCGCAATGGTTGGCGTACAAGGGTACCGGTGCAAACGACCGGCGTCAGGCAAGCCAGGCCCGGCGTCAGAACCGCTTCAGGAAAACGGCCTGCCGTTTTTTCTCGATGTAGCCTTCGCGCAGGTAGAAGCGATGGGCGCGCTCGCGCAGGATGTTGGAACGCACGCGCATGCTCGCGAAGCCCTGATCCCGCGCCCAGGCTTCGGCAGCCGCCAGCAAGGCACTGCCGACGCGTTGCCCGCGCACCGTTTCGGACACCACCAGCGCCGCGAGTTCGGCGAACGGCTCCGCGATCAGCAGGCGGCACGGTTCGACGTGCGCAAACCCTGCCAGCCCGTCGTGCGGATCGACCGCCACCAGCACCACGCCCGCGTCGTGGTCGGCCACTTCATCCAATCGGCGCAAAATGGTGGTGGCGTCCGCCGGATAACCCAACTGGCCGGAAAGTCCCGCCAGTTCTTCGGCATCCGCATGCACTGCCGCGCGAATCGTCGACATCGTGATTCCCTGGAGTGGCAGCTGACACGCCCGCTCAGGTCAAACCTTCCGAACTGGCTTTCGCATGCGCCGCGACCACGCTCGCGACCACTTGCGAGACCTTCTTTCCGGTCGGGATGTGCAGGAATTCGTTCGGGCCGTGTGCGTTGGAATGCGGCCCCAGCACGCCGGTGATGAGGAATTGCGCCTTCGGGAACTTTTCGCCCAGCATGCCCATGAACGGGATGCTGCCGCCCTCGCCCATGTAAGCGGGCGGCGCGCCGAAGGCATCCTGCGAGGCCTGCGACACCGCGCCATCGAGCCAATCGGAAAGTTTCGGCGCGTTCCAGCCGCTGCCGTCCTTCTCCAGCTTGAACGTGACCTTCGCGCCGTACGGCGGATCCTTTTCCAGCAGGCGCTTCACGAATTCGCCGGCCTTGCTGCCGTTCGCCGTGGGCGGCACGCGCAGGCTGAGCTTGAGCGAAGTGGACGGCCGCAGAACGTTGCCCGCGCTTTCCAGCGGCGGCAGCCCGGCCACGCCGGTAATCGCAAGTTGCGGACGCCAGGTGCGGTTGAGGATCAGCTCGACGCGATCCTGGCTGACCGGCTGCATGCCTTGCGTCCAGGGGAACTTGTCGTACACCTCCTTGCCAAGGATCTCCGCGCAGCGCTTCGCCTGCTCGATCCGTTCGGCCGGCACCTCCACGTACAGTTCCTTCGGGACGATCGTGCCGCTCACCGGATCTTCAAGGCGCGACAGCAGGTCGCGGATGATCCGGAAACTGTCGGGCACCACGCCCGATGCGTCGCCGGAATGCACGCCTTCCGTCAACACTTCGACCGACAGCTCGCCACCGGTCATGCCACGCAGCGACGTGGTCAACCACAACTGGTCGTAATTGGCGCAACCGGAGTCCAGGCACACGACCAGTGACGGCTGCCCGATGCGCGGCGCAAGGTGGTCGACGTAATGCGGCAGGTCGTAGCTGCCCGATTCTTCGCAGGCCTCGATCATCACGACGCAGCGCGCATGCGGCACACCCTGCTCATGCAGCGCCAGCAACGCCGACAACGAACCGAAAATCGCGTAGCCGTCATCGGCGCCACCGCGGCCGTACAGGCGATCGCCCTTCAGCACCGGCGTCCACGGCCCCAGTCCTTCGCTCCAGCCGGTCATCTCCGGCTGCTTGTCCAGATGCCCGTACAGCAGCACGCAGTCGTCGGCGCGCGCTTCGCTGCCCAACGCGGGGACGTCGATGAAGATCAGCGGCGTGCGATTCGGCAGGCGCACCACTTCCAGCGTCGCGCCCGGCAGCGATTCCAGCTTCGCGCGCGCCCACTTTTCCATCAGGGCCACCGCCGCGTCCATGTGTCCGTGCGCCACCCAATCCTTGTCGAACATCGGGGACTTGTTCGGAATCCTGATGTACTCGGTGATCCGGGGCACCACTTCGTCGTCCCAGATCTTTCCGATGAAGGAGCGGGCCTTGCTGGCATCCATGGACAACCTCCTGCGAACGGGCAATATCCCAGTGTAACAGCCGCCCCATCGGGCGATCCCCACATGCGCTGTCCGAATCGGCCGACACGCGACCGCTGTCCCTCCCGACTGTGGTGACGCGGTGGCCGCGGCATCCTGTTGCCACGCGCCGCATCGCCGGCGCGATCCATCCACCAGGGAGAATCGACATGTTCAAGCAAACCATCTGCGCCCTCGCGCTCTGCCTCGCCATGGCCCTGCCTGCCTTCGCGGCGACGCCGGTCAACGTCAACAAGGCGGATGCGCAAACCATCGCGACTTCGCTGGACGGCATCGGCATCAGCAAGGCGCAGGCCATCGTCGCGTACCGCGACGCGCACGGCCCGTTCAAGAGCGTCGACGAACTCGGCAACGTCAAGGGCGTGGGCACGAAAACCCTCGAACGCAACCGCGATGCCATCCGTCTCAACGGCGGCACGGCCGCGAAACCCGCGTCCAGGCCCGCGAAGAAGTCCCACAAGCACTGATGTCGCATGGATACCGGTGCCGCGGATTGTGATCCCGGCACCGGCATCCGCCGGACCGCGACACGCACTACACTGGCGCGCCCACAATCGACCGCGCGACCACCGTGATCCTGCCCCGTTACCGCATCGCCCCGTCCACCATTCCCGGCGCGGGCAAAGGCCTTTTCCTCGAAGAGCCACTGCGGCATGGGCGCATCGCGATCGCGCCGGACCGGATCGACCAGACCTGGTCATTCGCCGAGATCCTTTCCGATCCGGAACGCGCCGCGCTGTTGCACACTTCGGTGCGCTGGTTCGAGGACCGTTACACCCTTTCGCCCGACTGGCCCGACGAGTGCTTCGTCAACCACAGCTTCGAACCGAGCGGCTTGTGGCTGCTCGGCTTCATTTTCGCCGCACGAGATATCGACGCGGGCGAAGAGCTGACGGTGGACTACCGCCACCTCCTTGCGCCGGGACAGGAAGAAGAATTCCGCGACGCGCACACGGGGCAAGCGATCGTCGGCCATGCGTGGGACGAAAGCTTGCGTTCCGGCCTGGACGCGTTGCGCAAGCTGATCGACTGAACCCGCGCGCTGCTCCTCGCTATCATCGCGCAATGCCCTCCGTGCAAGCCATTCCGCGCGGCGTCCAGCGCGACGAACCCTGGGCCAACGGCGCCGGTGTCACCACGGTGATCCTGCGCGAACCCGACAACGCGGACTGGCTGGTCCGCGTGAGCGTGGCGCTGGTTGAACAGGAAGGGCCGTTTTCGGAACTCCCCGGCACCCGCCGCACGCTGATTCCGCTGGATGCGCCCATGACGCTGCAGTTCCCGGACGGCATGCTGCACGCGAAGCGGTTCGGAATGCTGCAGTTCGACGGTTCGCCCGCGCCGTTGGGCATCCTGCCCGAAGGCGCCACGCGCGACTTCAACCTGATGCTGCGCGGCGAAGCACGTGCCGAAGCGCTTCCGCGCACGCTGGTCGACGCGGTGTTCCTGCCCGGCGAAGCGGGCGTGCGCTGGCTGGTCTGGCTCGATTCCGGCCGCGCCACCCTTCGCACCCGCAATGGCAACGACGTGACATTGAACCCCCACGATGCAGCGCTGGTCATACCTGGCGGCACGCAGCAGCGGACGCTGATCGAAGGCGCCGGCGAAATCGTGCTGGTCAAGTTGTACGCTTGATATCCTTGCCACTCCATCGACACGGGGCGTGGACATGCGGATGCTGGTAGTCGAAGACGATGCCGCCATTGCGAATGCGGTCTGCGCCTCGCTGGAACGCGCCGGCCACGCGGTGGACCACCTCGCCAACGGCAAGGCCGCGATCGCCGCCCTGCAGGAGCACGCCTTTGCACTGGTGGTGCTCGACCTCGGCCTTCCCGGCGAGGAAGGCAGCCAGGTGCTGCGGCGGCTGCGCGCCGCGCACGACGGCGTGCCGGTGCTCGTGATCACGGCCCGCGAAGAAGTGGACCTGCGCGTGCGCACCCTCGACCTCGGCGCCGACGATTACCTTGTGAAGCCCTTCAGCCTGGCCGAGTTCGACGCACGCGTGCGCGCCCTGCTGCGCCGCCAGAGCAACCGCGGCGTTCCCATCCTGCAACTCGGGCAGCTTTCCATCGACCTGGCCGGGCGGCGGGTCATGATGGGCGATCAGCCGCTGGACCTCACGGCACGCGAATTCGCCTTGCTGGAAGTGCTGGCGTCGCGCCACAACCGCGTGACGTCGCGCGAACACGTCATCGAAGCGCTGTGCACGTGGAACGACGCGCTCACCGACAACGGCCTGGATATCGCGGTGCACCGCCTGCGCCGCAAGCTCGAAGACACCGGCGTGCGCCTGCGCACGGTACGCGGCCTCGGCTACCTGCTCGAGGCCGACGATGATCCGTAATCCGAGCCTGCGCCGGCGGCTGTTGCTGTTCGTTTCGATACCGCTGCTGGCGGTGCTGGTCGGCGGCGGCATCATCAATTACGTCATGGGCCTGCACTACGCCAACAAGGTGTACGACCGCTGGCTGCTGGACAGCGCGGAGGCGATCGGCGACCTGGTCAACAGCGACGCCGGCCGCAACGAGCTGAGCGACCAGGCGCGCATCCTCTTGCAGTTCTCGGTGAAGGAACGCAACGAATTCGCGGTGCGCAGCCTGCGCTACGGCGTGCTGGCCGGCAACGACGACCTGCCCCAGCCCAGCCCCAAGGGCAGCCAGGGCAGCCCGGTTTTCACCAACTTCCTCGATCGCGGCCAGCCCATGCGCATGGCGTCGGTGTTCCTTGCCAACAAGGCGGACCCCGGCGACGTGCTGGTCATCTCGACCGCGGAGACCATCAACAAGCGGCGCGCGCTTGCGCGCGAGTTGCTGGTTTCGACCGTCCCCATCGAGCTCCTTTTGATTGGCGTCGCGATGGCGTTGGTGTGGTTGGGCATCAACCGCGGCCTGCGCGTGCTCGATCCGCTGGCGCACGAAATCCGGATGCGCGAAGCCGGTGACTTGTCGCCATTGCGCACCATCGACGCGCCGCTGGAAGTGCAGCCACTGGTCGCCACGATTGACGCGCTGCTGGGACGTCTCGACCGCATGTTGCGCCAGCAGCAGCGCTTCATCGCCGACGCCGCGCACCAATTGCGCACGCCGCTGGCGGGACTGCGCCTGCAGGCCGAACGGGCGCTCGCCGATCCACGCCCCGAAACCGTGCGCGAAGCCCTGGCGCACGTCGAGCGGCTGTCCGCCGGCACGGCGCGTGCCGCCGGTCAACTCCTGGCCATGGCGCGCGCGCAGGCGCCGGATGAATCGCTGGGCGCCGCCACGCCGCTGGACATGGCCAGGCTGGTGCGCGACGAGGTCGCTGCACGCGTGCCCGACGCCCTCGCCAAGGGCATCGACCTCGGCTATCGCGGGCCGGAACACGGCATCACCGTGATCGGGGACGCCGTGCTGTTGCGCGAACTGCTGGGCAATCTCGTCGACAACGCATCGCGCTACGGCGCGCGCGCCGGTGCCGCCGTCACCGTCGAATTGCAACCCTCCGCAAACGACGGTTGCACGATGGCCGTGCAGGACAACGGTCCCGGCGTCGCCCCGGAATTGATTCCCCGCCTGGGAGAACGGTTCTTCCGCGCCATGGGCAACGGCCACGAGGGCACCGGCCTCGGCCTCGCGATCGTGCGCGAAATCGCCGAACGCCATGGCGCGGAACTCTCGATCAGCAACCACAACGACCCGCACGGGCTGCGCGTGGAAATCCGGTTTCCGCCCGTCGCAAGCGTTTGATCGCGATCATCCCTGATCGTCGTGTCGAGGTGCGTCGGACACAAATGCTTTAGCAAGCAGCCATCCATGGCACGGGGCACCGGCCCGGCCATCCGTGGCCGGTCGCTTGGCCGGGCACGCGATGCCACCGGCATCGCGCAAGCGCCCGTCCTCGCCCTGACTTCCACAACAGCCGCTTCGACGGGCAGCCTACGATCGATCGTCGCGAGTAAGGATCACGCCATTTTCAACGCGCACCGGAAAACTCGCCACCGGTTCCGTTGCCGGCGCTTCCTTCACTTCGCCCGTGCGCACGTCGAAACGCGCGCCGTGCCGCGGGCACTCGACTTCGAAACCGCACACTTCGCCACCGGCCAGCTCGCCGCCGTCGTGCGTGCACACGTCCTCGATGGCATAGAGATTGCCTTCGAGGTTGTACACCGCGATCGCCGTGTCGCCGTCCCACACGACCTTGAACTCACCCGGCAGCAGTTCGTCCTGCGTGCAGACTTTCACCCATTCATCCGACATGGCCCACTCCGCCGCTCCTGTTTGACATCCGGACCCCGATTCCGCGTGCACTCCCGTGCATGGAACCAGAAGAGAAGCGTCGCACTTCCCCAAGAGGGCATTCGCGGAAAACAGGAGGACACTCAAAGATCCTTGACGAGCCACTCGAAGCGCAAATCACCCCGTTTCGGAACACCAAAGCGCGGATCACCGTAGGGAAACGGCTTGTGCTGGCCCGTGCGCCGGTAACCGCGCCGCTCGTACCATGCGATCAGTTCGTTGCGTACGTCGATCACGCTCATGCGCATCGTGCGGATTTGCCATTCGTCGCGCACGACGCGCTCGGCTTCGGCGAGCAGCGCACGGCCGGTACCGTTGCCCTGTGCCTCGGGGCGCACCGAAAACATTCCGAAATAGGCATCGCCGGCATGCTCGCCCGAGAGTCGCTCGACCACGCAGGACGCCAGCAATTGTCCATCGCGCTCCGCCAACAACAACCGCACGCCGGGATTCGTGATCAGTTCCGCGACTTCACGCGCGTCGGTGCGCTGGCCATCGAGCAGGTCGGCCTCGGTGGTCCAGCCCACGCGGCTCGCGTCACCGCGGTACGCGGACTGGGTGAGCGCGACGATCGCGTCGACGTCTGCCGGGGCAGCGGCGCGGAAACGCAATCCCGTGCCGCTCATGCGAGCAGCTTCCGCACGCGCCCGATCGCCGCGACGAGCGCATCGATCTCGGCTTCGGTGTTGTAGAACGCAAGCGATGCGCGGCAGGTCCCCGCGACGCCGTAGAACTGCATCAGCGGATGCGCGCAATGGTGTCCCGAACGCACCGCAACGCCCTCCTGGTCGAGCAGTGTCGCCAGGTCGTGCGCATGCACCCCTTCGACCAGGAACGAAACCACCGCGGCCTTGTCCGGCGCCGTTCCGAAAATGCGCAGCCCCGGCACGGCCTGCAGCCTCGGTGTTGCGTACTCCAGCAACGCGTGTTCGCGCGCTGCGATGTTCGCCATGCCGATGCCGGTGAGGTAGTCGATCGCGGCACCGAGGCCTGCAAATCCCGCGATGTTCGGTGTACCGGCCTCGAAGCGGTGCGGCGAATCGGCAAACGTGGTTCCGTCGAACGAGACGGTGCGGATCATTTCCCCGCCGCCGAAAAAGGGCGGCATGGATTCCAGTGTTTCGCGGCGTGCCCAGAGTGCGCCGGTCCCGGTCGGGCCGCACATCTTGTGGCCGGTGATGCAATAGAAATCACAACCGAGCGACTTCACGTCCAGCGGCAGGTGCGGCGCAGCCTGCGAGCCATCCACCAGCAGCGGAATGCCGCGCTTGCGGCATTCGCGTGCCAGTTCCTTCACGGGATTGACGGTGCCGAGCACGTTTGAAACGTGCACGGTGCCCGCGAATTTCACTTCAGGCGTCAACGCTTCGAAGAACTTCCCGACGATCAGTTCGCCCGATTCGTTGATCGGCGCGACTTTCAGATGCGCCCCGGTCAACTTGCAGATCAGTTGCCACGGAACGATGTCGGCATGGTGTTCCATGGCCGTCACCAGTACCGCGTCGCCTGGCTTGACCCGCGGCAACAGGTAGCTGTACGCGACCAGGTTGGTCGCCATCGTGGTACCGGAAGTCAGCACGATCTCGTCGCGATGGTTCGCACCGAGGAACGCCGCAAGCTTGTCGCGCGCGCCTTCGTACAGCGCCGTTGCCTCCTCGCCCAGCCGATGCACCGCGCGTGAGACGTTCGCATTGTGCTTGCGATAAAACTCATCGACCGCCTCGATGACCTGCCGCGGCTTTTGCGAGGTGTTGGCACTGTCGAGGTACACCAGCGGCCTGCCGTGCACCTTGCGCTCGAGGATCGGGAAATCCGCACGCACCACGGCCCAATCGATCGCCTGGACGGGCTTCCCTCCGACCTTTGCCGTTGCATTCATGCCGCCACCTCGGGCAACTGTTCGGCCAGCAGGGTTTCGCAGTACTCCCGCAACGGTGCCGGAGGGATGCCATCCAGCGTCGCCGCGCAGAACGCGCGCACCAGCATGCGACGCGCCAGGTCCAGCGGAATGCCACGCGAACACAGGTAGAAAAGCATTCGCTCGTCCAGCTGCCCGACGGTCGCGCCGTGGTTGGCCTTGACCTCGTCGGCGTAGATCTCCAGCGCCGGACGGGTGTCGATTTCGGCATCCGGCGACAACAACAGGTTCTTGTTGTAGAAGCTGCCGTCCGCGCCGTCCGCGCCCGGCAGCACCAGGATGCGCCCATGCACCACGCCACGCGCGCGGTCATCGGCCACGCCACGCCACAGGGAATCGCTGACAGTGTCGCGGCCACGGTGCGTCACCAGTACTTCGATGTCTGCATGCTGGCGATCGTGCAACACGAACGCCCCGCGGCTGGCGAACCGCGAACGTGCGCCAGCCAGCTCCGCGCGGATTTCATGGCGCACCAGCTTGCCGCCAAGCTCAAGCGCGTGCATTTCGAGTGCGGCACCGTCGTGCAGGCGAACCCTGCTCCGGCGCACCAGCGTCGCGTCTGCGCCGGCCTGCTGGATGATGGTCCAGTCGAGATGCGCGTTTCCATGCACGCTGACGTCGCACACGATATTGCTCAGGTGTCCGGTTTGCTGTTCGCCGACGTGGTGCTCGACGACCCGCAGGCGCGCACCGTCGCCTACCTCCACGAGGCTGCGCAGGTGGAACGCCGCCGCCGCATCGGTCGCGAGCCCGACGTGCACGACGTGCAGCGGTTCGCGAACCTCGACGCCGGGGACGACTTTCAGGATCAATCCGTCCGCAGCCAGCGCGCGATTGAGCAGCGTGAACCCGTCGTCGTCATCGTCCGCACGCTTATCCAGCAGGAAGCGCAGCGGCCCGGGCGCATCGTGCAGCCCCGCCGCGAGCGATTGCACCGTCACGCCTTCCGGCAGGGCATTGAGCCGCGACAGGTCGGCGCGGAAAACGCCATTGACGAAAACCGCGCGCAACCCCTGTTTTGCCGGCATCGGCAACAAACCCGGATCAACCGCCCGGCTGGAAGCCACATCGTCACCTGCGGCATAAGCCCGCTGGGCGAGCGCACGCAGCGACGTGTATTTCCAGAGCTCGTTGCGCTGGTCCGGCAACCCGCGCGCGGCGAATGCCTGCAACGCATCGGCGCGCGCGGCGTCCAGCCACGGCAGGCCATTGCCGGGCAAACGCCGTTGCAAGGCAGCGTTGTGCATGGACTGCGCGAAAGGCACGGACGTGATCACGCGCCTGCCTCGGCCGGCGTGCGTTCACGCACCCAGGCATAACCGTGCGCTTCCAGCTCACGCGCGAGTTGCGCATCACCGCTCTCGACGATGCGTCCGTCGGCGAGCACATGCACGAAATCCGGCACGATGTAATCCAGCAGCCGCTGGTAGTGCGTGATCACGAGGAACGCGCGTTCGGGCGAGCGCAACCGGTTCACGCCCTCGGCGACCTGCCTCAACGCATCGATGTCGAGCCCGGAATCCGTCTCGTCCAGGATCGCGAGGCGCGGTTCCAGCAATGCCATCTGGAACACTTCGTTGCGTTTTTTCTCGCCGCCACTGAAACCTTCGTTGACCGCGCGGTTCAGGAGTTCGGGCGTCATGCCCATTTCCTTGACCTTCTCGCGCACCAGCTTCAGGAACTGCATCGAATCCAGCTCCTGCTCGCCGCGTGCCTTGTGCTGCGCGTTCAGTGCCGCGCGCAGGAAATAGGTATTGTTGACGCCGGGGATTTCGACCGGGTATTGGAACGCCAGGAACACGCCGGCCGAGGCGCGCGCCTCGGGTTCCATCTCCAGCAGGTTCTTGCCGTCGAACGTGACCGTCCCCTGGGTCACCTCGTAGCCGGGCCGACCCGCCAGCACGTTGCCGAGCGTGGACTTGCCCGCGCCATTGGGGCCCATGATGGCGTGTACCTCGCCGGGTTTTGCTTCCAGCGAAAGGCCCTTCAGGATTTCCTTGCCGGCAACGCGGGCGTGGAGGTTTTCGATTATCAGCATTTCGCTCACTTCGCTTTTGAGCCCCTCTCCCACTGGGAGAGGGGTTGGGGTGAGGGTTCGGCTCCACACGATGCTCGGCGACGAACCCGGACCCTCATCCGGCGCTTCGCGCCACCTTCTCCCGAGGGGAGAAGGAAACAGCGCTAGCCAATGGCGCCTTCCAGACTCACTTCCAGCAGCTTCTTGGCTTCCACCGCGAACTCCATCGGCAGTTCACGGAACACCTGTTTGCAGAAGCCATCCACGATCATCGACACCGCGTCTTCCTCGCCGATCCCGCGCGAGCGGCAGTAGAACAACTGGTCGTCGGAAATCTTGGACGTGGTCGCCTCATGCTCGACGATCGCG
>DATEKI010000179.1:0-3112 GCA_035277545.1 Rhodanobacteraceae bacterium | reverse complement strand
CGGCCTTGCCCAGCGACTGGATCATCCCGAGCTCGGTGGCGGCGGCAGTTTGCAAATTGGCTTGTACCTGCTGTGGCGTCAGCATCCCGAGTTGCGCCAGCGCCACGTTGTAGAACACATCGTTGGCGCCGCCCCAT
This sequence comes from Rhodanobacteraceae bacterium, assembly GCA_035277545.1. GTDB lineage: Bacteria > Pseudomonadota > Gammaproteobacteria > Xanthomonadales > Rhodanobacteraceae > 66-474. Next base: position 2,975 of record DATEKI010000179.1, on the reverse strand, counting down.
ACGGAATAAAGCGTGTTCGGGTCGGCCTTGCCGCCGGTCGCCTGCAGATACATTCCAAGTTGGGCAGGTAGCGTCGGAACACCTGCCGGCGTGCCGGGCGAATTGTTGATGACACCTGCCCCGCCGAACGCAAAGTCGGTGCCCCCGGCCAATGCGGGCGTCATCGGCACGCCGAAATAATCGGCGACGTTCTCGACGCCGGTCTGGCCCGGATTGGTGGTGAAGCGCGCGATGAAGGGAAGCTGCGCGACCAGCGACAGGTTGCCGTCGTCACTCAAGCTGTCGCCGAACACGACCATGTTGTCGAACAGGCCCGCGTGCGACGATGCCTGCACGGGCGGTGCGGACTGCGCGAAGGCGGCAGAGCTGGCAAGCGCCAGCGCCACGGCGCAGGCGAGATGACGGGGACGAAGCATGGCCTGGAATCTCCGAATCGCCGGTCGGCGGGACGCGCCAAGCCTAATACAAGCGTTTGAATTCTTCCATCCGTAGGCGTATGGCGCGCGGCGCACCGTGGACCAAACGCCGCACCCAGGTCAGTGGACGAATCAGCGGGGCAGCCAGCAAGTCGGCGATCCGCGTGGACAGCAATGCGGCGATCAACGCGCCAGCGAAGAGGCACGCCAGCAGTTCGGCAGATTCAGGCAGGACACGCGCCAGCCATGCGAATGCGCCGGCCGCGACCAAACCGCGCACCAGGAAACCGTGCATCAGGTAGGCGGTCAGGCTGCGGCGTCCGAGTCGCGACGATGCCGCGCCGCGTGGTACCAGCGCAAGCACGGCCAATGCGCACGCCCCGGACGCGGTCAGCAACGCGAACCGGATGCCAACCCCGGGCCACGGCGCGACTTGCAGGTCGGCGTAACCTGCCGCCGCATACAACCACTCCGGATTGAAGTCGCGCAGGATCCATGCGCCGATGCCCGCGGCGATAAGGACGATGAATGCGATACTTTTTCTGTTGCGCGAATCGCCCAGTTGCTGCAGGCGTTTGCCACCAAGACTGTAGCCGAGCAGGAACAGCGGAAAGAACACCAGTGTGCGCGACAACGACAGCGGATAGCCGATCCACGGCGCCAGACCGGCGGCCAGCGCCATGACCACAGCCAAAGGCAGCGCAAATTTCAGGCGCGCAAACAGCGGCAACAGCAGGCGCCAGCATGCGAGACTCGGGAGATACCACAACAACCAGTATGGCGTCAGGTAACCCTGCGACCAGTCGCCGGCATGGAACAGCCACGCGTCCCACGCGGGATACAGCGTCTGGAAAATGAGATAGGGCATCAGCAAACACGTCACCAGCGCGGTGGCACCGCGACGCGTCAGCGTGGATTTCGAAACCGCGCCGGAAATCAGCACGAACGCCGGCATGTGGAAGAGGTAGATCCAGCGATACAGCGCTGCCGCCACGGGTCCCTGCTCGGCGAGTTGCTCCAGCAGGTGCCCGGTGACCACCAGGGAAATGAGCACGAAACGCGCATTGTCCAGAACGGGATAACGTGCCGGCTGGCGCGCCATCCGCCTCGGATGTCCGGCTGCCTTGCGCGCGCTGCGCTGCCCGGTCCGCTCCAGGGGCCGGTAAAGCTTGCGGGTCAGGTTGACAGCGGTTTCGCGGATCATCCGCGCGGCGTTTCCTCCGATGCGAGGGCGCGCCGGCGCGCGCCTGCATGCGTGGTGTCCCTGTTCGGCATGTGGACCCCGCGCAGCGTTGCAGCCGGCATTGCGCGGGCGCGATCAATGGATGATCGCACCCGCGCGTTAACCTCGCCGGAACGCGATGGCGAAGCCTGCCCGGGGCAGCGCAGCTTCCGGTGAGCGGTCAGGACGGGGATGGCCGCGCTGATCGTCAGGTGTGCGAGACGCTCCCGTTCGATCGGCCCGCGGAAGATGCGGGGACCATGGATGATCGCGCAAACATGTCGTGCCGCCGGCGCAAATGCACCAGCAGCAGCGAAATCGCGGCGGGCGTGACGCCGCTGATGCGGCGGGCCTGGCCCAGCGTCGCGGGACGCACGCGTTCCAGTTTCGCCGACACTTCGGCCGACAGCCCGCGCACGCGGGCGTAGTCGAAATCGGCGGGAATTGCTGTCGACTCGTGGCGGCGCTGGCGTTCGATTTCATCACGCTGGCGATCGAGGTAGCCCGCATACTTCGCCTGCACTTCGACTTGCGCCGCGACATCTTCGCGTTCGACGGCAGGGCCGAAACCGTCGGTGCCGGTCAAGGACGAATAATCGAGTTCGGGCCGGCGCAGCAGGTCCAGCGCGTTGGCTTCGTGGGTGAGCGCAATGCCACGCCGGGCTTGCAACGCCGTGCCGAGTGCATTGGAAGGTGTCGCCCACAAGGCTTTCAAGCGTGCGGTTTCGCGCTCCACCGCATCGCGTTTCGCACACATCGCATCGAAGCGCGGGTGCGGCACCACGCCAAGTTCGAACCCTTTTTCGGTGAGCCGCAGATCGGCATTGTCTTCGCGCAGGTGCAGGCGATATTCCGCGCGCGAGGTGAACATGCGGTACGGCTCGATCGTGCCGTTGGTGGTGAGGTCGTCGATCAGCACGCCGATGTAGGCTTCGTCGCGGCGCGGCCACCACGGTTCGGCGTCGTGCGCGGCGCGCGCGGCATTGAGCCCCGCGACCAGGCCTTGCGCCGCGGCTTCCTCGTAACCCGTGGTGCCGTTGATCTGCCCGGCGAAATACAGCCCGGCGATGGCCTTGGTCTCCAGCCACGGCTGCAGGCCGCGCGGATCGAAATAGTCGTACTCGATCGCGTAACCGGGCCGCGTGATGTGCGCGCGCTCGAAACCGGGAATCGAATGCACCAGTTCCACCTGCACATCGAACGGCAACGAAGTGGAAATGCCGTTCGGATAGATCTCGATCGCGTCGAGCCCTTCCGGTTCAATGAAGATCTGGTGGGAAGCCTTGTCGGCGAAACGCACCACCTTGTCTTCGATCGACGGGCAGTAGCGCGGCCCG
>DATEKI010000178.1:0-2104 GCA_035277545.1 Rhodanobacteraceae bacterium | reverse complement strand
CATCGTCTGCATCGACACCGCGCAGCATCGTCCGCGCATGGCGGCCTGTTACCTGGTCGGCGACGGCGGCCGTTACGCGTTCGTCGAAAGCGGCACCAGCCTCTCGGTACCGTTGTTGCTCGAAACGTTGGCCGCGCTTGGGGTGCAGCGCGAAGCCGTGGATTACGTGATGCCGACCCACGTGCACCTCGACCATGCCGGCGGCGCGGGCGCACTGGTGCGCGCGTTGCCGAACGCGAGACTCGTGATCCATCCGCGCGGCGCGCGCCACATGATCGATCCGTCGGCGCTGATTGCTGGCGCAACGGCCGTGTACGGCGAGGACGCGATGCGCGCGACCTACGGCGAAATCCTGCCGGTGCCGGAGTCACGCGTGATCGTGGCGGACGTCGCGGCCTGCCGCGATTTCGAATTGCAGCTTGGCGATCGCCGGCTGTTGTTCATCGACGCGCCAGGCCACGCCAAGCATCACTATGCCATCTGGGACGCGGCGAGCCGCGGCTGGTTCAGCGGCGACGTGTTCGGCTTGTCGTATCGCGAGTTCGATCAAACGGGACGGAATTACATCATTCCGACCACCAGTCCCGTGCAGTTCGACCCTGCGGCGTGGGAAACGACGCTTGCGCGCATCCTGGCACCGGGTCCCGGGCACGTTTACCTCACCCACTACAGCCGCGTCGATGCCGTCGCGAAACTTGCGGATGACCTGCGTGCGGGTCTCGTGGCCTACCAGCGCATCGCGCGCGCATATGCGGCCGCGCCGGATCGCCACGCGCGGCTGTATGCAGGACTGATGGATTTCCACCTCGGCCAGTTGCGCGAGCTCGGCAATCCGCTGCCCGAAGCGCGTGCGCGCGAATTGCTCGACATGGACATGGAGATCAACGCGCAAGGCCTGGAGGTGTGGCTCGATCGCGAAACCGGAACTTCGCGCCACTGATTGCCCGAATCCCGCTTTGCCGCGTCAGAAAATCTCGCCCACGCAGCAGCGCAGGCTGCCGCCGGCTTTTTCGATTTCGGAAAGGTCTACCGTGCCGATCTGGAAACCCCATGACGCCAGTGCTGCACGTTGCGCCGTCGTCAACGATGCGGCGGCGTGGGCGCTCATCCACACCCGGTCCGGCGACAGCGTGATCGCGTTGGCGGCGTAGGCGCGTTTCTGTTCGGGCGACAGCCAAAGCACGTGATCGTCGAATGCGCGCGCAATCGCGCGCGGCACTTCCGCATCGGCGAATCCGTCGGGTGCGAGGATTGCCGCACCGCCTGCGAGCGAAGCCATCACGACGTTGGTATGGTACTCGCCGGGCGCGAGATCGAAACAGAACACCAATCGCAATCCGAACGCGTCGTGCATCGCGCGTGCGCCGTCCGTGTCGCAGCGTTCGGACAATCCGCAATAGCCGATTCCGCGCACGTGGTCGATCACCAGCGAGCCGGTCAGTTCGGCCACGCCGCAGTCGCCCCGCGACAGGTCGATTTCTTCGTACCGCAGCACGTCGCGGAAGAACGCGCGGACGTCGGCGCGCTCCGCTTCGCGCTGCCGCACCGCGTACCGCATCCGCGCAACGATGAAACGTCCCGGCGCAGTCGCGAACACGTTGTTGGGGAACATCGCGTCGGGCGTGGCTGGATCACCGGGAAACGTGACGATCGGAACGTCCGCGCGCAGCGCCTGTGCCAGGGCTGCGTGTTGTGCCAGCGCGTGTTGCGCATCGAAGCCCGAATCCATTTGCATGTAGCGGTTGTCGTGTGCGGATTCCGCGGCAAGTTCGTTGGCGGCGGGCGCGACCAGGAATGCCGCGCGCGCGGTGGTACGCGGCGTGCGCAACGGGGGCAAGTTCGCGACGGCGTCGAGGAACGCGGACGGCGTGGTGGTGAGCATGCGGGCGGAGCGGAACGGGGTGTGGGGTAGACGATGCTAACCGCACAGGGCTTCGAGGCGCGCGCGTACTTCGGACGCGTCGGTCTGCCAGTCGCCGCCGCCCATCTCGCCGATGCCGGCGTGGTGCATGCGGTCGGCGACATGCACCTTGGCGGACGCGTGGAACTCGTGCGCCCCGGTGGCGTGCGCGATCGCCGCGATGTTTTGTGCGGTGATGCCGCC
>DATEKI010000177.1:0-6139 GCA_035277545.1 Rhodanobacteraceae bacterium | reverse complement strand
CCAGCTCTTGGCGTACACTGCATCGGCGCCGCGATACGCTTCCTCGATGTCGTGCGTCACCCGCAGCGAACCGCCGTTCTCGCGCGCGTTCTGCTCGCCGAAAGCCATGTAACGCTCGTCCAGCACGTAATCCGGCGTGGGACACAGCAGCGTCACGTCCATGCCCATCCTGGTCGCGATCAACAGTGCGGAATTGGCCACCGCGGTGTTGAGCGGCTTCGGGTGGTACGTCCAGGTCAGCACGTACTTCCTGCCGCGCAGCTCACCCAAATGCTCTTTCAACGCCAGCGCGTGCGCGAGTTCCTGGCACGGATGCGTGATGGTTTCCATGTTGATCACCGGGACCGTGGCGTACTCGGCGAACGCCTTGATCACGCGATCCTCGCGATCGACCGACCAGTCCCTGAACTTCGGGAACGCGCGGACGCATATCAAATCGACATAGCGCGACAGCACGCGTGCCACTTCGGCGACGTGTTCCTCGGCCTCGCCGTCCATCACCGTGCCGGCGTCGAACTCGATCGGCCATGCATCCTTGCCGGGTGACAGCACCACCGCGTGGCCGCCCAACTGGAACGCGCCGATCTCAAAGCTGGCGCGCGTGCGCATCGATGGATTGAAGAACAGCAACGCGACCGACTTGCCCGCCAACTGCGTACCAGCGGGCGAGCGCTTGAACACGGCGGCTCGATCGAGCAGCGCATCCACCTCGGCGCGGCTCCAGTCCTGGGTGGTGATGAAATGGCGAAGCATCAGTTTCAACCCCATGTTCAATATTGCAAACCCGGCCTGTCACGGACGGAACGAGGACAGCCAATCGGCACAGGGATGTGCCGGCGCGATGAGCGTCATCGTTCATCGCGGCAAGCGTGCGGCGGCTTGTGGCCGTCGCCGTTTGCCCGCAAACCGCGGCAGGGGCCCCGGTTCCAACAACATGTCTGCGGCATCAAAAAAGCCAAAACCCGGCACAGGGGCCGGGTTTTCGTCGTTCGGTATTGCACCAACGCGCGCGACTGCCTACCCGGCCGTATGTCGGAGTTCCGGTCGGCGTGCGCGCGAAGTCATCCCGGCTGCCGCGCGGGCGCTGGTGAGGATGACTGGAAATTGGCGGAGATATGTCGTCATGGCTGCTGCAACAATGAGCGTCGCATCCTTGCACAACCATGGCCATAGCGCAAGGACTGCAGGGAAGGCACGGCAGAGGCCCGAGGAACCGTTGCGGGCTGCCAGGCACGGCAGTTCATGCGGGCATTCTCAATCCGCCGGCGCCACCGTGATCCTCACCCGCAAGCGCTCGCCCGGATCGTAGGGGAGGCGCGACATGTACACATCGCCGCGATAGCGGTATTCCACGTCATACCCCACGATCTGCTGCTGGGGCGGATAGTTCACCGGCTGGCAGACCGTCTGTTGCGTGGTGTAGCTGCGGTCGTGCGCTGCCGACACGCGATTGCCGATCGCGCCACCCGCGACGGCACCCGCCACGGTCGCAGCCTTGCGGCCATCGCCCTTGCCTACCGTGCTGCCGAGCACCCCGCCGACGATCGCGCCGAGCACGGTTCCGCCGGCGTGGTTGTTGTCCTGTTGCGTCACCGTCCGGGGATAACACTCCTGCTGCGGAGCCTGCGCAACGGTGCCGTAGACGGGATCGGCGCGCAGGACTTCGGCCCAGCCGTAGTGCACGTTGGCCGCCGGCCCGTATTGTGGAGGCGGGGGCGGCGCATACCCCTGTGCATTCGCCGCCATTGCAAACACCGCCAGCAATCCGGCGATCATGACCCTGTACATGTCGTGCTCCAACGCCGACATCGGCGTTCCAAGTTCGGACGTGGCCCGCATTGAACCACCCTGACCCTGAATAGGCCCTCAAGCAACGAACGCAACCTGATAAAATTGCTTGATTATTTGCCCAGCCTGTCACACCGGATCGAACATGGCGCTGCGCCTCCACAATTCGATGACCCGCCGCACGGAGCCGTTCGTGCCCACCGACCCGGAACGGGTGACGATGTACCTGTGCGGCCCGACGGTGTACAGCTACGTGCACATCGGCAACGCGCGCGGGCCCGTGGTGTTCGACGTGCTGGCACGGCTGCTGCGCCGGAAATTCCCACGACTCGTGTACGCGCGCAACATCACCGACGTGGACGACAAGATCAACGCGGCGGCGCTGGAAGCCGCGCTGCCCATCGCGGCCATCGCGGACAAGTACGCCGCGATCTATCGCGAGGACATGGCCAGGCTGGGTGTCGCGCCGCCCGACGTCGAACCGCTGGCGACGCGGCATATCGCCGCCATCATCGCCATGTGCGGAAACCTCGTTGAATCGGGGCACGCTTATGCCGCGCAAGGCCACGTCCTTTTCGACGTGGCGAAGTTCGCGGATTACGGCAAGCTCTCGGGACGTTCCATCGACGAGATGATTGCCGGCGCGCGCGTCGAGGTTGCGCCGTACAAGAAGAATCCCGCCGATTTCGTGCTGTGGAAGCCTTCGACACCCGACCTCCCCGGATGGGACAGCCCCTGGGGCCGCGGGCGCCCGGGCTGGCACATCGAATGCTCGGCGATGGCGGCGGCGCACCTGGGCGACACCATCGACATCCATGCCGGTGGCAACGACCTGCTGTTCCCGCACCACGAAAACGAGGTCGCGCAATCGACCAGCGCGCACGGCGGCAAGACGTTCGCGCGCTACTGGCTGCACAACGGCATGCTGACCTTCGGCGGCGCCAAGATGAGCAAGTCGGTCGGCAACGTGAAGCAGCTGCATGCGCTGCTGGACCGGCATCCGCCCGAAGCGCTCCGCTATGCGCTGCTGTCGGCGCATTACCGGCAGCCGCTGGACTGGTCGGACGCGTTGATCGAGCAAAGCATCACGACCCTTGATCGGCTGTACGGCACGTTGCGCGACCTGGCGGATTGCGACGTGGCGCCATCCATCTCGACGCAGGATGTCGAAGATGCGCTCGAAGACGATCTCAATACGCCGCAGGCACTTGCGGCCTTGAATGGCCTTGCTTTCGAAGCACGGCATCTTCTGGAGCACGAACCGCGGCCATTGTCCGATATTGCAACCGCGGAGTTGCGCCGCATCAAGGCAGACCTGCTCGGGAGCGGCGCCTCGCTCGGCCTGCTCCAGCAGGATCCCGAAGCCTGGTTCAAACGCGGCGCGGAACAACTGGATGCGGCGCACGTGGAACGCCTGATCGAAGCACGCCGCGCCGCACGTGCGTCGCGTGATTTTGCGCGCGCCGACGCCATCCGCGCCGAACTCGCCGCGATGGGCGTGGCGATCGAGGACGGCGCCGAAGGTACCCGCTGGAAAATCGCGAACTGATGAACACGTCTGCCATCCGGAATGCCCAGCAGGAGATCATCGACGAATTCGGTTTCTTCGATGACTGGACGGGGCGCTATCAATACCTGATCGACCTCGGGCGCAAACTGCCGCCACTTGCCGAGGCCGAGATGACCGACGCCAACAAGGTCGATGGCTGCCAGTCGCAGGTGTGGATCGTGGTGACCGGTGATGCCGATCGCCTCGACCTGCGTGCAGCCAGTGACTCCACCATCGTGTCGGGGCTGGTCGCGCTGCTCCTGCGCGTTTACTCCGGGCAAAGCGCGCGCGACATCCTGGATACCGACCCGGCGTTCATCAACGCGATCGGGCTCGGCAAGCACCTTTCCCCCACCCGTTCGAACGGGCTCGCCTCGATGGTGAAGACGATCAAGGCCCATGCCCGGCACGTCCTCCCGCCGGCAAGCTGAGCGTCCGCCGGTCCGTTCGCCAACGCCCGCACCCTGGCGGTTCCGGGCCGTTGCATTTGGTTATAGCGTGAACCTTCCCGCAGGCGCAGGCAGCGCATGACCGACCGGCACAGTTACGAGACCATCACGGACTGGCAGCAACTGGATCCGGCCACGGGCGAGGCCATCCGCGCGTTCTGGGAGCGCGAACAGGCGAATGTCTCCGGCGACGAAGCCACCCGTCGACTCGACGAGGTGGTGGCGCATGTCGTGGACGAGCACGGCGAACTGGTGGCGGTGGCGACGGTCGCGCAGAAAATCCTGCCGCGCCTCGGCCAGCCCATGTATTACTACCGCCGCTTCGTGGGCCAGGCATGGCGCTCCAGCAAACTGGTGCGCCCGTTGCTCCGGCACACGCAAAGGGTGCTGGAAAAACATGCGCGCGCGAACGATTTCCCGTGCATCGGCATCCTGCTGGAACTGGAGAATGAAGGTTTCGCCGATACGCTGCGTTGGGCGCATTGGCCAGGCGTGGATTTTTCATGCATCGGCATCAGCCCGCGGAGCCTCGACCTTCGCGTGTGGCATTTCCGCGGCGCGTTGTTGAAAACCACGGAACAGGTCGCGCGCCTGCGGGAAAACGGCCCTGCGCCACGGATGCGCCGCAACGGGTAATCTCACCTGTGCGGGCGATGCCGATTGATGCGAGGGCGAACACCGCACCGGGCGTCGCAGCCGGTGCGGCCTTCTTTGCTTCCAAACGCGAAGCGGAGCCATGGGCTGCGCGGCCGTGCCGCCGACGCTGTCAGGGCCGCCACCGCCCTGCCCACGTCGAAGCTTCCGAGTCCCGTGGCCCAATCCCAGCCCGGTTTGGCGAGGTAGCCATTGTTGCCGGCCCGCACGTCGTGCCGGGCAATCGCCGGCAACGCGACCGGAATCAGGCTGCGCGCGCCGGGAGCGCGCGCGAACGCTGCAGGCGGACCGACAAGCTAGCGCCAGGAACGCACGAATCATCGAACAGGCGCGATTCGATCGGGCGCGCGAGGGTCACCGAACCGATCGGCGTCCGGAATCCCACTACGCACGTGGAGGCCAGGGTCGGAATCGAACCGGCGTACGCGGATTTGCAGTCCGCTGCATGACCACTCTGCCACCTGGCCGGTGACGGGAACGCGGCGCCGTTGCAAGGCCGCCTTCCTGCCGGATCGCATTGCGAGACCCGGAAAACAACAGACCCCGGCGTACCGGGGTCTCGAAAACCTGGAGCGGGAAACGAGACTCGAACTCGCGACCCCGACCTTGGCAAGGTCGTGCTCTACCAACTGAGCTATTCCCGCGGAGCCGGCAATGATACGTGGGCCCGGGATTTGGATCAAGCCTGCGGAGGATCCCCCTCCCCCGGCATGCGGCCGCTCTTCAGCACCGGCCACGCGGCCCGCATGTAGGCGAGACCAGACCAGATGGTCAGGACGGCCGCGAACACCAGCAGCCCCTCGCCCACCTTCCACGCGCGCAGCACGGTCGCGTCCTTGTCGCGTTCCCACAAGAGGATCAGGATCGCGACGATCTGCATCACCGTCTTGAATTTGCCGATCCATTGGACCTTGACGCGGCCGCGCTCGCCGACGAACGCCATCCATTCGCGCAACGCCGAAACCGTGATCTCGCGGCCGACGATCACCGCGCTCGTCACCGCCAGCAACCAGGTCGGATGACTCTGCACCAGCAGGAACAGCGCGACCGCCATCATCAATTTGTCGGCAACGGGATCGAGGAAGGCGCCGAACGCGGACTCCAGGTGCCAGCGGCGCGCGATCCAGCCATCCAGCCAGTCGGTGATCGACGCCAGCGCGAACACCGCGACTGCCGCGATGTTGGCAAACCGCAGCGGGATCGCGTTGATCGCATCATGCGAATAGAACACCACCACCATCACCGGCAGCAGCAGCACGCGGAACAGGGTCAGCCAGGTTGGCAGGTTGATGCGCACGCGTCCGCTCCGAATGATCCGCCCCAGTGTCGCATACACACGCGGGACCGTCAGGCCGGAACTGAATTTGCCGCCAAGCCGCGGGGCGGGTTTCAACCCGCCGGTATCCCGCCGCGGGCGCGGTGGCGGACCAAGACCCGGCCTGCGGATCGGCGCAGGGCGGGTTTTACCCGCCGGTTTCAGTCCGGATCGGGCTTGCAAGACGGCGATCAGGGACGATCGCACTAACCATGCAGGAACGCGTGGATCCTTTCCGCCAAGCCGCGATTGATGCCATGCACGGCGCAAAGCTCTTCGACGCCCGCCGCCATCACCCCCGCATGCCCGCCGAAGGTTTTCAGCAGCGCCGCGCGCCGGGCCGCACCGATGCCCGGCACGTCCTCCAGCATGCCGCGCTCGCGC
>DATEKI010000176.1:0-4142 GCA_035277545.1 Rhodanobacteraceae bacterium | reverse complement strand
CTTCATGTCGCGCGCCAATGCCGAAGCGTTGGGACTGAAGCTTGTCCCGGCGCCGTTCGGTTTCCGCATGGGCGGGATCGGCGGCTCGGCCGATGCGGAAGTCGCCAGGATCAAGGATCTCGGCATCCTCGATACCGATTTGCACAACGTCGATTTCGTGGTCGGTGGATCGGACGCAGGGGAAGGATCGCTGGGCGCCAATCTGCTGGATTTCAAGGATCTTGAAATCGACCTGGCGCAGGGCAGGGTGACGTTGTTCAAACCGGAAGGCTGCCGCAAGTCCGCGCTTGCTTATTGGGTCAAGCAAGGCGGCACCTACAACGTTGCCGACTTGCACCCTTTCGATTTGAATGACCGGCGCAGTTTTGTCGACGTGACGATCGACGGCAAATCCATCCGCGCGTTGCTGGACAGCGGTGCCACGGCCACCCTGCTCGACCGCCGGGCCGCCGAGCGTATCGGCATTGACCTGAAAGGACCGGGCGTGAAACCGGGTGGCCCTGTCCGCGGGATCGGTGCCAGGACGTATCAGTCGTGGATCGTGCCCATCGACACGTTTTCGGTCGGCACCGAAACGATCCGGCACAGCGAGATGCTGGTGATGGATGGCAATATCGGCGATGGCTCGACCGACATGGTGCTGGGCGTCGATTTCATGTTGGCCCACCACATGTACATCGCCAACAGCCAGCGCAAGCTCTACTTCACTTACAACGGCGGCCGCGTGTTTTCGCTGGATACCGCCTCGATCGGGGCGCACGAGACGGCCATTGCCGGGGCAAACAGTGCAGGTGGCGAACCCAAGACGGCGTCCGATTATGCGCTGCGCGGCCAGGCGCGCCTGGCGCGCGGCGAACTGGCGAACGCGCAATCCGACCTGGATGCGGCCATCCGGCTCGATCCGGGCAGCGCGGAAGACCATTTGACACGCGCCCGCATCCTGCTCGCCCGGAAACAGCCCGACGCGGCGCTGGACGACCTGGACAAGGCGCTGGCCCTCGATCCGAAAAACCTCGATGCATTGCTGCTGCGCGCCTCGCTCCGGCACCGGAAACAAGACGATGCCGGCGCCGTGGCGGATGGCGCGGCTGCCCAAAAGCTCGCGCCGGCCGGTTCGATGCAAGCCCGCTCCGTCGCGTCCCTCTATCTCGAAATCGACGAGCCAGCCAAGGCCGTGCCCTTGCTGGACGCGTGGATTCGTGTACATCAGGACGACTCTTCCCTCGGCAGCGCGCTCAATGAGCGCTGCTGGGCGCGCGCCTTGGCCAACCAGGCGCTGGACGATGCGCTGCACGATTGCCGCGAGGCCATCAAACGCGATGGCGACCGCGCGGCTTACCTGGACAGCCTGGGCATGGTGTACCTGCGGATGGGCAACTATGCAGAAGCGATCAAGGCCTATCGGCAGGCCCTGGCGCAATCACCCCACATGGCGTGGTCGCATTACGGCCTGGGTCTGGCCGAAATGCACAGCGGCCGGAAGAATGCCGGCGACGCCGAGTTGGCAGCTGCGCGTTCGCTCGACAGGGCAATCGACGCGCGCGCCGCCAAGTTTGGCCTGGTTGCGCCGGGCGGACCGCCGGCCGGCAAGGCCGCCGCCCAGCCTTCCAGGGATTGACCAAAGTTTGCGATAATTCCCGGTCCTCGTTCTCAGCGCACGTATACGCCGTGCGGGTGCAGGACGCCGGTCCAGATGCCGATCACGATCAGGACGATCAACAACACCGAGAATGCGACACGTCGCGTCAGTGCCCACACCGTGCGGCCGGTGTCCTTGCGGTCGGTCATCATGAAATACAACGCCTGGCCCAGCTCGAAGATCACCACCAGGAACACGATGACCAGCACGGCCTTGTATACGGTGGTGAATGACATGGGATGGCCGCGCGCGGAAACCCCGAGTATAGCGTTGCGCCGCGGACCGTCGGCGCGCGTCGCGTGATGCGCGTGCGGCGTCCGAGCGTGTTTGCGGTGTTGCTGACCGTTGCCGGGGTGGCGGTGTTCTGCGCGCTGGGCGCGTGGCAGCTGCGGCGCGCCGCATACAAGGAAACCGTGCTGGCGCGCTTCCACGACGCCGCCGGCGCGCCGCTGGTCAGCCTTTCGGCCGCGCGTGCGGATCGCGAGCCCGATGCCTACCCGCACGTCAAGGTGACCGGCAACCTGGAAGGCAATCACGTGTACCTGCTGGACGACCAGATGCGCGCGGGCCGGTTGGGCCTGATGGTGTTCGTGCCTTTCAGGCCGGACGATTCGGCGCGCGTGCTACTGGTGAACCTCGGCTTCCTCGCAAGGATGGGACCCGATACCACCACCTTGCCGGACGTCCCGCCGATCCCCGGCCATGCGGTCACGCTCGAAGGCATCTATGCACCGCCACCGCTGCCGGGCCTGAAGTTGGGTGGCAACCCGTTGCCGCGCGAAAAGACCTGGCCAAAGCTGGTGACCTTCATCGACCTGCACCAGATCGCGTCCGACCTCGGCGCCACGGTTTATCCGCATGTATTGTTGACCGACCCCGACCCGCACAGCGCCTACATCCGCAGCTGGACGGCCAACGTGATGCCGCCCGCGCGGCATCGCGCCTACGCGCTGCAGTGGTTCTGTTTCGCGATCGCCGCGGTCGTGATGTTTTTCGTGCTGCATCGCGTGAAGCGCGATGACGCCTCCACCGACAACGAGGGCTAGAACCAAGATGGATTTGCGCAATCGACGGCGCCTGCAGGCAGTGGTAATCGTGGCCATCTTCGCGGCCTCCATGATCGGCGCAGCCGTGATGATGATGTCTGGCTGGTCACCGCCCACCCGCAGCTATGGCGCGCAGATCCGGCCCGAACGCGATCTCGCGCAAATGCCGGTGCAGATGGCCGATGGCAAGCCGTTCGCGTTCCACAGCCGTGAAGCCGCGTGGACGCTGGTGGCCCTGCCGGGACCGGACTGCGCCGAACGTTGCCTGCGGCAGCTCGACCTGGTGCACCGCGCGCAGATCACGCTGGACAAGCAGGCCGACATGGTGCGGCTGGTGTATCTCGGCGCGCCACCGCAGGGCGCCGCGGCCGAAGGCTTCGGCAAGGTGTGGACACTCGCGACCACCCCTTCGCAAACGCTTGAAGACTTCCGCGCGAAAGCCCCCGACAGCGTGAGCGCGGTCCTGGTCACGCCGAGCGGCAAGGCCATGCTGAGCTATCCCGCGGGCTTCGATCCGGCGCGTCTGCGGCTCGATCTCAAGAAAGCGGTGAAGGTGGCGCTGTGATGCCGGCGACGAACCTGCCGCTGCGCGCGCTGGCGTGGGTCGCGTGCGTGCTCGCGTTTTTCCTGATCATGTACGGATCGTTCGTGCGGCTGTCCAACGCCGGGCTGTCGTGCCCCGACTGGCCGACCTGCTACGGGCGCATCACCTGGCCGGTGAAACCCGCGGCCGTGGCGAAAGCGGACAAGGCGTTCCCGAACCGCCCCGTCGAAACCCACAAGGCGTGGCGCGAACAAACCCATCGTTTCGCCGCCGGCGCGCTCGGCCTGCTGGTGCTGGCCGAGGCGCTGGTGGCGACCTTCGCGAGCCGACGACGGTTCGGGCTGGTGATCGCGGCGGTGGTGCTGATCGGCATCGGTATTCCCATGTACATGGCGCGGAATTACTTGACAGCCAGCGTGCTCGCGGCGATCGGCGAGGCGCTGCTGCTGGGCGTCGCCTTCCTCTGGCGAGGGTCGGGCTGGCGGCGCATCGCGGTGCTCGCCTTGGCGGTGGTCTGTTTCCAGGCGCTGCTCGGGATGTGGACGGTCACGTGGCTGCTGAAACCCATCGTGGTGACGGGACACCTGCTGGGCGGCATGGCGACGTTCGCGTTGCTGGCGTGGGTGGCGTGGTGGATTTCGATTCGGCAACGATCCGACCCGGGGATTGCCCACCTGTTCGCGGCTGCCGCAGTCGGCGTGGTGTTGCTGGCGTGCCAGATCTTCCTGGGCGGGTGGACATCGTCCAATTACGCGGCGCTGGCGTGTGGCATCGGTGGTTCGGCGTTTCCGACGTGCCTGGGCCAGTGGTGGCCGGCGATGGATTTCCACCAGGGCTTCGTCCTGTGGCGCGGCATCGGCGTGGATTTCCAGGGCGGCATCCTGGATGCCGCCGCGCGCACCGCGATCCAGAT
>DATEKI010000175.1:0-4245 GCA_035277545.1 Rhodanobacteraceae bacterium | reverse complement strand
TGCCTTGCCTGCCATGCCGGATTCTCCGTGGGGAGCACCCAGCTTGCCGGGGCCCGCGCCGCGACGCAAGCGGTTCGGACGTATGGACGTCCAAAACCAGAAATGTGGCGCGAACTATGCCGTTCAGGCGCCGCGCGCAAGCTCCGCGGCAACGTCTTTCGCGGCCGCGAGCGTCTGCGCGATGTCCTCGCGCGCGTGTGCGGTCGAGACGAACAGGTTTTCGTAGGCGCCCGGGTGGAACAACACGCCGCGCGCCAGCATGCCGCGCCACCAGCGGTCGAACAGCTTCTGGTCGGCGTGGCGTTCGGCGTCGCGGTAGTTGTGGATGGGTTCTTTCGCGAACCACACCTGCATCAGCGGCCCCACGCCCACGACATACGCGGGCAGGCCTGCATCGCTGAGCACCTTGCCGAGACCGACGCGCAGCTCGTCCGAGATCGCGTCCAGTTTCGCGAACAGTCCCGGCGTCGCCAGTTCGTCCAGCGCCGCGTTGGCGGCGGCGATGGCGATGCCGTTGGCGGCGTAGGTACCCGCCATCGAAACCTTGCCGTTGGCGACCAGCGCCATGATGTCGGCGCGTCCGCCGCAGGCCGCGACAGGAAAACCGCCGCCCAGGCCCTTGGCGAACACCGACAGATCCGGCGTGATGCCAAGCCGCGCCTGCGCGCCGCCGAGCCCCAGACGGAACCCGGTGATGACTTCGTCGAACAGCAGCACGATGCCGTGCCGCGTGGTGAGTTCGCGCATCGCTTCGAGGTAACCCGGCCGCGGCAGGATGCAGCCGGTGTTGCACATCACGGGTTCGGTGATCACCGCCGCGATCTGGTCGCCCTCGCGCTTGATCGCGTCTTCCAGCGCGTCGGCGTCGTTCCACGGCAGGATGATCAGGTTCTCGTCCAGGCCGTGCGGCAGGCCGGGGCCCTGCGGCACCGGCAGCGGGTGCGCATCGGGACCGGCCTTGGCGATGTCGGGGTGCTTGCTCCAGTACACCTGATCGGAGAAGCCGTGGTACATGCCTTCGAAGCGAATCAGCTTCGGCCGCTTCGTGAACGCGCGCGCGAGGCGTGTCGCGTACAACACGGCTTCGGTGCCGGTGTTGCACAGGCGCACCTGCTCGACGCTCGGCACCGCCGCGATGATCTTGTCGGCAAGCTTCGCTTCGTCCGCGGTGGGCAACGCGAACACGGTGCCGCGCTGCTGGATGAAGTCCACCACCGCCTGCGTCACGCGCGGCGGCCGATGCCCGAGGAGCATGGGGCCGAGCCCCAGCAGGTAATCGATGTACTCGTTGCCGTCGACGTCGGTCAAGCGCGAGCCGGTGCCGCCCTGCACGAACAGCGGATACGGCAGCCAGCCCGACCACGTCGCGCGCGCGGTGCTGTTGACGCCGCCCGGGATGGAGCGGCACGCGATGTCGAACAGTTTCCCGCTGCCCGCGGTGTCGAGGCCGTCGGCAAGCTGGGCGGCAGCGGCGGAAGCCGTGGCGGCGTTTGCGGAATTCATGGTTTGACCTGCGGATCAGTGGGCGGATGCCGGCGCGAGCACGCGCCTTGGCGTGTACAGCTTGCCAGCCATCAGCGCGGGCAGCAGGCCGATCGCGTCGGCGAAGCCGACGATGGAGGTGTGCGGAATCGCGGCATGGCGGCAGTGTTCGATCAGGCGGTGCTTGGCGAACACGTAATCGGCTTCGCCCGCCGCGCAGAAGTCGGAGGCGCCATCACCGATCA
Organism: Rhodanobacteraceae bacterium; assembly: GCA_035277545.1. Taxonomy (GTDB): domain Bacteria; phylum Pseudomonadota; class Gammaproteobacteria; order Xanthomonadales; family Rhodanobacteraceae; genus 66-474. The sequence goes on along the minus strand of DATEKI010000175.1, from coordinate 2,518 downwards.
GGAGCACGCGATGGTGGCGGTTGTGTTCGCGCACCGCGCTGGCGCACTTGCAGTGGCCGCTGCCGATCCTGCAATGCGGATCGGAGAACGGGGTTTCCAGCTTCCACTTGCGCGGGCCGGTCTGCACCAGCCGGTTGGCGAGGACGGGCAGGACGTCGAGCTGGTAGCGCGCGAGGATCGCGCGGATCGCGTAATCGAGGCCGTCACTGACCACCCGCAGCGTCGCGCCCGCGCCCAGCGCCGACTCCACGAACTGCGGGAACGCGGGATCGATGCGAAGCATCGCCAGGTGCGCGTCGATTTCCTCGCGCGTCGCGTCCAGCAACGCGACCTGGCCGGCCATGCATTCGGCCGAACCGATCTTGCCGGCGCGCCAGTCGCGCTCCAGCACCTGCCACTCGGGCGGCGCAAAACGGTCGAGCAGCGAGTCGGTGACGTCCTCGACGGCGATGGTGCCATCGAAGTCGCACAGGATGTTCCATTGTGTCACGAGGGGAATTCCGGAGGCGGCATGCCGCAAAGTGGCGCCAATTCTAGCGCCGCAGGCTTTCCGAACGCTTTCCGGGACTGGCTGGGGGCTGAATTCACCAGGCGCGGCCGCCAGGATGCCCGACAGGCTGCCGCAACCAAACCGCCTCCGCCCGGGCGGCTCAGCTGGCCCGCGTACGGAACTGGACAATGTTGCCCTCGGGGTCACTGCCGTCGAGGTGCAGTTGCCCACGCCAGTGCCACGCTGATGCAAGGGGTCGAGTTGCCCCTCCTGCCGCCTCGGCTTCGGCCTTCACCTGCCCCAAATTCTCGACCCAAAACGAACATTTGATCGGCGTGCCTTCCCTGAGTTCCGGAGGCGCGGAGATCCGTGTCTTTGCGGCTATCGAGTTGGCCATGCGAACGATGGCGATTTCATGGGCCGCGTTTCCGATTACAACGTAATTCGAATTTTCTTCGAGAACCGGAAGTGACAGGGTTCGCTGGTAGAACGAGGCGACCTTCAGGATGTCTTTGGCGTAAATGACCGACAAAACCGGTGCGGGCACGGTTGTGCTCACGATGGTCTTCTCCAACGGGGTTGGATACGCCGCACGCGCACCTAGCGGGCGCCTTTGGGAAACCGCACCAGCACCCGCTGCCCGATCCGCAGTGGCGCTTCGCCCTGCTTCGGCGGCGCGAGTTCCAGCGTGCAATCGACATCGTTGGCGAGCGCGCGTTCCAGCGGGTCCTGGGTGAGGCCGGCCGGCTGCAGCACCTGGCCGACCCACGTGACCGTGGCGTCGTACACCGGGCCGGAACCCGAGTCGCGCACCACTTCCGCGTGCATGCCGGCGTGCACCGCGCCGGCAGCATCCACGTCGAGTTGCGCCTGCACGATGTGCGGACGGTCGGGCAGCAATTCGAACAGCGGCTGGCCGGATGCCGCGGTCACGGACTGCCCGACCGCGACGTGCCGCGCAACCACACTGCCCGCCACCGGCGCGCGCAACGTGGTCGAATCGAGATCGAGCCTGGCCGCGGCAAGCTTCTGTTGCGCGGCATCCAGTTCGGCCTGCGCGGCCGCCTGCCTGGCCTTCAACCCGGATACTGCATCGCGCGCCTGCTCGGCGGATTCCCCGGCCGCGGCGCCTGCCCTGGCCGCGGCGGCGATGCGCGGCGCGCGCTGTTCGGCCTGCTTCAATGACACCTGCAATCCGGCCACTTGTGCCCTGGCCTGCGCGACACCCGCCTGCGCGGCCGCTTCGGCGATTCTTGCCGCGCGCGGATCCAGCGTGGCCAGCACCTGGTGCGCCCGCACCGCATCGCCCTGCTTCACGGCGACCGATTCGACGACGCCGTCGGCACGCGCCGCCACCAGCACCATGCCGCCTTCGACGGCAACCTTGCCGCGCGCCACCGCCAGCCACTGCGAGGACTGCGCGGACGTGCCGGGCGAGCCGGCTTGCCCGCCGCCGGACGAACAGCCGCCCAGCGCGAACGCGATCAGGGCGGACGCGATGGCGGCGCATTGAAGGGATTTCATCAAACGCTCTCCTCTCGGGGCGCGGTATCGCCATGCGGCACGCGCCGATCATCCAGTATTTTGCCGTCTTCCATCGCCAGCACGCGATCGGCGTGCGTGACCAGGCGCGGGTCGTGGCTGACGCACAGCACGGTGGTGCCGTGTTCGTGCGCGATGCGCCGCAGCGTGTCGATCACGACCTGGCCGTTGGCGGCATCCAGCGCGCTGGTTGGTTCGTCGGCGAAAAAAAGTTCGGGCTGCTTGACCAGCGCGCGCGCGATCGCGACGCGCTGCTTCTCGCCGCCGGAAAGTTCCGCGGGCAGCAGGTGCATCCGGTCGGACAATCCCACTTCCTCCAGCGTCGCGCGCCCGCGCGCTTCCGCTGCGCGGTCGTCCACGCCCATGTAGCCCAGCGGCAGCATCACCTGTTCCAGCGCGGTGAGCGCGGGGAACAGGTTGAAGCCCTGGAAGACGAAACCGGTGTGCTGCAGGCGGAAGCGGTCGCGCGCGTGGCGGTCGCCCCGG
>DATEKI010000174.1:0-12352 GCA_035277545.1 Rhodanobacteraceae bacterium | reverse complement strand
TGGCGCGCTCGGCGGGATTCGAACCCACGACCCCTGCCTTCGGAGGGCAGTACTCTATCCAGCTGAGCTACGAGCGCGCATTGAAGATTTTCGACCGATCGTCCATGGTGCGATCGTCCCCCGGACAATCCAACGCGCTCGCGAAACCACCGGCAGGGCTGCGAGCGCGCAGCGGTATCCTGCCACGCATTGCACACATGGGTCGCGCAGTATAAACCACCCATCCCGACGTGCTCATTTCCCGTCTGCGCCAGCTGCCCTGGAACGCCTGCGCCGCATCCGCCACCAGCGCAGCAGGCCGTAGGACAGGCGCACTTTTTCCTGTCCGACCGGCAAATCCGCGCGCGCGAAGATCCACGACGATTTGCTGTAGGCAATCTGCTGTTCCGGATACACGCTGCGATGGCCGATGATCAGGTACGCGGCGACGCAGGCGCCGGCGACGTACAAGGTGGAATCCGCGCCGAACAATTCCACGCCCATCAGGATCGCCGCGATCGGCGCGTTGGACGCCGACGCCACCACCGCCACCAGCCCGACCGCCGCGCCCAATGCCGCGTGCAACCCGAGCAGGTGCGCGAATGCGCCGCCGGTCACCGCACCGATCACGAACTGCGGTGTGACGATGCCTCCGTAGAAACCCGATCCCAGCGTGATCGCGACCAGCAGCGCCTTCCACAGGAACCCGAGATACGGCATCGTGTTCCCCTGCAACGCGCGGTCCATCAGCGGCAGGCTCAAACCGAAATACTGGTTCGGAAGCGCGAGGACCAGCAGGGCCAGCACCACGCCTCCGAACAGTGGCACCAGCGGCGGCCACAGGTCGTAGCGCTGTTTCAACGCCCCGAACACCTTGCGGGCCTGGCGCAGCAATTCCACGAACAACCACGCCACCGCGCCGCACAGCACGCCGATCACCACTGTTTTCAGGAACAGCAATTCGGTGAAGTCGCCCACGAAGGCAATGTGGTATTGCGGATACGGCACGCCGAGCCAGCGCGACACCTCGAACGCCGTCACGCCGGCGACGATTCCGGGAAACAGGAAGTCATGGCGGATGCGCCCGATGGCGAGCATTTCGACGCCGTAGATCGCGCCCGCGATCGGCGTGCCGAACACGCTCGAGAAACCCGCGCTGACGCCGCACGCAAGCAGGCGTTTGCGCATCTCCGGATTGAGCCGCAACAACCGTCCGACGGCGGCCGCGATGCTGGCGCCGATGTGCGAGCACGGGCCTTCCTTGCCCGCCGAACCGCCGCAGCCCAGCGTGATCAGCGCCGCGAGCGGCTTGATCCACATCGTGCGGAACGGCAGCTTGCCCTGCTGCTCGTTGACCGCGATGATCGCGTTGTCATTGAAAGTGCTGCGGCGCAGTTTGTAGCCATAGTGCAGCAGCAGGCCGTTCGCGAATCCGCCCACCGGCAACAGCGCCATCTGCAGCCACAACGGCGCTGCGTACGAGCGTCCGGCGGTCGCGAACAGGAGGCGCAGGAACACGCTGCAGCCCACGCCGATGATCGCGCCCGTGACGATCGACAGCACCAGCCATTGCACCACCGTCGCGAGCATCACCAGCGGTTCTGCAAGATGGAAGCGCCGCATCGGCAAGCCCGAGAACTGCAGGAAGGATGCCGCGGATTATATCGATCGCGCGCGCCGGCCGCCCGAATGCTTGACAGTGGGCAAGGGTTCGTTAGACTGACCGGCTCCCTGCGCCGCTGCACGTCATGGTTGCCTTCCGGTGAACCAGCGCTGCCCGTTGGCGCGGGCGTCGCGTCCGGCGCGACAGCATCCGGCTAGGTAGCTCAGACGGTTAGAGCGCGGCACTCATAATGCTGAGGTCGGCGGTTCGATTCCGCCCCTAGCCACCATCTCGCTGATACAGCTGCGCCGTTGCGTGCATGCGGAAGGTGTGCTGCCGGCGTTGACCATACCGTCCGCTGCCTCACGTCCGTGCATCTGGAACCGTGAACGGTCGCGTACCCGTACGGTCCGCATGATCCGTTGTCAGTACGTCGTGGCGCCAGTTCGCTGCATTACAGCATAAATGTCTTGCGCTTTATGTTTCATAACTTATTGATATATAGATAAATAATCATGCATGCCCTAAGTGCGAGAAGATAAATGTTGCGCTGCACAATAAAGCGCGCTAAAGTGGGCTCCAATTAACCCACTCCTGCAAAGAGGAGCACATCATGTACAGCCAGTTCCAGAAGCAGTCGCTCGATCTCGGCAAGCAGTTCGCCGAGCAGGCCTACAAGGCGCAGATCAGTGCGCTGAAGGGCATCGCCGAAATCCAGAGCCTGCAGGTCAAGGCGCTGGAATCCCAGGCCAAGTCGAACCTGGCGTTCGTCGCCGATTCGCTGGAGGCGCGCGAGATCCAGGACGTCACCGCGCTGTGGCCGAAGGGCCTCGACTTCGCGCGCGACAGCGCGGAAGCCGCCTACGCCGCCGGCCAGGAAATCCTGGGCGTGGCGCAGAAAACCGCCGAGCAGTTCGGCGACCTGACCCGCAACGGCTTGAAGGCGGCCAATGAAGCCGCCGCCGCGCCCGCCAAGAAGGCGCGCTGACCGAACGCGAAGTTTCGACTTCGCCTGTTGAGCCCTGACCTGTCCCCTTGAGCCAAGGGGCGGTCGAACCCGGCAAAGGGTTCGACGGGGATTGTGGAAGCCAAGGCTTCGGTGATCCAGAACCGGAACCCGCGCTCCCGCTCCAGGTCACACCAAAGTACGCGCGGCAGAGATCCCCCTCCCTCCGCCAGCGCGACTCCGGCCGGACGGCGCAAGCCGTCCGGTTTTTTTGTGCGTGGCCAGACGGATCGGCGGAGCGCCGACCCGCCACAGGACGCAGTCCCCGACACGATCAACGCAGCCCCGCGATGATCCACTTCCGCGACCTGGCGCGCGCCGCGTTCGAGGCACGCCGCGCGCCACGGCGATGCGGCCGGCCATCCCGGGGCTTCGATACATGGGTCGCCGCGCGAATCAGCACCGCAAGTTCGTGCATGAATGCAGACATGATCGTCAACCTCGCCACTTGAGAAAACGTCATGCTACGCAACTCGCACGCGCTCATGTAGCGACGTTTTTGCAACGTCAGGTTGAGCTGGATTCAAGCCTGGCGGCATCGCCCGATGCCACCCCGGCGCAACCGGCCGGCGCGTCGATGGACGAGCCGGCCGGTTCTCCGCGATGCCGGTCAGAAACGCCCGGCCTGGTAATCCTGCATCGCCTGCACGATCTGCTCGGGCGTGTTCATCACGAACGGACCGTAGCGTGCGACGGACTCATTGAGCGGACGCCCGGCGACCAGCAACACGCGCGCAGCCTTCGCATCGGCAGCCACCGCCAGTTCGACCGCGTCGCCCTTCGACAGCACGCCGAGTTCACGCAAGCCGAGCACCTCGGCGCCGACATGCACGCTGTCGCCCTCGAACACGTAGGCAAACGCACTGTGGCCTTCCGGCAGCGGCACCGTCAACTTGGCGTCCGGTTCCAGCGCGATGTCGAGGTACACCGGCGCGATCGCGATGCCGTCCACCGGTCCGCGCACACCGAACATGTCGCCCGCGACCACGCGCACCTTCACGCCCGGCGCGGGTTCGACGGAGGGAATCCTTTCGGGCGCGATGTCCTGGTAACGCGGCTGCATCATCTTGTCCTTCGCGGCAAGGTTCACCCACAACTGGAAGCCGCGCATCAGGCCGTGTTCCTGCTCGGGCATTTCCGAATGCACGATGCCGCGGCCGGCAGTCATCCACTGCACGCTGCCCGATTCCAGCAGGCCGGAATTGCCGTGGTTGTCGCGGTGGCGCATGCGCCCGTCCAGCATGTAGGTGACGGTTTCGAACCCGCGGTGCGGGTGATCGGGAAAACCTGCGATGTAATCGGTGGCCGAATCCGAACCGAACTCGTCCAGCAGCAGGAACGGGTCCAGCGAATCCAGCATCGGCTGGCCGATCACGCGGGTCAGCTTGACGCCGGCGCCGTCGCTGGTCGGAATGCCGCGCACGCGGCGGGTGATGGTGCGGGAAGACATGCTCGCCTCCTCAGGCTCTCGAATGCACCCAAGATGCGCCTTTTCGCGTGCAAAACCAATGCCCGCGCAGCGAACGCAGTGTTCACCGGACGACGCCCTCAACGCACCCGCGGAACGCGCGCCGCGTCGGCTTCGCCGTTTTCGGGATACCAGCGGCCGTGGGCCAGGATCACGCGTTGCGGATGCCACGCCATGATTTTTTCGAAGCATTCGCGCGCGACGCGCTTGCGACCCGGGAACGTCACGCGCGTGTCCAGCGGTGCCTTGCCGAATCAGCGTCCAGGGATGAACGCAAGGATCAATGCACCCAGCGCCCGCCGCGCCTTGCGGGCGCACTCGAGAACGAACTGGATGACGCCCCACCGCCGGCGGTGCGCTCGCGCTCGGTGGGCGGACGCACGCGCCAGTAGTGCGCGACCGCCTCCACGGCTTCGGGGATCTGCGCAAGGCAGGCTTCGTACTCGTTGTCGTCGAGCTTGGCGATCGGAACGTCGGCCGCAAGCACGCCTTCATCCACCGCCAGCGCCATGATCGGCGAAAGCATCTCCAGAAGCTCGCCATCCTCGGCCAATCGCGATTCCCAGATCGACGCGCGCAGGTCGATGCCGCGGCTGAAGCCCTCGCACCAGCCAGCCGCGCTCAGGTCGCTGTGCGCGGCCTGTTCCGGCTCGACCTCGCCCAGCACCGGCTCGTACATCTCGCCTTCCAGTTCGGCGGGAATCGAATCGTTGAGCTTGGCCAGCAAGCCCAGCACCGCCGCGCCCTGCTCCGGGTCCTCGAACGGTGCGTGCAGGATCTCGGGCAACCATTCCTCCGGCAGCGCGGGGTCGGGCCCGATCGCAAGCGCGGTCAGCATGCCGTGCACGCCGTCCAGCAGCATCGTCTCATCGGAATCCTGCGCGTGCCCGCGCAGGTAACGGTCGAGCACTTCGAGCTCGACGTCGTCGATGATTTCGCGGGTGGCTGGCGCGTCGTCCATGGCCCGAATAATCGGGGCGCCCGCTTCAGTTCGCAAGCTCCAGCAGCACCGGGGTGTGATCGGATGGACGCTCCCAGGTGCGCGGGGTGCGATCGATCGATGCGGACCGAAGCCGCGCGCGCAGCGCTTCGCTGGCGAGGATCAGGTCGATGCGCAAGCCCAGGTTGCGGCGGAACGCGGCCTGCCGATAATCCCACCAGCTGAAATGTCCCGCGTCTTCGACGAATGCGCGGAAGGAATCGACGAACCCGAGGTCAAGGATGCCCTGCAGCGCCGCGCGCTCGGGTTCCGAGCACAACACCTGCCCGCGCCAGGCTTCCGGATCGTGCACGTCGCGATCGTCGGGCGCGATATTGAAATCGCCCAGCACGACCACCCTGCCGTAACGCTGCAATTCCGCGCGCAGGTGTTCGGTGATCGCGGCGAGCCACTTGAGTTTCCACTCGTACTTCTCGCTGCCGACGCTCTGGCCGTTCACCACGTACAGGTTCACGACGCGCACGCCACCGACCGTGGCCGCCAGCACCCGGCGATGCGGGTCCTCGAAACCGTCCACGCCGGCGACCACGTCCTGCAGGGGTTCCTTGCCGAGGATCGCCACGCCGTTGTAGGTCTTCTGGCCGGAAAACGCGGCGTGGTAACCCAGCGCCTCGATCGCCTCGCGGGGGAACTTGTCGTCCTCGGTCTTGGTTTCCTGCAGCGCCAGCACGTCCGGCTGCGCCTCGCGGCACCACTGTTCGACGTGCGGCAACCGCACCTTCAGCGAATTGACGTTCCAGGAGGCAATCTTCATGCGTGCATTGTAATGTCCGGCTGTGGACAGTCGCGGCGGCGAGTGCATCTCGCGCATTTGCCTGACCGTTCCACGTACATCATCATGCTCCCACAACCCCCATCAAGCTCTTTGCAAGTGCTCGATCGCCCCCTTGACTCAAGGGGGCTGAAAATCAAGAGCTGCCCATCGCTTCGGAGACATGCCATGCTCGCCACCGACCTTTTGCTGCTGGTCCTCGACGACGAACGCGGGACGGTGTTGCCGCAGGCGGCGCTGGGCCTCGATTACGGACTGGCCGGAGCGGTGGTGATGGAGCTGGCCCTCCGAGGGCGCATCCGGCTGGATGGCGACGTGGTTTCCACCACAGGCACCGCCACCGACGACGCACTGCTGGACGATGCGCTGCGCAGCATCGCCGCGACGCCCGGCAAGAACCTTTCGCACTGGGTGTGGCACCTGTCGCGCGATCTCGGCGGCTTGCGACAGCGCCTGCTGGATCGGCTGGTCGCACGCGGCACGCTGGAAAGACGCGAGCGGCGCGTGTTGCTGCTGTTCCACCAGAACGTGTACCCGGAACGCGACACGCGGGTCGAGCACGATATCCGCGCACGCGTGGACGCCGCGCTGTTGCAAGGTGCAACGCCCGATGCGCAAACCGCATGCCTGATCCACCTCGCCGCCGCCTGCCGCGTGACCGATGCGATCTATCCGCGTGACGAGCACAAGGCGATCAGGAAGCGCATCGCCGGACTCGATGACGCAGGCGCGGCCGGCGCAAACGCCGTGGCAGCGCTGGTGGCGCAAGCGGAAACGGCGGCGGTGACCGCCGCGACGATGGCCGCGATCACGGCTTCAACGGTGGCCGCGACCAGCGCGGCGACCACGGCGGCGTGCAGCGCCAGCAGCGTTGCCTGCCATTGACCGAAACGGACCGCGCGAGGCGCGGAATCAGTCGCGCGCGTAGCGTTGCTGCAGGAAGGCGTGGAACGCGCGCAGGGACTGCGCGTCGCCGCCACGCGGCCGCCCCGGACGCTCGCTGTCGTTCCATGCGTATACGTCCACGTGCAGCCACGGCACGCTGGCCGGCACGAAGTGCTGCAGGTACAACGCCGCGGTAATCGCACCGGCATGCCGCGACGCACCGGTATTGCAGGTGTCGGCGATCGACGAGACCAGCATCGCACGGTACGGCTGCCACAGCGGCAGACGCCACACGGGATCGTGTTGTGCCTCGGCCGCCGCGAGCAGTTCACCGGCGACATCGTCGCGGCTGGCGAATACCGCCGGAAGGTCCGGGCCGAGCGCCACGCGCGCGGCCCCCGTCAGCGTCGCGAAGTCGATCAACAGGTCCGGCCTGCTTTCGACTGCAAGCGCCAACGCGTCACACAGGATCAGGCGGCCTTCGGCGTCGGTGTTGTCCACTTCGACGGTGATGCCGGCGCGGGTGCGGATCACGTCGCCAGGACGCATCGCGTCGCCGGCCACCGCGTTGTCCACCGTCGGGATCACCAGCAACAATTGCACGGGCAGGCTCGACGCCATCACCAGTTGCGCCAGCGCGAGCGCGTGCGCGGCGCCACCCATGTCCTTCTTCATCCAGCGCATGCCGTCGTGGGCCTTGAGATCGAGCCCGCCGGTGTCGAAGCACACGCCCTTGCCGACCAGCGCCAGCAGCGGATGTTCCGGATCGCCCCAGCGCATTTCGATCACGCGCGGCGCGCGCGGACTGGCGCGGCCGACCGCGTGCACGGTCGGGAATCCCGCCTTCAACAAGCCCTCGCCACTCCACTCGCGGCACTTCGCGCCAAAACGATCGGCGACTTCGCGCACCGCGGCGCAAACCTCCGCAGGCCCGAGATCCTGTGCCGGCGTGTTGACCAGGTCGCGCACGCGGGTGATGGCGTCGATCGTTGGTTCGACCTCATCCAGCACCTTGCGCGGCAGCAGCAGCCGCGCGGGTACCGTGTGCGGCTTGTGGTATTTCGTGAAACGGTAGCTGCCGAGCGCCCAGCCCAGTGCGGCGTCGTGCGGTGCAAGCGCGTCGCCGTCCAGCCGATAGTCGTTGGCGGGCAAACGGTACGGCAGGCTGCCCAGCGCGAACGGTGGCGACGACGCGTCGATGCTGTACACCACGCGTGCGGTGCGGCCCTGCGCATCCGGCAACAGGCAGAACGCGCCGGGCTGGCCTTCGAAGCCGCTGGATTGCGCCCAGCGCTGCTGGCGCGCGCCGAGCGTCTTCGCAAGAACCGGCCACGCGGCGCGCGTGACCGGCGTCAGGGGGATGGCGCGGCGCCCGCCCCGGTCCGCGCTCAAGCCCTGCATGGCCGATCCTCCGCTTTCAAGATGGCCGCGTCATTGCGCGCTGATCTTCAGCACCTGTCCCACCTTCAGCATGTCGCCGTGCAGGCCGTTCCACTTGCGAAGATCATCGACGCTCACCGAATTCTTCTTCGCGATCTTCGACAGCGTGTCGCCGCTGACGACGGTGTAATCGGACGATCGGGAGACCGGCGCCGATGACGTGGCCTGCGGCGACGGGTTCACGCCAGCAGCTTCCGCCATGGCGATGCGCTGCTGGTTGGCTGCCGCCACCTGATTGGCCGCGGCCTGCTGAAGGGCCATCGCGTGCGCCAGGTCGGCCGACTGGCTGGAGAGCCGTTCGAATTCGGCGCCCGGCGCGTATTCGGCCGGAAGGCCTTCGGCAACCATCTTCGCGCCGAGCAGGTTGATGCGATCCTTCTCGCTCTTGGCGTTCAGCACCACGGCCTGCGAATAGGGCAGCAGGTCGTGGCTGCGCAGGATGCCGCCGGCCTTGTCGCCGCCGAGGAAAGTCAGGAACTTCTGGATGGTGGCGAGCTTCGGGCTGTCGGCCTTGTAGGCCAGGTAGATCGTCAGCGGCAGCGGATAGGTCGCGTTTTCCAGCGTGGCGAGGCTGGGCGTGACGCCTTCGATCGGGATGATCTTGATGCCCTTCTCGCGGCGTGCGTGCACCAGCGTCGAGAGTGCCAGCGCCCTGGTATCCAGCGCGACTTCCGACTGCAGCGAATCGATGTTGATGAACAGGCGCGGCACCGCGACCGGATTGTCGCCGTTGCCGAACATCAGGCGGCGGAAGCTGAATTGCACGCCGTCCAGCGGCGAAGCAATGCCGTCGAGGTCGATCTTCTCGTCGGCTCCGCCCACCTGGGACCAGTTGGTGATCTTGCCGTAGTAGATGTCGTGCAGCTGCTTCAGCGTCAGGTTGTTCACCGGGTTCGCGGTGTTGGTGATCAACACCAGCGCATCCCACGCCACCGGCACGAAGGTCAGCCCCGCCTCCTGGGTACGCTTGAAGTACGCGGGCCGCGCGCTGGCGGCGATGTCGACGCTGCCCGACAGCGCCTGGTCGATGCCGTCCACCGTATTGAAGGGCGTGACGTCGAGATGCCCGTCGCCGGTGTCGGCGAACGCCGTCGCGACCGCGTCGACGAGGCCTTCGGTGCTGACCTGGTCGCCGCGCACGACCAGCGCGGGGCCGGAAACCTTGTGCCGCGTTTCGTGGTGGCGCGTGGAATGCCTGGCGGGGGCCGCGGTGGCGGCGAAAGCGAAAACGAGGGAGAGCGAAGCGGCGAACAGACTCAACGAACGTGCTGACATGAACGATTTACCGGGTGACGGTGTGGAGGGAAGGGTCCGGGCGATTATGGCGGAATCGATCGTGCTTGCGGCAATGCCGTTCAGCTTGCCGCGCAGTATTGGCTGACACCGCTCACATTCTGCGGCGAGAATGCATCCATGCTGCGCTCGCCGGCCCGCACATCGGTGTGCGGGCGTTCGTCGGCGCGGGATGCCACTGGCCCCACGAAGGCCTCGACTCACCCACCGATTTGTATCTGCACCAGTTGCCCGTCGCGCACCAGCGACAGCAGCAACACGCGCGGATGTTGCGCGAACAGCCTGCGCAATTGCGCGAGGTCGGGCGTCGCCACGTTGTTGACGCCGACCAGCACGTCGCCGCTGGCAAGCCCGTTGCGCGCCGCACGGCTGCCCGGCGCCACGCTGGAAACGCTGACGCCTTCGACGCCACTGTCACCGGAAGGCACGTCGCTGAAGCTCGCGCCGGCCAGTCGCGGATCGAGCGATGCGCCGTCGGCCTGCGTGCTTGCCGCCGTCAACTTGGCATCGATCGTGAGGGACTTCCCGCCGCGATCGACACCGAGCGCGAGCGTGCTGCCGACCGGCGCCAGGCCTTGCACGTTGCGCAGGTCCTGCGCGTCGGCGATGGGTTTGCCGTTGACACGGGTGACGAGGTCGCCCGGCTTCAGGCCCGCCTTCGCGGCCGGCGAATCGGGCAGCACGTTGGTGATCAGTGCGCCGTTCGACGCCTTGATGCCGAGCGCCGCGGCCACGCGCGGACTGAGATCCTGCGCGTCCACGCCGAGCGTGCCGCGTTCCACCTTGCCGTGCGCGATCAGCTGCTTCATCACGTCCGCAGCCAGGTCGGTCGGGATCGCGAAACCCAGCCCCGCGCTCGCGCCCGAAGGCGAATAGATCATCGAATTGATGCCGACCAGCTGGCCGTCGAGATTGACCAGCGCGCCGCCGGAGTTGCCCGGATTGATCGAGGCGTCGGTCTGGATGTAGTTCTGCACGCCGCTGCGGCGCAGGTCCTGGCGCTGCAGGCCGGACACGATTCCGGACGTCGCCGACTGGCCGAGGCCGAACGGATCGCCCACCGCCACCACGAAATCGCCCACGCGCAACTTCGAGGAATCGGCCAGCGGCAGCGCGGTAAGACCGGGCGCCTTGATCTGGATCACCGCGAGATCGGTCTGCGGATCGGCCCCGATCACCTTCGCCGTGTACGACTTGCCGTCGGTGAGCGTCACCTTGATGTCGTCCGCGCCCGCGATCACGTGGTTGTTGGTGAGGATGTAGCCGTCCTTCGCGTTGACGATCACCCCCGAACCCAGCGACTGCTGCACCAGTTCACGCGAGGGCGGTACCGCGGGCAGCCCGAAGAACTGGCGCATGATCGGATCGCTGAAGAACGGATTCACCGCCACCCGCCGGTGGCTGGTCGAGGAAATGTTCACCACCGCGGGCGACACCTTCGCCAGCATCGGCGCCAGCGAGGGCAACGCCTGTCCGTTCACGGCGACCGGAAGCGTTCCGGCCGCGACGGGCGGCGGCGCGCAGGCCAGCACCAGCACGGCAGTCGCGATCAGGGCGGGCAGGCGAACGGCGAACGTCATGGCGGCTCCTCGGGCGCGGAAATGAATCCCGGCATTATCGGACAGCCATCGTCGCGATGGCGTTCACGCCTTCCGGCTTCCGGTCTCCGCGCCGCCCTGCATCGGTCCCGCGAATTTTTTTGCACCAGCCCTTTACAGACCCGCCGGGTCAGCGTAGGGTTGGATTCCGCTCGTGATCACAACATCTTGTGTCTTGGGCTGTCGGATAGCCCAAGAGTTTGGCTTCAAGACGGTTCGAACGGGGGATAGTCAAAGATGCGGGTCTGGCGGTCGGGCTTGGCTCAACGCATTCGGCGCACGCCGATGCGGAGTGGCCCAGGCAACTGAATCGAATCCGGAACGCGGTGCCCCCGGGGCACGGCGTCGAGGGCACTATCGTCGGCACCCGGGCACTCAACCAGCAAGCCCGGAAAGACACGGAGGCAACAACAAGATGGGTACGGCGCGGGTACGAGAGATTGCGCGGGCGGTAACGGAGGTTCCCCTGCAACCGGCGTCCCTGGACATCTGGGACAAGAAATACCGCCTGAAGACCAAGCAGGGCGAACCGGTCGATGCGACCGTGGACGACACCTGGTCGCGGGTCGCGCGCGCGCTGGCCGCCGTCGAGACCACGCCGGAATTGCGCAAGCACTGGCACGAACGCTTCCTGTGGGCGCTGCGCCACGGCGCGATCCCGGCCGGGCGCATCACCTCCAACGCCGGCGCGCGCGAGCACAAGCCGGCCACCTCCACCATCAATTGCACGGTGTCGGGCACCGTCACCGATTCGATGGACGACATCCTGGAAAAGGTCCACGAAGCCGGGTTGACCCTGAAAGCCGGCTGCGGCATCGGCTACGAATTCTCGACGCTGCGCCCGCGCAATGCGTATGTCTCCGGCGCCGGCGCCTACACCTCCGGCCCGCTGTCGTTCATGGATATCTACGACAAGATGTGTTTCACCGTGTCCTCGGCCGGCGGCCGGCGCGGCGCGCAGATGGGCACCTTCGACGTCGCGCATCCGGACGTCAAGGAATTCATCCGCGCCAAGCGCGAGGACGGCCGGCTGCGCCAGTTCAACCTCAGCCTGCTGATCACCGACGGCTTCATGCAGGCGGTGGAATCGGATGCCGACTGGCCGCTGGTGTTCCCGGTGCACGTCAAGGAAAAGGACGAAGTCGATCTCGCGGACGCCAACACCGTGGTCTGGCGCGAATGGCCCAGCCACGAGAACTACATCGTGCGCGAGGACGGCCTCGTCGCCTGCAAGATCTACGGCCACGTCCGGGCACGGCACCTGTGGGACATGATCATGGTCTCGACGTACGACTACGCCGAGCCGGG
>DATEKI010000173.1:0-10111 GCA_035277545.1 Rhodanobacteraceae bacterium | reverse complement strand
GCCGTTGCGGCGAATGCGTGGCCCGGGACTTTCATCACTTGCGACGTGGGCGTTCGCATGCTGCACTTGTGCGCTGTTCTTTCTGCACGGAGTGCAACGTGATGCGGACGATGTACAAGGCAGCGATGGTGGGCTTGCTGGCCTGCGCCGGCGTGGCGCTGGCGAAGCCGCCTCATCCGGTGGCGAAACACGCGGATGCGATCGCGTCGACCGGAGCGCCGCCGCTCACGCGACTGCCCGATTGGGCCGTTCCGCTGTCCTACGATCTTGCGATCAAGAGCGATCCGAAACAGGCGGGTTACAGCGGGTCGGTCACGATCGCCGTCGATCTGAAGAAGGCATCGAGCTACGTCTGGCTGCACGGCAAGGACCTCGAGGTTTCCAGCGTCACCGTCACCGACGCGCGGGGCAGGACGCACGCGGGCAAGTACGATGGCGCCGTCACGAAGGAAGCCGGCCAGGCGGGCGTCGTGCGGGTCGATTTCGGCGCGACGCTGCAGCCGCAGAAGATCAAGCTGAAGTTCGATTTCACCGCGCCCTACAACGGCACCCTGCAGGGCTATTACAAGGTAGTGTTCGCGGGCAACGCGTATCTGCAGACGCAAATGGAACCGATCAGCGCGCGCCTCGCGCTCCCGTGTTTCGACGAGCCGGGGTTCAAGGCGCCGTTGAATCTGTCGCTCACGGTTCCCGATGCCGACAAGGCGGTTGCCAACGCCGCGCAAACCGGCAGCAAGCCGGCCGGAGCGGGCTGGAAGACCATCACGTTCGCGCAGACCAGGCCGCTGCCGACCTACTTGTATGCATGGCTGGTGGGTCCGTGGGACATCGTCAACGGCCCGACGATTCCGCCGAACCAATGGCGTTCGACGCCGGTACCGGTGCGCGGGATCGCCACCAAGGGCAACGGCGCGAAAATGCAGCGCGCGCTCGCGATGGTGCCGGGCATCATCGAGCACGAAGAAGCCTATTACGGGTTTGGCTATCCGTTCGGCAAGCTGGACCTCGCCGCGCTGCCGGATTTCTCGGCCGGCGCGATGGAGAACGCGGGGCTCGTGACCTTCCGCGACTGGCTGCTGTTGCTGGACAAGGATTCCGCGCCCAGCGCGGTACGCAGTTCGTTCAACGTCATCGCGCATGAGCTCGCTCACCAGTGGACCGGTGACACCGTCACCCTGGATTGGTGGAACGACATCTGGCTCAACGAATCGTTCGCCACCTGGATGCAGCAGAAGATCGAGGGCGAAATCCATCCCGACTGGCACGCGCACCTGGGCCGCATCATGGGTGGGCAGGAAGCGATGCAGAACGACAGCCTCGCCAGCGCGCGCATGATCCGCCAGCCGATCACCGGCAACGGCGACATCGAAACCGCGTTCGACGGCATCACCTACCAGAAGGGTGCCGCGGTCCTCGGCATGTTCGAGAATTTCGTCGGTCCCGAGGTGTTCCAGAAGGGCATGCAGGCGTACATCAAGGCGCACGCATTCGGCAATGCCAACGCGGGCGACCTGGTGGATGCGATCGCCGCCGCAGCGGGCAAGGGCGAGGCGTTCAAGAAGGCATTCAAGAGCTTCCTCAACCAGAACGGCGTGCCACTGGTCTCCACCAAGCTGGACTGCAAGCCGAAAGGCGCCGCGGTGCTGGAACTGGCGCAGAGCCGGTACCTCCCGCTGGGTTCGACCGGTGATCGGAACCGGTTGTGGGGCATTCCGGTGTGCGTGCGTTTCCCGAACGGCGTGCAATGCCGGATGCTGGACAACAAGACCGCCAGCATGAAGATCGACGGCGGCCAGTGCCCGGCGTGGTACATGCCGAACGCCAACGGCGATGGCTACTACCGTTACGAGATGGCCAGGGTGGATCGCGTGGCGCTCACGAAGGTGATCGCCCAGCGCAGCGATGGCGAGCAGCTGGCGTTTGCAGACTCCGTCGATGCCGCGTTCCATCGTGGCGACATGGATGCGTCCGAGGTGCTGGCGGCGATGCGCGAACTGGCGCCGTCGAAGGTGCGCCAGATTGCGCTGGCTCCGTTGAAAACCGTCGAATGGGTCTACGACCACGAAGCGCAGACCGGCAGACAGGAGGCGGCCGTTCGTGAAGCCGTCGCGAAAGCCTATTTGCCGCGCCTCGAAGCGCTCGGCTACCAGCGCCGCAACGGCGAGTCGGCCGACGACGTATTGATGCGCAGCTCGCTGGCGCGCACGTTGGGGCTCGAATTCAAGGTGCCGTCGGTGCGCGCGGAGTTGCTGAAGCAGGGTGAAGCGGCGTTGAAGCCCGGCAAGGATGGTTTGCCGGACCTGATGGCCGCCAACCCTGATCTGCTGCGCACCGCGTTGTCGGTGGCGGTGGAAGAGCAGGGCAAGCCCGCGGTCGATGAACTGATTGCGGCGATCCCGAAGACCACCGACCCGGTGCGTCGCAATGCGATGCTGGGTGCGCTCAGCCACGCCCAAGGCGCCGAGGCTGACGCGGTGCGCGACTTCGCATTGTCGCCGCAGGTGAAGGTCGGCGAAATGACGATGATCCTGCGTGATGGACGCGATACCGCGGCGCAACGCGACGGCCTGTGGAACTGGTTCACCGCGCACTACGACAAGATCGTCGCGCGCACCGGCGTGTTCTCGGGTGGCTACCTGCCCGGGCTCGCGGCCAGTGGCGGCTGTTCGGACGCGGAAGCACGACGTGTCGAGGACTATTTCAAGCCCAAGCTCGGCCAGGTGCCGGGCTTGCCGCGTGGCCTCGCGCAGACCCACGAATCGATCGTGCTGTGCAGTGCACTGAAGGCGCACCAGAACCCGGCCTCGATCATGCAATGACAGTGGCAGCCTGGACCCCCTTCGGTGCGAAGGGGGTCGCGCGCAGCGCGGAAGGATAACAACCCGCTTGCCCCCGGCCGTGCCACCGGTACGCGGGATTCCGCGACAAGGCACGCCTGCCTTCCCCGGTGGCGCGAGCGCAAACGTAAGCCATCGTGCCGTCGGTTACACTCGGGTCCGGCATGCAGCGACGGGGGATGACGATGCGCCACGCACCGTGTTGGTTGTGCTTGCTCCTGTTGGCAGGCGGGGTATCCAGCGCCGTGGCGCAATCCGTGCCTCCCGCCCTGCAAGGTTGGCAAGCCTGGGTGCTGCACGGCCACGAGCGCGAGGGCTGCCCTCTGCTTGCCGCACCCGGCAACGGCAGTGACCGGGAATGTGTGTGGCCGGGGCGCCTGTCGCTCGATGCGGACAAGAACGGCGCGAAATTTGCCCTGCGCGTGCATGTCGATGCCGAGAGCTGGGTGGCGCTGCCGGGCGGGCGCGACGCATGGCCGCAGCAGGTCAAGGTCGACAATGCGCCAGCCGTCGTGCTCGACCGCAACGGCACGCCGTCGCTTCGCCTGGCTGCGGGCGACCACGACGTCGCCGGCACGATGCAGTGGAACGAACGTCCCGCGCGTGTGCAGGTTCCAGCCAGCATTGCGCTGGTGGACCTGAGCGTGGACGGTGCCGTGGTTGCGCAACCGGGCCGGGACGGCGACTGGCTCACCCTGGGCCAGGCCGCGGCGCGCCAACGCGAGGCGGACGCACTCGACCTGCGCGTGTTCCGCAAGCTCGGTGATGGCGCGCCGCCAATGCTGGAGACGCAACTGAAATTGCACGTATCCGGCAGCGCGCGCGAACAACTGTTGGGCCCGGTGTTACCGCAAGGTTTCGTGGCGACGGCGCTCGCGGGCGGCCTGCCGGCGCGGTTCGACCCGGACGGCAGGTTGCGCGTGCAGTTGCGCCCCGGCGATTGGACACTGGCACTGGATGCACGCGGCACCGCGCCGCTTTCGAAGCTCGCGTTCACGGCCCCTGCGGCCCCTTGGCCGAGGCAGGAAATCTGGAGCTATGCCGATGCCCCGGCGTTGCGCACCACGCGCGTGACCGGTGCGCAGCCGATCGACCCCGCGCAAGCGGAAGTGCCCGAGGATTGGCGCGGGCTGCCCGCGTTCGTGATGACGAACGGCGCCACCTTGGTGATAGAACAGCGCGCGCGCGGACTCGGCGCCAACGCCGATGCGCGGTTGCGGCTCGAGCGCAGTCTCTGGCTGGATTTCGACGGCCGTGGCTTGAGCGCGGACGATCACCTGACCGGCAAGCTGGGCGCCAACGACCGCCTCGATGTCGCCACGCCCTGGCTGCTCGAAAATGCGCAGGCGGATTCCGGTCCCCTGCTGGTGACGCGCGGTGCGCACGCCGGCACCAGCGGTGTGGAATTGCGTGGCGGCGGTTCCGGCCTTGACCTGAGCGCCGGCTTGCGTCGCACGGGTCGCGGTGGCACCCAGCCCGCCACCGGCGGCTGGCAACAGACCTTCGACAGCGTGATCACCACGCTGCATCTTCCCTATGGTTATCGCCTGCTTGGCGCGCCGGGCGCGGACCGTTCGCCCGACAGCTGGGTCGCACACTGGAACCTGCTCGATCTGTTCGTGGCGGCGGTGATCGCGCTGCTCGCGTGGCGGTTGCTCGGTTGGCGCTGGGCATTGGTCGCGCTGGCCTTCGTGGTGCTGTCGCACGGCGAGCCGGGTGCGCCGCGCTGGACACCGGCACTCGCCGTGGCGTTCGGTCTGGTGGCCGGGGTGTTGCCGGAAGGCAGGTTGCGCAAGGTGGCGCGCGCCGCGGGCGTCGTGATGCTTGTACTTGCCGCCATCGCGACGTTGCCGTTCGCGGCAGTGCAGGTGCGGGACGCCTTGCATCCGCAACTTGAAAACACGGGGTTCGCGTGGATCGCGCCGGCGGGCGGCGGAGCAGTGGCCGTGGCGCGCACGGAATTCATTCCGCCGCCGCCGACCGAGGCACAGGCCAAAGCCGGAATGGCTGCCGGTGTGCCGCTTCCGCCTCCGCCAGCCGCACCTCCGCCACCCGCGCCCCCACCACCCCAGGAACAATCGGTCATGTCGACGCCGGCCGCGGCGCCACCGCCGCCCGCGGATGTCGCGCCAGGTCCGCAAACATTGCAATCGGTCGCGGTGACCGGCTCGCAGATCAATGCCACGGATCTCGTCACCTCGTCCGGTTATCCGCCGGACTTGATCGTGCAGTCGGGTCGTGGCGTACCCGGCTGGCCGCAGTACGGCAGCGCGTACCTGCTAGGCTGGAGCGGGCCGGTCACTGCGCAGCAAACGTTCCGGCTGGTGATCCTGCCCGCGTGGGCGACGCGCATCCTGCGCATCGCAATGCTGCTGTTGCTGGTGGCCTGGCTCGCCGCGATCGCGCGTGCGTTCGATTTGAAGGTGCGGTTGCCGGGGCAGCGCGGACTCGGTGCCGCGGGCGCCGCGGGGCTGCTGCTCGCCGTATTGATGGCGCCGCAGGCGCGCGCACAAACCATTCCTTCGCCAGAATTGCTGTCGCAGTTGCAGGCGCGCCTGCTGGAAGCGCCGAAGTGCGCGCCATCCTGTGCGTCGTCGCCGGTGGCCGAAGTCGCGGTGCAAGCCAACGCGTTGCAGGTGACCGTCGAAGCCGATGCGGCGACGGCGGTGGCGTTTCCGCTGCCTTACGTGGATGCGCCCGCCACGCTGCACAGCGTCAGCATCGACGGCAAACCGGCCGCGCGCTTGGCCCGGCGCGACGGCAACCCGTGGATCGCGCTCGATCGCGGTGTCCATCTCATCGTGCTCGATTTCGGGCTGGATGCGGACAGCGCCAGTACCGCGCTGCATTTCCCGATGGCGCCACCGAATGTCACGTTGAGCGCGTCGGGCTGGCAGGTCGCCGGCAACGACGGCGTGCGCCTGTTGTCGGATACGTTGACGTTCACGCGTGAGCGCGCCACCAGTCGAACGGGGGATGCCGCGCTGCCCGCGCAGGCGTTTCCACCATACGTGAAGTTGACGCGCGACATCGCGATCGGTCTCGATTCGAAAGTCGACAACCTCGTCACGCGCGTTGCACCCGCCGCGGGCGGCTTCACCGTCGAACTGCCGTTGTTGCCCGGCGAGCACGTGGCCACGCCGGGACTCAAGGTCGAGCAGGGCCGCGTGCAGATCACATTCGGACCCGGTGACAGCCAGGCGCGCTGGTCGAGCACGCTGGATGCGGGCAGTTCCCTCAAGCTCACCGCCCCGGCGTTGGGGCAACGCGCCGAGGTCTGGCAGGTCGCCAGCGCGCCGTTGCTGCACCTCGCCTTCTCTGGTGTCCCGGAATCGGCCGGTGATGGCGCGGTGCATGTGTTCAGGCCGCTGCCGGGCGAGACGCTGGGTATCGCGGTGACGCGCCCGGAGGCCTTGCCGGGAAGCAGCGTCGCGTTCGACGAGGCCACGCTGGATGTCGCGCGCGGCGCCCACGCCGTGGATTCGACGTTGACGCTGCAGACACGCAGCACGCGTGGTGGCGAGCAGGTCGTCGGCTTGCCGGTCGGCGCGAGCCTGCTTGGTGTGCAACGCGACGGCGAGCCGCTGGAATTGAACCTGCACGACGGCCATCTCGCGTTGCCGGTGCAACCCGGCAGCCAGTCGTTCGCCGTGCGTTTTCGCGAGACGTCGCCATTGGGCATGTTGTCGCGCATGCCCGCGGTTTCGCTGGGAACGCATGCCGCGAACATCCGCGCCTCGCTCGCACTGCCGCATGACCGCTGGGTGTTGTGGACGTTCGGTCCGCAGGCGGGGCCAGCCGTGCTTTACTGGTCGCAGCTGGTCGTGCTGCTGGTCGTCGCGCTCGCGCTCGCGCGTTTCGCGCCGACGCCGCTGCGCTGGTGGCACTGGTTGCTGCTCGGTATCGGGTTCTCGACCTTCGCGTGGACGGCGTTCGTCATCGTGGCTGCGTGGCTGATCGTTCTCGGGTTGCGCGAGCGCAGCCCGGGGTTGGCGGCGCTCGACCGGACGCTGTTCAACAGCATGCAGGTATTGCTTGCCGCACTCACGGTGATCGCGTTGTCGTGCCTCGTGGCTTCGGTGCCGCAAGGGCTGCTGGGCCAACCGGACATGCGTGTCGCCGGCAACGGCTCCAGCGCATGGGCGTTGCACTGGTTCACTGACCAGAGCAGCGGCGCACTCCCGCGTGCGGGTGCGCTGACGTTGCCGTTGTGGGCTTACAAGGCGGCGATGCTGGCGTGGGCACTCTGGCTGGCCAATGCGCTGATCGGCTGGCTGCGCTGGGGTTTCCACGCATGGATGCACGGCGGCTACTGGAAATCCGCGCCGACGCCTGCGAAGGCCACCTTGGCGGAGCGCGTCGCCACGGAACAGAATGATGCGCGTACGTGATTTGCTGGACGGGGTCGCGCGTGCATTGCCCGACGAGGAAGCGCGGCGTGAAGCTGCGCTGCTGTTGCGGCACGTACTGGGGGTGTCCGATGCGTGGCTGGTCGCGCATCCGGACGATGCGGTTGAAGTAGCGCATGTGGCCGCGTTTCATGATTTGATCGAGCGGCGCGCGCGCGGCGAGCCCGTTGCGTATCTCACCGGTACCCGCGGGTTCCACGCCATCGAATTGTGCGTGACGCCCGATGTGTTGATCCCACGTCCGGAAACCGAGTTGCTGGTGGATTGCGCGTTGGAGCGCATGCCGGCGGATGCGCCATGCACCGTGGCCGATCTCGGTACGGGCTCGGGCGCAATCGCATTGGCGATTGCGAAGGCGCGCCCACGTGCGCGCGTGCTGGCAACCGACGTCAGCGAAGCCGCGCTGCAGGTTGCGCGCGCGAACGCCGAACGGCTGGGACTGCGCAGCGTCGGGTTCGCGCACGGCGACTGGTGCGCGGCGCTGGCCGGTGCACGCTTCGATCTGATCGTAACCAACCCGCCATACATCGCCGAAGGCGATCCGCACCTCACCGAAGGCGATCTTCGCTTCGAGCCGCCCGCCGCGTTGTCATCCGGCGCGGATGGGCTCGATGCGATCCGCGCCATAGTGCGCGACGCGCGCACGCACCTGCGCGATGGTGGATGGCTGATGCTCGAACACGGCTTCCAGCAGGGTGCGGCCGTGCGCGCCTTGCTCGCGACGCACGATTATTCGGGAATCTTCACTGAGCGCGACCTCGAAGGGCGCGAACGCGTAAGCGGTGGGCGGATCGCGTGATTCGCTAAAGGAGTGACGTATTCTGGCGCTTTCGGCCCCGACCGGCCGCAGGCCACTGTCCGCTCTCAGGAGGCGAAGAACGCTTGAGCTCAGCCTCCAACGGCCCGCGTAGCAAGATGGCGGCTGACGGCAGCGAATTGTTAGGTGCCGTGCGGATCAAATGCGCGACTGGCGGCCTCATACGTTTCGTAAACTTCCGATACTCTCCCGCGAAGCCTCATACTCCCACGCGTTTCTCGGTCAGTCCAGTAGTGGCCTTCCAGCAAATCAACGGGCTGCCCATGTATCTCGAGAGTAAAAGCTCCATGATGGATTTCACTCCTAACACCTTGGAATTCAATTCGCGGTTCGTTGCGATAGATGCCAGCAAGCCGAAACAAGCCGTCTTGTTCTTGTTCAATGCTATGCGCGATAAGAATTGACCTAGATTCGTGTGTCATTAGACGAAGGCTCAGCTTGAGGAGCGTTTGCTGGACTACCGCGTAGGCAATAATAGGATCAATTCGCTCTCCCGTCTTCGGGTCGACCCAACTACTATGTATCTCAACCTCCCAAGTGCCGCGTATGTCGGGCCTCCTAACATACCAGCCGCGAAAGACCGGCCAAGCCCAAGCATACCTATTAAAGATGCCAACCACAACGGAAATGGTGCCAACAACGATCCCGAATGGCTTCAGAAACGCGACACTTAGGACTGGCATTCCCTGCGCCCACAGCGCTATCAGCCAGACGACTATGGTCAAGCCTATGAACGAAGAGATGTGAATTCTGCTGAGCATCATTCAAATCCAACGTAGTCCCAAGCGTCACTTAGGAATTGATGAGCGCCCATGCGTGTCCATGGCTGTGAGGTCCGAAAGAGGTACTTGAGTTCACTCACCTCGCCCCACTGATTGCACTCGTCGTCCTCGATTGTTGAATTGAACAAATATGCGAGTGTGGCGCGGATAGTTGCACGATATGTGTCACGAACCAAGAACTCATTCGGTGTGTTCCATACCAGACACTCCACGAGGAAGCTTGGCGCGCTGCTTGCAGATTGAACACCATTCGCGCTCATTTCGTTGGATAGTGTCTTTAAGATCCGTACAATTCGTTTATAACGACGACTTGTTGCGTTGTTCTTACTGACTCCATTTTCATAATGTTGTTCTGGCCAATTCCGAACAATGAAAGGGTCGTGATTGTCAGGGATCATCTCTACCCCAGACAGGTATCGGTACTGGGAAATGTATCTCCGATGCTCGAAGAATGCAGCGACATCAGCGTCCACACGGTAGGAGTTTGCTTTGATGTCGAAAGCCTTGCTTCCTCTTGTGACCGAGGGGCGACCAAAGCGAGCCACCAATGCTTCTTCTAGCTCATTCTTGAAGGTAGCGTAAGTGTAGGTAGCGGGTACCGAAGCCTCTTCAAGCCGGGCCTTGACGTTGTCATCGGGGTATTCGGGGAAATAAGTGTCGAAACAGAGGACACCGACGTCAACGTCACTATCCTTCTTGACATTAACGCGATTTCTATAGGAGCCCTGCGTGAATACGCGGATGTTTCGTGATTGAAGTTTATTGCTTGCAGCGATCGCTTCCCGAACCTGATGTTCTGCATTCTCAGCTCGTTGCCTCTCGGTTTCGCTCGGCCCGGTCGACCACGCGTTAAATGCGCCTTCCCAATCTTTATTCACGAGACAACTACCCCCTTGTTCGTTGCTCAGAACTTCTGAATAGACGAACGCGTGCGCCCAGTTATACGTGTCGTGCATGTGGCGACCACCGCTATCCAACCCCATGATTCTGCACCAACTTGTGGTCAAATCGATCCGGTCGGCCCCTGTAGTATAGCCAGACAGACTGCGTGTACGGATTTCGCTAGTTTCGCGTTTTCAACGCCCGCTATTGAGCAACTCGATGGCAGTCACGACGGTCCGCTCGGGGTCGTGACCAGCCGTGCATTCAATCGGGCACCGCATCCTCGAAGTCGAATTTCTGCGTACTGTCACCCGGCGCTTCATGCTTGAGCATCGCGGCGACCGGTGTGGCGAAGATGGAGACCACGAAGTTCACGGCCAACGC
>DATEKI010000172.1:0-3443 GCA_035277545.1 Rhodanobacteraceae bacterium | reverse complement strand
CGCACCGTTCAACCGCAACCACGAACGCATCGTGGTGATGGACGAGCGCTCGGCCGAGCTGACCAAGTACGCGGCCAACGCGATGCTGGCGACCAAGATCAGCTTCATGAACGAGATCGCCAACATCGCCGAACGCGTGGGCGCGGACGTCGAGATGGTCCGCCACGGCATCGGCGCGGATCCCCGCATCGGCTACCACTTCATCTATCCCGGTACCGGCTACGGCGGTTCGTGCTTCCCGAAGGACGTGCAGGCGCTGGAGCGTACCGCGCACGCGAACGGGTACGACGCGCGCCTGCTGGGCGCGGTGGAGGCAGTGAACCACGACCAGAAGCGCAAGGTTTTCGACCTGCTGATGCGGCATTTCGAAGGCAACCTGCGCGGCAAGACGATCGCGCTCTGGGGGCTTGCGTTCAAACCCAATACCGACGACATGCGCGAGGCGCCCAGCCGCGTGCTGATGGAAGCCCTGTGGCAGGCCGGCGCCAGGGTACGCGCGCATGATCCGCAGGCCCGTGGCGAGACGGCGCGCATCTATGGGCAGCGCGGTGACCTGGCGTTGTGCGACGATCCCTGGGCGGCACTGGACGGTGCCGACGCGTTGGCGGTGGTGACGGAATGGAAGGCGTTCCGCAGCCCCGACTTCGCGCGCATCAAGGCTGCGCTGAAATCGCCGGTGATCTTCGATGGTCGCAACCTGTACGATCCCGCCATGGTCGAAGCCGCGGGCCTCGCCTATTACGGGATCGGACGTGGCCGCAGCGCAATGAAACCGGAGCAACCGACATGATGCCGACACCCCCTGACGAGCGCCTGGACGACATGGAGTTGCGGCTGACGTTCCTGGACGACGCCGTTTCATCGCTGGGCGACAGCGAAGCGATGCAGTCGCAGCGCCTGCTGCAACTCGAAAACGCACTGAGCGAATTGCGCCGGGAATTGGCCTCGCTGCGCATGAGCCTTTCCGACAATGTGCAGGATGAACCACCGCCGCACTACTAGTGCGAACATCCCTGTTCGCGGCCCGGTTGGTGCTTATCGCAAATTTCAGGGATATGAAGTTTCCAAGCACCACCCCGGCCATCCATGGCCTTGTTTTGGAGAACGCTGTGCGATCTTCCCTGATCGCTGCTCAACTAAACGCGGCCGCGTCCGGAAAGTTCGTGGCGCCACGGAACATTACCTCGGCCGTCCATGGCCTTACTTTGGAGAATGCAGTGCGGTCATGCGTGATCGCTTCGCTGCGGGTTGACGACTGCACGATGTTGGATCGAGTCTCATGAGTGAATCCCTGCGCGACCAGTTGCTGAAGGCCGGCTTCAAACCTTCGCCGAAACCCAAATCGCACGAGCACGCGCAATCGAAACCCGAACCGCGCAAGCCGCGCGCGCCGGCCGAGCCCGATCTCGCGCAGGCGTTCGCGTTGCGCGCGAAGGCCGATCGCGCCGAACGCGAAGCCGCCGAGCGCGAGGCGCGCGAGAAAGCCGCGGAAAAAAAAGAACGCAAGCGCAAGCTGCAGGCGTTGCTGGAAGGAAAGGCGCTCAACCAGGCCGACGCCGACCAGCCACGCAATTTCGAATACGCCGGCAAGATCCGGCGGGTCTATGTCACCGCCGGGCAACTGCCGCAACTCAATCGCGGCGAACTCGGCGTGGTGATGCACGGTGGCCGTGCGTTGGTGGTCGCGCGCGACGTGGCGTTGCAGGTGCAAGCCGTCGCCCCTGAAGTCATGGCGTTGCTGGTCGATCCCTCCGCGCCCGGGGCCGACGACGGTGTTCCCGATGACCTGATGTGGTGACGGGCGCGCGTCCGTGATCGACATCGCCCTGGGCGTCGCATGCAGCGTGGTGGTTTCGGTGCTGCTGAAGCTCGCGCCGCGCCACGGCATCGATGTGCGCCAGGCGATCGCCGGCAACTACCTGGTGGCAACGCTGCTCACGGCCGCGTTGCTCGATCCGCATCCGTCCTTGCTGGAACTGCCGGCGGCGCATCCAGCCTGGCGGGTGTTGATCGCACTTGGCATCCTGTTGCCTTCGATGTTCGTGGTGCTGGCGTACTCGGTGCAGCGGGTCGGCGTGGTGGTGACCGATGCGGCGCAGCGGCTGTCGTTGCTGTTGCCGTTGCTGGCCGCGTTCACCGTGTTCGGCGAGGTGTTCACCTGGCACAAGGGCATCGGCGTATTGATCGGCCTGGTCGCCATCGCGTGCATCGTGCTGCGAAAACGCGACTCCGGCACGCAAGCGGTGGGGCCGGGTGGCTGGGGGTTGCCGTTGGTGGTGTTCGTCGGCATGGGCGTCATCGACATCCTGTTCAAGCGCGTCGCGCAACTGGCCGGCGTGCCCTTCGCGGATGTGCTGCTGGCCACCTTCGTGCTGGCATTCGTGTTGGCGATGCTCGCGATCGCCTGGCTGTACGCCGGCCGGCGTGCGCGATGGCGCTGGCGCAACGTGGGCGGCGCGGTGCTGCTCGGCATGTTCAACTTCGGCAACATCCTGTTTTACGTGCAGGCGCATCGCCACCTCGCACACGACCCGGCGCTGGTGTTCTCGGCGATGAACATCGGCGTGATCGTGCTGGCCACGATCGTCGGTGTGTGGTGGCTCGGCGAGCGCATCGGGCGGCTCAACTGGGCCGGACTTGCGCTGGCCGTGGCCGCTGTACTGGTGCTGGCGACGGCCTGACGCCGAGAACGAACACGCGTCACTGTCCCGGGCGCGGCATCCGCCGTGCCGGCGGATACCGCGCCGATTCCGCGGATTTAGAGGCGTGTTGAAGTCGCCGTGCCGCAGATCCTGCGGAGCACGCTTCCGTCGGCGGCGTAGATCGTGGACTGCACCGCGCCGGACGCCGTCTTGCCATCGGGGCTCAATTGGAGGTCGCGGTCCACGGTGCCTGTGCCGTAGAACTCGCCGTCCTCGAAAAAGTCGTATTGCAGGTGCAACGAATAGTGGTTCGTACGCGGGTTGTAGGACCAGCTTCCCATACCGATGTTGCGCGTGAAGATCCCTGGAATTCCAAACACGCCCGGAGCACCGACCGGCGGGAATTGCGGACTCTCGATGGCGGTGCCGCCCTCGTTGAAGGAAATCGTGTTGCCCACCGGCTGGGTCGGTGTGGTCCCGCATGGCCCGACTTTTCCGTCGGTCGTCTGGAAGGTGCCGACGATGCGATTGGCGAACCAGCCGGAGGTGGTTTGCGGGTTGGCGATTCCCTGGGCCGCGGTCACGCCGGCAGCGGTCGTCATTGCCAGAACGGTCATGGTCAATGCTGTCTTCTTGATGTTCATGGTGGATCCCTCGTGTTTGAAATGGACATCCGGGTTGGGTCAGAAATCGAACTTCGCGCCCAGTGACAGGGCTTCATCGCTGGCTTGCCTGTCGTAGCTCAACAGCCAGTTCCAGTGTTCGTTGCCGGTGGCGAGGTTCATCTGCAGCCAGCCGGTG
>DATEKI010000171.1:0-4669 GCA_035277545.1 Rhodanobacteraceae bacterium | reverse complement strand
GCGCACGTGGACTGCATCACGAACACGTCCTGGTTGCGGACGTTCTCGTCGATCTCCACTTGTACCTCGCCGTCGGAGAACTTGCCGACCACCGCCTTGCCCAGCGGCACGCCGAGGGTGTGCGCGACGTCCTCGGCCAGCTTGCGATTGGCATTGCCCGAGAACAGCATCAAATTGGATGTGTTGTGCATGCCCTGCCCTTCACTAGCATTCCGGCCGGTGGCTGGGGCGGCAGGATTCGAACCTGCGAATGCCGGGATCAAAACCCGGTGCCTTACCACTTGGCGACGCCCCATCTTGTAGTGAAAAATGGGGCATCCTGCCGCCATTTTCACGAAGCGAGTCCGAAATGAATTCGAACTCGCTTTCGCTTCGCGGCGGTACATCCCTGTACCGCGATCTTGTTCTCACGGAACCATCTCCGCCTCCTGCCGCGCCCTGATGGCAAACGGCCGCAGCCAAGCTGCGCCACGTTTGCTCGCTACGGCGCTTCGCGCCTTCGCGGGCGGCACATCCATGTGCCGCGTTTTGATCGCGACCGGGCATCCTGCCCGGCGCGATGAACACGGTCGCGGCAAAGCCGCGCCACGTGTTCCGCATCGGCGCCTAGCGCCTCTGCGTCGGCACATCCATGTGCCGCGATCATGCAATTTCTTGGCATCCTGCCGCGCCCTGATGGCAAAAGGCCTCGGCAGGCATTCCGCAACAGCCAAGCACGCGAGGCCGGAGGCGGTCTCGCGTGCTGAAAAGCCGCCTATTGTCGCGGCCGGCGCAATCCTTGTCAATTCAGGCGGTTGGCCGCCGGAACGCCCCCCGCAAGCGCATTGCCTACTGCGGTGCCGGCGCGTTCCACGTTTCGATCAGCACCCGCACGGTGTAAGGATCGCGGCTGGCGTAGACCTTGCGCGGCAGTGGCGGATTGCGTTCCGGATACCATTCGCGGTAGTCGACGTGCCAGCCGTCCTGGTCCAGCGTCGCCGGCAGCCCGTTGGCGCCGAAAGTCAGGATGGCCGGGCGGCCGGGGGCACGCAGGCCGCGCACCCACCAGGCCAGATCCGTGACCGGCACGTCCCAGCCGAATTCCGCGTTCAGCACGTCGCCCGCGCTGCGGCCGGCCAGCGCCTGCTTGCCCATGCCGGTGAGCACGGCGCCGTTCGGCCCGCCGTTCAGCTGCACGCTCTTGCCCGTGATGGGCGCGCGCAGGGTGAACTGGTATTGCCGGCCGTCCTGCTGCCAACTCAGGCTGCCGCTGCCGCCATGCCGGCCATCCGATGCGGCGAAGCGCCCGTCGAGGCTCCACGACTGCTGCGCACCAAGCACCTGTTCGCGGGCGGCTTGTGTCGCGAGTTGCTTCGCGGTGCCAGGCGTGCGCACCGCCACCGGCGCGCACGCGGCCACGAACAAGCTGCCTGCACCGATAACCGCGACAACCCGCAGCTGCGCCCCGAACCTTCGCAGAACCGTCGCGGGCGAAGGCGGATTGGGTGCCGCCGGCGCGTGAACTGCCGGGCGCAGCAGCTTGTTCGAACGTTCCATCATGGACGCAGCTTCCGTTCGACCTTCTCGAGTGCCTCGTTGTGCGGGTCGAGCTTGCGCACCTTGCCGAGCACTTCGCGTGCACTGTCGTGTTGCCCGAGCTTCCAAAGCACCTCTCCCAGATGCACGCCGATGTCGGGATCCTGCTGCCGACCCCAGGCGCGCTTCAGGTACGTTTCGGCCTGGCCGAGATTGCCGAGGCGATATTGCAGCCAGCCCCAGGAGTCCATGATCGCCGCCGCATCGGGCTTGGCAGCGAGCGCCTTGCGCAGGAGCTGTGTCGCTTCGGGCAGGTCGCGATCGGTATCGGCGAGCGTGAAGCCGAGCGCGTTCATCGCTTCGACGTTGTCAGGGTTTTGCGCCAGCACCTTGCGGAAATCCGCCAGGGCCGCATCGGTGTTGCCGGCGTTGGCCTCCTCGATGCCGCGGTCGTACACCAGCGCCGGATCACCCGGCATTGCCGCGAGGCCGCGGTTGTAGGCATCGATCGCCTTCGCGTGTTCGCCATGCTGCGAATACATCTGCGCATCCAGCTCGTAGGCGGTACGCAGCGATTCGGGGTCGTCGGTGTAATCCTGCTGAAGCTGCGCCGCCAGCGCGTGCGCCTGTTCAAACTGCCCCGCCTTGTCCAGCAATACCGCGGTGCGCACCTGCGCGTCGAAGGCATGCTGGCTGTCCGGATCGACCTGGCCGTACCACTTGAGCGCCTGGTCGTCGTGATGCAGCAATTCCGCCAACTGGCCGAGCAGGAACGCGTTGTCGAGCTGCTGCGCTTCGGGCGCGTGCTGCAGGCCGGCGTAGAGCCGGCGCAGCGCAGTTTCATCTTTCGCGCGTGCGGCGATGGCGACGCGCGCCGACCAGGTCGCCGGGGTCTGCGGTCCGCGCGCCAGCACCTGCAACGCCTCGCCATACTTGCCGGCATCGCCAAGCAGCGTCGCATAACCGAGGCGCAGGCCGGTGTTCTTCGGATGCGCAGCCAGGCCCCTTCGATACAGCGCTAGCGCACCGTCGCGGTCACCCGCCGATACGCGAAGATCGGCTGCCCACGCGATGGCATCGGTGTCGTCGAAGCGTTGCGCGGCCATGTCCGCGAGCTTGCGCGCGAACGCGTGCCGGCCTAGGTGCTCGCCCAACTGGCTCAATGCCACCCACACGTTCTCGTCGGCAGGCAACCTGTCCGGCGTCGCAAGATCTTCCAGCACGCGCCCCGCCAGCGCGGTGTCGCGCGCGGTCAGCAACGACGCCGCGAAGGTTTTCCAGTCTTCGACCTTTCCGGGCGCCAGCGCGGCGCGGAACTGCCCTTCCGCGTCCGTGCGATCGCCGCGCAGCATCGCGAGCTGACCGCGCGCCATGGCCAGATCGTGCGCACCCGCACCCAATGCCCGGCTGCGATCCAGCATCCGCTGCGCCACATCGGCATCATGCGTTGCCAGCGCCAACTGCAACGCGCGCTTCGCAATCGCCGGGTCGTCGGAGATCTGCGCGGCCGTGGCGTAATCGGAGGTGGCCTTCGCGGAATCGCCGCCCTGCAATGCGAATTCGGCCGCGATCAGCAGCGCCGAAGCCTTGCCGTTCTGGCTCTCCGCCGGAAGATCGAGCGTGGCCAGCGGTTGCGCCGCGGCGGCATGTGACACGGTTCGCATGGGCGCCTGGGCGCATCCCGCAGCCATTGCCGCGACCACGAGGACCAGGGCAAACGCGCTAAAATGAAGCCAGGACGGCTTCATCCCGGCCGGCGCAGGGATACGGGATGGGCCGGGATCCGGCTCCGGGTGCTTCATTCCGGCCAGCACATGAATGTCCGGCGAGCCGGGGTCCAGCTTCTTGAACTTGTCGGGTCGGGTCCGCACACTTCGCACCGGAATTCCGGTCCTCTTTCGTCTTGCAGCCAAGCGACAGCTTAGCCGGTCGCCCTGTCAATGCCATGCCGCTGATCGCACTCGGCCTCAACCATCTCACCGCGCCGGTCGCCCTGCGTGAACGGGTGGCCATCGACCCGGATGCCACGCCGCCGGCGCTGGCCGACCTGGCCGCGCAACCGGGCGTCGAAGAGGCCATGATCCTGTCAACCTGCAACCGCACCGAGTTGTACTGCAGCGTCCGCGACGGCGCCGAGCGCACGCCGGAGAACTGGCTGCATGCCCGTTATCAAATGACCCCGGGCCGGCTGGACGAGTTCCTGTACCGGCATACCGATGACGAAGCCGTCCGGCACGTGTTCCGCGTGGCGACCGGGCTCGACTCGATGGTGCTGGGCGAGCCGCAGATCCTCGGACAGGTGAAGGATGCGTGGCGCGCGGCACGTTCGGCGCACACCCTGCACGCACCGATGGACCGGCTGCTGCAGAACGCCTTCGCGGTGGCCAAGCGCGTGCGCACCGAAACGCGCATCGGCACCGGCCCGGTATCGGTCGCCTTCACCGCGGTGCGCCTGGTGGAACAGGCATTCGCCGACTTGCGCGACTCCTGCGTGCTGCTGATCGGCGCCGGCGACACCATCGAACTCGCGGTGCGGCACCTGATCGAGCGGGGCGTGAAGCGCCTGATCGTGGCCAACCGCACCATCGAGACCGCGCAGGCGCTGGTGAATCCGGTCGGCGGTTACGCGATCGCGCTGTCCGATTTGTCGAAACACATCGCCGAAGCCGACATCGTGATCTCGGCCACCGCCAGCCGTGAACCCATCCTCGACGTGCCGATGTTGCAACATGCCTCGCAACAGCGCCGGCGCCGCCCGATGCTGCTCATCGACCTGGCCGTACCGCGCGACATCGACCCGGCCGTAGCCGAACTGCCGGACGTGTTCCTGTACACCATCGACGACCTGCAGCAATCGATCGAAGGTGGACGCCGCTCGCGCGAAGCCTCGGTGCGCGAAGCCGAGGCCATCATCGACCTGCAAGTGGAACGCTATCTCGCTTGGCGGCGCGCCGCCGCGCTCGACCAGCCGTTGCGCGTCTACCGCGCCAGTGCCGAAGCGCAGCGCGACGAAGTGCTCGCGCGCGCACGCGAGATGCTGGCGGGCGGTCGCGACCCCAACGAGGCGCTCGATTACCTCGCCAACACCCTCACCGGAAAATTGCTGCACACCCCCAGCGTACGGCTGCGCGAAGCCGCCGAGCACGGTGACCAG
>DATEKI010000170.1:0-7690 GCA_035277545.1 Rhodanobacteraceae bacterium | reverse complement strand
GCTGGACCGAACGCAAACAGGCGCTGCACGACTTGATGGCAAGTTGCTGCGTGGTGCGCAAGGATGGGTTGCGCGCCTGGCAAGGCCGCGGGTCGGACGTGCCGGATGCCGCGGCGATGCTGCCACGCGCAGGCATGCCGGCTTGGGGCATCGCGCTGGTCGTGGTCGGCGTTTGCATCTTTCTATTGCTTCCGGTTGCCGCAATCATCGCGGCAATCGCGATTCCCTCTTACCAGAATTACGTCGTGCGCAGCGAAGTCGCGCAGGGTCTCGACGCGACCGCGCGCGCGCGTTCACTGATTGCCGAATACATCGGCCAGCGCGGTGCATTGCCCGGCGACAACCAGGCGCTGGGATTGCCGAAGCCCGAGGCGATCCATGCCCGTTACGTCAGCAGCGTGCGCGTCGCCGGCGGCAAGGTGGTGGTGACCTACGGCAACGAGGCGAACATGCTCATCCGCGGCGGCCACGTGGTGATCGCGCCGGTGGGCAACGCCGCCGCGCTGCACTGGCAATGCAGCAGTCCGGACATCCGCGAGCGCTACTTGCCCGAGAGTTGCCGCTGAGGCGGGGTTTCGACAGAATCGGCGCGGGGATTCACGAGAAGGGGGAACACCATGGCATCCATGCCGTACGGCAGTACGCAGCCGCTGCCCGACCATCTACACGCACCGTTGCTGCACGCGGGATTCTGGCGCCGGTTCGCGGCGTACATGATCGACTGGCTGATCCTGATGCCGTTCTTCGGCGTGCTGGAATTCGTGTTCGTCCTGCCCATCATGCTGCAGGCGGCACATGGCAATCCGCATCCGCAGCCCAACTTGCTGGCGCTGCCCTTCATCTGGATCCTTTTGATCGTGTTGCCCTGGTTGTATTTCGCGCTGTGCGAATCCTCGCGGTGGCAGGCGACGCCGGGGAAACTCGCGCTCGGGCTGCGCGTGACGGACATGTCCGGGCGGCGGATCGGTTTCGGACGCGCAACGGGCCGGTTTTTCGGCAAGATCATTTCCGGCCTGATTTTCGACATCGGTTACATGATGGCCGGCTGGACGCTGCGCAAGCAGGGCCTGCACGACCTGATGGCCGAGTGTTGCGTGGTGCGCAAAGAAGGTCTTGCGGCGTTCGAACGCGGCGAACTGGACAACAACGCTGCGGTGGCGGGTTCCGGAATGCCCGGCTGGGCGATCGCACTGATCGTGATCGGCGGCTGTTTTTTCGCCGTCATCCCGGCACTCGCGATCATGGCCGCCATCGCCATTCCCGCGTACCAGAACTACCTGATCCGCGCGCAGGTTGCGGAAGGCATGGCGTTGTCCGGCAGCGCACGGATTGCGGTGGGCGAATACCTGGGTACGCGCGGCGCGCTTCCCGCGGACAATGCGGAGGCCGGACTTGCCGATGCAGACACGTTCTCGGGCCAATACGTGAGCAGCGTGCAGGTGCAGAACGGCAGCGTGATCGTCACGTTCGGCGGCCATGCCAACCGGATCATCATGGGCGACCATCTGGTGTTCCAGCCCGATGGAAGCGCCAAAGCCATGCACTGGCGTTGCGGCAGCCCGGATATCCAGGAGCGCTACCTGCCCATGGCTTGCCGCGAGCGTCCGGTGGAAGCGACGCCCGATTGAGCGTCAATATTCCAGGTGCGCGCGTATGCCGATGAAGCGCGCCGGTCCGCGATCGCGGTTGTAGCCGGGATCGCGGATGAACTGGAAGTCGGGGCTCAGCGTGACATGCGCGAGCACGTGGATCGCGTAATAGGCTTCGACGATTTCCTCGTGGCCGTAATTCAACGCGCCATCGCACAGCAGAAAGCCGCAGCCGCCGGCGGCGAGATAGTTGCGGTGGTCGCGTGACAGCGCGTTCATCGCGACGGCGATGCCCAGCCGATCCTGCGCGCGGTGCCAGTGCACGCCGGAGACCTGCGCGCCGAGGCTGGCGTCGCGATCGACTTCGGTGAACACGAACGACTCGGTATGGCCATCGTTCCAGCCGTAGCGGGCGAACAGGCCGGTATCGCCGCCGTCCGCAAGCGGCAGCTCGGCGTTGATGGCATAACCGTATTTGTGGCGGCCGTCAGCATCGTCGGTGACGATGTCGGGCCGCGTGCCGCCCGCCTCGGCTAGCGCCAGTGCGTCGCGATACATGCCCATCCGCGCGATGTTGCGATAGACCAGCAAGCGCAGCGCCCAACTGTCCGGTGACTCGCGCAGCGTGAGCTGCATCTGTTCGCCGCGCGCGCGCGTGAGCGGTGCTTCCAGGGTTTGCCCATTCGCGTGCGTCGGCATCTGGTACACGCCGTAACGCAATGTCCAATGAGGCGACACATAAGCCAGCAGGAGGCCGTTGGTGTAACCGCGCGTGTCGGCGGCATAGTCCCAGGCCAGCGCGTTGAAGAACGCTCCGTCCATGAATTGCGTGCGTGCGCTGTTGGCGTAGCGGTTCTTGTCGAAGTCGTCGCCGGGCGTCATGCGGCCGAGCTTGGCTTCGAGGTGGTGATCGGATTCCTTGCCAGGCAACTGGTCCTGGTCGCGCTCGATGGCGTGCGTCGTGCCGCCCAGCGGCAGCGTCCAGCGCAGATAACGGCGGGCGACGTAGGCACGCTTGCCTAGCCCGGCGTTGCCCGAATGCACCACGTCGCCGTTGACGATGGCGCCGACGCCGGTGGCGCCGCTGACGCCTTCGCCCTTGAACATCTCGACGTCGAAGTAGTACTGGAAATGCGCCGGCAGTTGCACGCCGAAGTACGCACCGAAGGTGTGCGACTGCTCGGTGTCGCCGCCGGCCTTCAGGCTCAACGGTCCCGCATAGGGCGAGCGCAGCGCATCCTGGTGCTGGTCGATGAAGGTGTATTGCGCGGACAACAACCGCGGCACGAACAGCCGCGGCGCCGTGTCGTCGGCGCTTGCGATGCGGGGCAGTGCCGCGACCAGCGCGACGACGAGAATGCAACGAAGAATCATGGCTCACCTCCGATCCGCGCGGATCGGAAGCAAGCGGAATCGGCTACAGCGAGTCGTCCGCCCGCGCAATCCCACGGGTCGTGTTCGGGATTTCATTGACCAAGGCAGGCGCCCACCCGGAAAGGCGAACGGCTGCGCTGGTACTCGGAGTGCTGTCCATTCGGATGTCTGAAAGGAAAACGAAAGCTTTCGACGGGTCGAAGGCGCGCGCAAGGTACGCGCGCGGCTCGAAGGTGTCAACGAAAATATCGCGGCGGAAAAGGAAACGGCACCCGCGGGTGCCGTTTCGTTGAGCCGGGCCTCAAGCCGCCTGCCGCGACGCGCGCTTGCGGTCGTTCTCGGTGAGGTGCCGCTTGCGCAGGCGGATCTGCTTCGGCGTGACTTCGACCAGTTCGTCGTCGTCGATGAATTCCAGTGCCTGCTCCAGCGACAGCCGCACCGGCGGCGTCAGGGTCAATGCATCGTCCTTGCCGGCCGCGCGGATGTTGGTGAGCTGTTTGGCGCGCAGCGCATTGACGGTCAGGTCGTTGTCCTTGGCGTGGATGCCGACCAGCTGGCCTTCGTAGATTTCCACGCCCGCATCGATCAGCATGCGGCCGCGATCCTGCAGCCCGAACAGCGCGTACGCGGGCGCGGGGCCGGTGCCGTTCGAGATCATCACGCCGTTGAGGCGCTTGCCGATCACGCCTTCCGACTTCGGGCCGTAGTGGTCGAACACGTGGAACATCAGCCCGGTGCCCGCGGTGAGGGTGCGGAATTCGGTCTGGAAGCCGATCAGCCCGCGCGCCGGGATCATGTATTCCAGGCGCACGCGGCCCTTGCCATCGGGCTCCATGTTCCTGAGCTGCGCGCGGCGGGTGCCGAGTTTTTCCATCACGCCGCCCTGGTATTGCTCTTCGAGGTCGACGACCAGTTGCTCATAAGGTTCCTGCAGCACGCCGTCGATTTCGCGCACGATCACTTCCGGGCGCGACACCGCGAGTTCGTAGCCTTCGCGGCGCATGGTTTCGATCAGGATCGACAGGTGCAGCTCGCCGCGCCCCGACACCTTGAACTTGTCGGGGTCGGGTGTGTCCTCGACGCGCAGCGCGACGTTGTGCAGCGTCTCGCGGGTCAGGCGCTCGCGGATCTGTCGCGAAGTGAGGAACTTGCCGCCCGACAAATCCTTGTTGCCCGCGAACGGCGAGTTGTTGACCTGGAAGGTCATCGAGATGGTCGGCTCGTCCACGGTCAGCGCGGGCAGTGCTTCCACCGACGACGGATCGCAGATCGTGTCGGAGATGCTCAAGCTTTCGATGCCCGAGATCGCGATGATGTCGCCGGCCTGCGCTTCCGGCACTTCTCGACGCTCGAGGCCCATGAAGCCGAGCACCTGCAGCACCTTGCCGTTGCGACGCTTGCCTTCGTGGTCGATGATCGCGACCGGCATGTTGGTGCGGATCCGGCCACGCTGTACACGGCCGACGCCGATCACGCCGACGTAGCTGGAATAATCGAGCGACGACACGCGCATCTGGAACGGACCATCCAGATCCACCTGCGGCGCCTGCACGTGCCGGGTGATCGCTTCGAACAGCGGCGTCATGTCGCCCGAGCGCACATCGGGTTCGAGTCCCGCGTAGCCGTGCAACGCGGAGGCGTACACGATCGGGAAATCGAGTTGTTCCTCGCTGGCGCCGAGGCGATCGAACAGGTCGAAGGTCTGGTTGACGACCCAGTCGGGGCGCGCGCCGGGGCGGTCGACCTTGTTGACCACCACGATCGGCTTGAAGCCCATCTGGAACGCCTTCTGCGTCACGAAGCGCGTCTGCGGCATCGGGCCGTCCATCGCGTCGACCAGGATCAGCACCGAGTCGACCATCGACAGCACGCGCTCGACCTCGCCGCCGAAGTCTGCGTGTCCGGGCGTGTCGACGATGTTGATGCGCCATTCCTCGCCTTGGCGGTCGGTCCAGCGGATCGCGGTGTTCTTGGAAAGGATGGTGATGCCGCGCTCGCGCTCCAGGTCATTGCTGTCCATCACGCGGTCGGGCACCACCGCGCGTTCCGACAGGGTGCCGGATTGCTTCAGCAGCTGGTCGACCAGCGTGGTCTTGCCGTGGTCGACGTGGGCGACGATCGCGATGTTGCGGAGGTTCTTGATGGACATTGGGGCACGCGAAACGGCCGCGACTGCGGCCGTTGAAAGGGGAAGAAAAGGCGGCTTCAGGACTGCCGCACTTGGCAATTATACCTGTTGCGGCGCATCAACGGCGGCTTTGCGGTCGATCGGTTCAGGTTTCCGCCTTCTGCCACGGGTACCAGCGACCGGTTCTATGGCGCATTGCCTTGACCCGCGCCGATCCGGCGCAGCCAGCGCCGCAATGGGTGGGTGGATGCCCCGTGCGGACCGAACAGGCTCGCGATGCCGGCCGGACGGAACAGGATCACCAGGATGAAGATCAACCCGAGGATGAAAAGGGGTTGCGACAGCGGCACGCGCAGCGGCGATGGCAGCGACGAGAGCAACGGCGATCCCGCCATCCCGGCAAGGCGCTGGTCGAGAAAGCTGTAAAGCACGCCGCCGATCAGGGCGCCCCAACGCGTGCCCGCGCCACCGAGCACCACCATCACCAACAACGTGAGGGTGAATTCGGCGGAGGCGATCGAAGGGTTGGCGCCACCGACCAGCAGCAGGTAGACGATGCCGCACAGCGCCGCGAGGAACGAGGCCGCCACGAACGCAAGCAGCTTGAATGTATAGGGTCGCAGGCCGAGGATCTGCACGCGGCGCTCGTTCTCCCGGATCGCCTGCCACACCCGCCCGGTCACCGACCCGCGCAGCCACGCGATCACGCCGGCGACGACGATGAGCAGCCCGAGGCTGATCCAGTAAAGGTAACGCGTGTTCACCACGCCAACGAGAAATGGCGGCAGCAGGTCGTAGGACATCCCGAGGCCCAGTTCGCCGCCGGTTGCGTGCCACGGATCCTGTCCGACGATCACGGCGCCTGCCTGCGCGAACGCCAGCGTGACCATCGCGAACGCGATCCCGCTGGTGCGCAGGCTGACCGCGCCGACCATCAGCGGCAGCACCAGCGCCACCGCCAGCGTCAGTCCGAACGCCGCGAGGCCCGCCAGGTGCAGCACCGTCACCGCGATCGCGAACGTGTAGGCGCCGGCCGCGAAGAACAGCGCGTGGCCGAAGGACATCAGGCCGGTGAAGCCGAACAGGAGGTCGTAGGTCATCGCCAGCGCGCCGAACACCAGGCAAAGGCCGAGTACCTGCAGGCTTCCCGGAGCATTCAGCCGGTCGGGCAGGACGCCACCGGTTGGCACGCCGATGAAGGGCACTGCGACCAGCAACGCGACAACCGCGAGCAGGACGACCCAGCGAATCATTGGCTGCGCGCGTCCGCTCGCCGTGATATTGGATGTGGCGGGCGTGGGCTCCGTCATGTTGCCGATCCCGGCATGCCGCGCGGCCGCATCAGCAACACGAGTGCGAGCAACAGCACGATCGCCAGGTCGCCGATCCCGCTGACGTAGTAGTTGGCGAATTGCTGCAGCAGGCCCACCGCCAGGGCCGCGAGCGCCGCACCGGTGATCGAGCCGAGGCCGCCGATCACGACCACGATGAACGCGTCGATCAGCAGCGTGGTGCCGAGCCCCGGACTGACCGCGCCGAAGTACACGCCCGCAAGCGCGCCACCCAACCCGGCCACGGCGCCGCCGAGCGCGAACACCAGCGTGAACGCGCGGCGTACGTCGATGCCCATCGCGCTGACCATCGTGCGGTTTTCCACGCCGGCGCGGACGATGAGGCCGTAACGCGTGTGGCGCAGGAACCCTTGCAGGCCCGCGAGCACCAGCAGCGCCGCGCCTATCAGGACGAAGCGGCTGTTCGGCACGCGCGCGCCCAGCACGCGGGTCGTGCGGTGCATCCACCCGGGCGTGGGCAGCGTGCGCGGATCCGCGCCCCAGATGCCGATGACCAGCGCGCCGATGACGAGCGCCAATCCGACCGTCACCAGCACCTGCGCAACTTCGCGCCGGTACAGCGGCCGGATCAATACCAGCTCGGTGAGCGTGCCGATCACGGCGCCCGTCAACAGCGCCACGCACAACATCGCGGCGAATTGCAGGTTCGATACCGACGCCGCGCCCGCCGCGAAGTGCATGCCGGCCAGCCATGCGAAGTAGCCGCCCAGCAGCAGGAACGCACCGTGCGCGAAGTTCAGCACGCGCATCAGCCCGAAGATCAGCGCGAGGCCCGCCGCCACCAGGAAATACAAACCGCCGAGGCCGACGCCGGTGATTGCCAGCAGCACGATGGTGCTCATGCCGGGACTGCCGTGCGGCTCGACACGCCCAGCAGTTGTTGGGTCAGCGCAGCATCCGCGAGCAGCGCCGCTGCCGGCCCGGCGTGGACGATCCTGCCGGCTTCGATCGCGAGCGCGTGGTCGGCGAGCCGGCGCACGGCCGCGAGGTTCTGCTCCACCAGCAGCACGGGCGCGTCGTTCGCGATCCGGGCCAGCGCCGCCACCATCTCGCCGACCAGCCTCGGCGACAGTCCCTTGCTGGGTTCATCGATCAACAACAGGCGTGCGGGGTTGAGCAGCGCCCGCGCGATCGAAAGCATTTGTTGTTGACCGCCCGACAGGGTGCCGGCGAGTTGCCGGCGCCGGTCGCGCAGGTCCGGGAACACCTCGAATGCGAGGTCATGGCGCGGCGGCACGCCACGGCGT
>DATEKI010000169.1:0-10315 GCA_035277545.1 Rhodanobacteraceae bacterium | reverse complement strand
GGGCGAGCCGGCGCAGGTCGAGGTGATCTACGACGCCTCGCAGATGGGTTCGGGCACGCCCACCAATCGGCTCGAGGGCATGCTGAAGCAGTACAGCAGCCAGCAAGGCGCGCTGCGACTGCTGGCGCGCGGGCTTTCGCCCGGCGTTGCGGCGCCGGTGGTGGTGAGCGAGCGCGATCAATCGACCCCGCAGTCGCGCGCGGGCAGGATCCTGAGTTTCCTGCCGTACTTCTTCGTGATCGCGATCTACATCGGCGGCATGTACCTCGCGATCGACCTCACCGCCGGCGAGCGCGAACGGCAGTCGCTGGAGCCGTTGTTCGCCAATCCGGTGGCGCGCTGGCGGATCCTCGTGGGCAAGCTCGGCGCGATCAGTGCGTTCTCGCTGGCGAGCCTGGTGCTGACGGTGGTGGCGTTCGTGATCGCCGGCGGCTTCCTGCCGACCGCCAGGCTCGGCATGTCGTTCGACCTCGGCGCCGGCTTCGTGGCCGACGCGATCCTGCTGGAACTGCCGCTGATCGCCGTGTTCGCGGTATTGGAAACCCTGGTGGCGGCGTTCGCCAAGAGTTACCGCGAAGCGCAAACGTATCTCGGGTTCCTGATGATCGTGCCGATCATTCCGTCGGCGTTGATGGCCGTCCTGCCGGTGAAGGCGGCGCACTGGATGTACGCGGTGCCGTTGCTCGGACAGCAGATCGGGATCAGCGATCTGCTCGGCGGCAAGCCTGTCGCCGCCAACGACATCGCGATGGCGCTGGCGTGCGGATTCGCTTTCGCTGCGATCCTCGGCGTCATCACCGCAGGGGTGTACCGCAGCGAGCGGCTGGCCATTTCGGCGTGAGGCGGCGACTTTCCCTCTTCCTCCGGGAGAGGTGGAGTGATCATCGCGTTGCGCGCGACAGAGGCATTGATTGGAGCGGAAAATAAAATGCCCCGAAGACACGTGGGAGCTCTCGGGTGGGTGAAACCGAGCGCCGTAGTGGATTTCCGAAAATCCAAGCCCTGAAAATAAAATGCCCCGAGAGCCAGGGGGGAGCTCTCGGGGCGGACGGAGCCAAACCTGGGGAGGGGTTTGACTCCGGGGGTTCGCTCAGGGAGGTGAGTGAACCGGGGACGCCGTTGCGTGCGTCCGAAGCGTTAGATGGGGTTGTCCCCGGGAAGTTCAAATTCTTTTTTTGGGCGGATTCAGAGATCGTTCACCCGCCGGATCAAGCATGACTTCCGGCACGGTTTGGACGTCCAAACGGGGCCACGCGTGACGCCGCCGCCGTGCGCAACCCGTTGTCTTGCCGCGTGGCGCGCACATTGCCATGAAAAAGCCACAACTGGCGAAGTGATGGTGCCGTCCGGCAGAAGGTCGGGGCCGGCTTGTTATCGAATCGTCAATCCGCGGCTTCAGTGCGCTTCACCCCAGCTGCGGCCCGACCCGATATCGACCAGCAGCGGCACGTCGAGTTCCGCCGCGCCCTGCATACGTATGCGCACTCCGTCCCGCACCGCGTCCAGCGCATCTTCGCGGACCTCGAAGACCAGTTCGTCGTGGACCTGCATCAGCATGTGCGCGTCGTCGCCGCGATCCTGCAGCCAACCGTCGATCGCGACCATCGCGCGCTTGATGATGTCGGCCGCGGTACCCTGCATCGGAGCGTTGATCGCGGCGCGTTCGGCCCCTGCACGCTGGGCCGCGTTGCGCGAGTGGATGTAGTCGAGGTACAGGCGCCGTCCGAACAGAGTCTCGACATATCCCTCGCTCCTGGCCCGTGCGCGTGTCGCGTCCATGTACGCCTTCACGCCGGGATAACGCTCGAAATAGCGCTGCACGTATTCCGCCGCTTCGCTGCGCGGAATGCCGAGCCGCTGCGCGAGTCCGTGCGCGCTCATGCCATACATCAATCCGAAATTGATCATCTTGGCGACGCGGCGCTGTTCGGACGTGACCTTGCCGGGCGCGACGTCGAATACTTCCGCTGCCGTGGCGCGATGCACGTCCTGGTCGTGCCTGAACGCTTTCGTGAGGCCGGGGTCCCCGGACATGTGCGCCATGATCCTGAGCTCGATCTGCGAGTAGTCCGCTGCCAGGACGCGCCAGCCTTCCGGCGCGATGAACGCTTCGCGGATGCGCCGTCCTTCCTCGGTGCGCACGGGAATGTTCTGCAGGGTCGGGTCGGTGGAAGACAGGCGGCCGGTCGCAACCGCCGCCTGGTGATAGCTGGTGTGCACGCGCCCGGTGCGGGGATTGACCATCTCCGGCAGCTTGTCGGTGTAAGTCGAACGCAGCTTCGCGAATTGGCGATAGTCGAGGATCATGCGCGGCAGTTCGTGCTGCGCCGCGATGGCTTCCAGGGCTTCCTCGTTGGTGGACGGCTGGCCGGTGGGCGTCTTCACCAGCGCCGGCAGCCCGAGTTCGTCGAACAGCAGCGCCTGCAACTGTTTGGGCGAATCGACGTTGAACTCGCGTCCGGCGATGCGCTGCATTTCGGTTTGCAGTGCATGCATGCGCTTGCCGAGCTCGTTGCTCTGGC
The DNA here is from genome assembly GCA_035277545.1 of Rhodanobacteraceae bacterium. GTDB lineage: Bacteria > Pseudomonadota > Gammaproteobacteria > Xanthomonadales > Rhodanobacteraceae > 66-474. The sequence continues at coordinate 7,793 of DATEKI010000169.1, read as the reverse complement.
GGCGCAACGCCGCGATGTCGACCAGCACACCACGCTGTTCCATCCGTGCCAGCACCGGCACCAGCGGCATTTCGATGCCGGTGAATACCTTTTCGAGTGACGGCTGCTCCTGGAGTTTTGGCCACAGCGCGTGGTGCAGGCGCAGCGTCACGTCGGCGTCTTCCGCCGAATAGCGGCAGGCCGTTTCGAGATCGACCTGCGAGAAGGGAATCTGCTTGGCGCCCTTGCCGGCGACGTCCTCGTAATGGATGGTGTCGTGATCCAGCCAGCGCTTGGCCAGCGTATCCATGTCGTGGCGATTGGCCGTCGCGTTCAACACATAGGATTCCAGCATCGTGTCGAAGGCGATGCCGTTCACTTCGATGCCGCAATTCGAAAGGACGTTGCAGTCGTACTTGGCGTGCTGGCCGACCTTGGGGCGCTTGGGGTCTTCGAGGATCGGCTTCAGGGCCTTCAGCGTCTCGTTGCGATCGAGTTGCTTCGGTGCGCCGGGGTAATCGTGGCCGACAGGGATGTAGCACGCCTCGCCAGCCTTGGCGGAAAACGACAATCCGACCAGCTGCGCCTGCATCGGGTCCAGCGAAGTGGTTTCGGTGTCGAAGGCGAACAATTCCGCGTTGCGCAGTTTCGCCAGCCACTTTTCGAGTTGCTTGCGGGTGGTGACGAGTTCGTAGGTGGCAGTCGAGGGCGCAATCGCAGCGGCAGCGTCACCGGACGCGGATTTCCGGTCCGCGCCGGGCACGGGAGCGACGGCCGATTTTGATTCGTCTCCTCCGGACGATTGCTTGTCAAGTTCCGCCAGCGCCTGCCGGAACTCGTAGCGCGCATACAGTTCCCGCAATGTACCGGCATCGCGCTCGCGCAGCTTCAAATCGCGCGGGCCTTCGTCCAGCCCGACGTCGGTTTTGATGGTCGCGAGCTGCCGCGACAGTGGCAGTTGCGGCAACGCGGCGCGCAGGTTCTCGCCGATCTTGCCGCCGACTTCGCCGGCGCGCGCGATCACGTCGTCGAGCGAGCCGTACTCGTTCAGCCACTTCGCCGCGGTCTTGGGGCCGCACTTCGGCACTCCCGGGATGTTGTCGATCGAGTCGCCCATCAGCGCCAGGTAATCGACGATGCGCTCGGGCGGCACGCCGAACTTTTCGACGACGCCGTCGCGGTCCATCCGGGTGTGGGTCATGGTGTTGACCAGCAAAACGTTCGGACCGACCAGTTGCGCGAAATCCTTGTCGCTGGTCGAAACCTCGACTTCGATGCCATCCGCCGCGGCGCGCGTCGCCAGCGTGCCAATCACGTCGTCGGCTTCGACGCCCGCCACGCGCAGGATCGGAAAGCCCAGTGCCTCCACGATCGCCAGCATCGGTTCGACCTGCGCGCGCAGGTCGTCCGGCATCGGCGGCCGGTTGGCCTTGTATTCGGGGTACAGTTCGTCACGGAACGTCGGGCCGGGCGCGTCGATCACGAACGCCGCGTAATCGGGTTTTTCGTTCAGGGTCGCGCGCAGCATGTTGACCACGCCGAACAGCGCACCGGTCGGTTCGCCGATGGCGTTGCTGAGCGGCGGCAGCGCGTGAAAGGCACGGTACAGGTAGCTGGAACCATCGATGAGCGTGAGCTTCGCCATGGGCGGATTGTCGCATGGTGCCGTCGCATGCACGCCGGACTCACGCGGCCCGTGTATGCTGGTGCTGCGAACTGTCGATCCTGGAGATGCATCGTGAAAGTTCTGCCATGGCTTACCGCGGTTGCATTGCTTCTGGGTCTGCCTGCCGCGCAGGCACAACAGGTATTGGCGCACGCATCGTCGTCACCGCCGCCCCCCGGTTCGGCGCTGCCGCCGCCGGGCATCAACGATCCCGGCGCCAAGCCACAAAACGTTCCGCTGCCCAGCACCGGCATCCCGCCTTCGGTGGCACCCGCCGGACGGAATGGTGGCCGCGACAGCACCAACGTGACCACGCGCACCGACGCCAACGGCGACACCATCGAGGAATATCGCCGCGGCGGCCAGGTGATCATGGTGCGCGTCAAGCCCAAGCACGGCGTGACCCAGACCTACAAGGTGGACAATGCCAACGGCAGCCTGGTGCACGATCCGAACCAGGGGCCGGTCTCGCCTGTCTATTACGACATCTACAAGTGGGGCGGCCCGAAGAAGCCGGCCGGCAGCGCGCCGGCGAAGGCATCGACGAGCGGACAGTGAACCGGGCCCGTAGCCTGCAGGTCGGGCCGATCCCGGGCCCCTCGCGGAAGAAGCCTGACGTTGCAGGTGAGCCCAGGCTGGGTTTCCGGCGATAAGGCCGGCGTCGGCCCAACCCGCGCTTCAGGCATCCAGTTCCGGGTAATGGCGGAAGATCCCGTCGTTGTTGAACGGGATGCGCCGGGTCGAAGCGAGATAGGCTGCGATCGCCGGCCGCGCGGCGATGCGCCCATGCAGTTCGACGGTTCGCGGCAGCGATGTTTCCAGCCGGCGCATGGCGCGTGGAAACGCGTAGCGCAGGCCCTCGATGACCTGGAACAGCGAGAGATCCGGACAGCTCGTCGCGCTGCCGACCAGGAAACGCTGCCGCCCACGCGCATTGTCCGTGAGCACGCGTTCGAACCAGCCCAGGAACTTCGGCAGGCGTTCGCGCCGCAGGTGCGCGCTGCGGCGTTTGGCTTCGTCGCGCTGGTCTTCGTAATACAGGCTTCCCGCGACCGGATGGTGGCCGTCGTGGATTTCCGCGACCAGATCCGAGATCGTCAGTTGCAACTGGTGCGCCCACAGCAGGCCGCTCTCGTCGCGCGGCGCCAGGCCGAGGCGTGGTCCGAGGAACAGCAGGATGTTCGCGGTCTGCCCGATCAGCCGCCGCCCGGCTTTCAGGAAAGGCGGCGCGAACGACGGGTGGCCCGTCGAAGGGTCATCGAGCATCCGCAGCAGCGCCGCGGTTCCGCCGCCCGAACCCTCCGGCAGTCGCGCGACGTCGACGTAATCGGCACCGGCGTCTTCCAGCGCCAGCCGCACGAATTCGCCGCGGCCCTGGATCGTCGGCCAGTAGAAGAGCTCGTAGCGCATGATGCTTCTCCTTGCCCGAGCGTGGAGACACGAATCGCTACGTTACACCGTCATCCCGGTCGTGGATTGGCCGGGACCCAGCGGCAGGGATGGCGAGAAGAGCATTTTCGTCACGTCAGTGACGAAAATGCCGCGTTCCCGTAAACACCATCGCCATGTCGTGCTCGTCCGCGGCGTCGATGACTTCCTGGTCGCGCAGCGAGCCGCCGGGCTGGATGATCGCGCGCACGCCGGCGCCCGCGGCCATGTCCACGTTGTCGCGGAACGGGAAGAACGCATCCGACGCCATCACGCTGCCCTGCGTCGAAAGCTGCGCGTCGGCGGCCTTCATCGCGGCGATCTTCACGCTGATCACGCGGCTCATCTGGCCAGCGCCGATGCCGACGGTGGCGCCGTCCTTCGCGAACACGATGGCGTTCGATTTCACGAACATCGCGACGTGCCAGGCAAACAGCAGGTCGCGCAGTTGTTCGGCATCCGGCACGCGCCTGCTGACGACCTTGAGGTCCGACAGCATCAAGGTATCGGCATCGGAATCCTGCACCAGCACGCCGCCGCCGATGCTGCGCAACTGCCGCTGCACGGTGGCGGCCGATGCCTCGGGCCATTCGCCGACGGCCAGCGCGCGCACGTTCGGCTTCCTGCGCAGCGCGGCCAGCGCGTCCTCGTCGAACGCGGGCGCTACCAGCACTTCGACGAACTGTTTGGCGAGGATCTTCTTCACCAGTGCGCCGTCGATGGCGCGGTTGAAGGCGATGATGCCGCCAAACGCGGACGTTGCGTCGCACGCAAACGCGCGCTCGTATGCGCGCAGGGGATCGGGGTCGAGCGCCACGCCGCACGGATTCGCGTGCTTGACGATCACGCACGCGGGCGTCTTGTCGAACGCCTTCACGCATTCGAGCGCCGTGTCCGCGTCGACGAAGTTGTTGTACGACATCTCCTTGCCGGTGAGTACCGTCGCGCCCGCGACCGTGCCTGCCGTAGGACGGCCATCGAGGTACAGCGCGGCAGCCTGGTGCGGATTTTCGCCGTAGCGCATTTCCTGCGCGCGGTGCAGCGCGAGGTGCAGGGTTGGCGGGTAGGCCTCGCCGGGTTCGCCGTCGGCGCGCGTCGCCAGCCAGTCCGCGATCATGCCGTCGTAGCGCGCGGTGTGTGCGAAGACCTTCGCGGCGAAGCGGCGGCGTTGTTCGAACGAGGTGCCGCCGTCGCGGCGCAGTGTTTCCACCAACTCGCCGTAATCGGCGGGATCGCAGACCACCGCGACGCGCTCGTGGTTCTTGGCGCCCGCGCGCAGCATCGCGGGGCCGCCGATGTCGATCTGCTCGATCGCATCTTCGTAAGTCACGCCCGCATGCGCCACGGTGCGCGCGAACGGATACAGGTTGACGATCAACAGGTCGATCGGCGTGATCGAATGATCCAGCATCACTGCATCGTCGATGCCGCGCCTGCCCAGCAGGCCGCCATGCACCTTCGGGTGCAGGGTCTTGACGCGACCGTCCATGATTTCCGGAAAGCCGGTCAACTCGCTGACGTCGCGCACCGGAATACCGGCCTGCCGCAATGCCTTCGCACTGCCGCCGGTCGAAACGATCTCGATGCCGAGCGCGTGCAGGGCGCCGCCGATGTCGGCGAGGCCGGTCTTGTCGGAAACGCTGAGCAGCGCGCGTCGCGCGGTGATGATGCCCGATCCTGTCATGGAGATGCGTGGTTCCCTGTGTTCAAACGATACCGAGCTCGCGCAGTTTCTTGCGCAGCGTGGCGCGGTGGATGCCCAGCACGTCGGCCGCGCGGCTCTGGTTGCCGTCGCTCCACGCCAGCACTTCGCGCAGCAGCGGCGCTTCCACTTCGCGCAGCAGTCGCGCGTACAGGCCTTCGCGGCATGGCGTGCCATTCAGGTCGGCGAGGTAGCGGCGCGCGCTGGATGCCATGCATTCGCCCAGCGTCGGATTGCCGATGCGGAGCGGTTCGGCCTGGACGGATGGCACGGAATGCAGGGAGGGGGTATCCACGATCGACCGGAGCCTGGACAAGGCGCGCAGGCCCAGCGGACCAGCGCGAACGGACGAGTCTAGCAGCGCCGGACGGGAGCGCGCAGCCCCGCGGCTTCAGTCGAAACCGAAATGGAAAGATACTGCGCGCTTGCCGGGATCGGCGACTTCGAAGGCCACGGCCGCGGTGGTGCCCGCGGCGATGCCGGCACTGCGACGCGCCGCGTCGGGCATGTATTCGGCCGGCCGGAACCGGCGCATCGCGACCACGTTGTTGTCGAGGTCGGTCAGCTCGACCACCACGACCGGCCACGGCTGGCGGTACGGCGCGTTGTTGCGGAACGTCGCGGTGATCGCGAGCGAGCCGCTTGCATCGGGATCGGGACGCACGTCGCGCGACAGCAGTTCCAGCTTCGCGGTGTCGCGGATCGGCGGCAGCCTGCAATCGAAACGCGCGCATACCTGCAAGGCTTGTGCCTGCGTGGCCGGGTCGCGGACCAGCGCCACGCGGCTGGCCCAGGCGACCTGCGCGGCCAACGCCAGCGCCAGCACCGCGCAACCGGTTGCCCAAAGCCAATCACTGCGGCGGATACGCCGCGGTGGCGGCGGGATGTACACGGGCTCGGCGGTGCCGGCGGGTTCCGCTTCGCCGCCGCACGGTTCGCCCTGTGGTTCCGCCAATGCGGCGTTGTCTTCCGGCGCGGCACCGCCCGGCGGCAACACGCCATCCGCGCGGAGAGGGTCTTCCGGCAGCGGTGCGTCGGGATCGGGCTCCCCTTGCGCAACGGCAAGCGGAACGGCGTCGCCGATGGCGTTCGCGGATTCCAGCAGCGCATCGCCTGCAGACGACAGCGCCGCTTCGCCGTTCGTCGGGTGCCCTTCGAACGGTGCTTCGGCCAGGCCGACGTCGGGAACCTCCAGTCCCCATGCGTCGGTGAACGGTTCGGATTCGACCACCTCGATGTGGGCAGGCGCAGGCGTGGGCGGTTCCGGTTCGACGGCCGCCACGGGAATGACATCGAGCTCGGCAAAGGTTGTCTGTACCGGCAGGTCGGTGAGTTGCCACGCCGGATCGCTTTGGATGGCTTCGGGCGGAATGCCGGCGGCATCCGCAATCAGCGCGCGGGCACGATCCCCCGAAAGCGCGTCGAACCATGCCTCGCCCGGTTCCGTTGCCGCGGCATCCCTGCCGGAAGGCGCCTTCTCCGATGCCGCTTTGCGGGAAGGCCGTGCAGCCGCCTGCACCGCCTCCGGCGAAATCGCGGACGTCAGCGTCGGCGCCAGGGCATCCGGGTCGTGTTCCGGCAGCGCGGTTTCGGGATCCGACGGCAGTGTATCGCTGAGCGTGCGCAACGCATCGAAGCGTTCCGCGCAGTGGCCGCAACGGACGATGCCGAGCGAGGCCTGCAGGGCATCCTCGCTGATCTCGAAGATCGTCCGGCATTGCGGGCACTGGGTGTACATGCCGCGATTGTAGGCCACGACAGCCGCCGCGATGCGCTAGCCGCGCACGCCGTCTATGCGGATCCAGTCTTCGCGGCGGGTCGCACGCAGGTTCGCGAAACCGCAGTCGCGATAGCGTTCCAGAAGTTCGCCTTCCTGTCCGGCCAGGATGCCGGACAGCGCGAACGGCGCAGCGGATTTGCACAGCGATGCAAAACGTGGCGCAAGTTCGCCCAAGGGGCCGGCCAGGATGTTCGCGACGAACACATCGGCCTGCAGGCCGGGCGACAATTCGTCGGGGAGGTACACCCGGAGGTTGTCCGCCACGCCGTTCCGCGTGGCGTTGTCGCGCGTGGCGGTGAGCGCCTGCGGGTCATTGTCGATGCCGGTCGCATGCGCGGCGCCGAGTTTCAGCGCGGCGATCGCGAGCACGCCCGAGCCGCAGCCGTAGTCGATGATGGTTCTGTTTTCCAGATCGAGCCCGTCCAGCCATTCGAGGCACAGGGCCGTGGTCGGATGCGTGCCGGTGCCGAAGGCGAGGCCGGGATCGAGTCGCACTACCACCGCGTCGGCGGCATCCACGGACGGCTTGACGTTCCACGGATAAATCCACAACCGCCGCCCGAACTGCATCGGCTGGTAGCGATCCATCCATGCGCGCTCCCAGTCCTGGTCGGCGACTTCACGGAACACGATGCGATCGGGCGCGAGTTCCGGCAGCGCGTCGTTCAAGAGATGCACCAGGCCGCGACGGTCGGCGCCGGCCTCGAACAACGCGAGCAGCGTCAGTGAATGCCACAGCGGCGTTTCGCCCACACCTGGTTCGAAGATCGCGGCCTCATCGGTGGTGTCGGCATCGGCGTCCATCAGCGTGACCGACAGCGCGCCGAGTTCCTCCAGCGCAGCTTCGGCGCGCGGCTGCGTGTCGGCATCGATGGTCAGTTGCAGTTCGAGCCAGGGCATGCGTGCGAGACCGTTACAAGTGAAATCGTCGTTATTCCGGACGCGGCGCAGCCGCGATCCGGAATCCATTTTTTCAGCTTGCGAAAAACCACAATGGATTCCGGGTTCCGCGCTGCGCGCGGCCGCGGAATGACGACAAGGGTTGGTTACGCTGTTCTTGATGCCCGAATCAGCTCCCCAGCCCCATGCCTTTCTCTTTCTGCTCGCGGATGCGTTTTTCGAGGTAATGGATGTTGCGGCCGCCGTGCTTGAAACCCGAGTCGGCCATGATGCGCTGCTGCAGCGGCAGGTTGGTCTTGACGCCCTCGATCACCGTTTCGCTGAGCGCGGTGCGCATG